>CAYXRS010000089.1:0-13423 GCA_964467195.1 uncultured Gemmatimonadaceae bacterium
CTCCTCGACCTGGCGGGGCGCTTCCGGACTTGCTGGCTGGTCCGCTTGCCGCTCGCGGCTTCGCTCCCTCGCGCGATCGGCAGCTGCAGGACGTTCGCGTGTCCGCTCCCTGGACGGGGTGCGATCGCGCGAAGGCTCGGAGCGGACATCTCGCTGTGGCTGCGCGCGGCGAACACGCTCTGGTGCACGCTCCCGCGCGGCGTCCACGACTGGCGTCCGATCACGCGATGGCTCCGCCCGGACATCAGGAGTTGACTGCGGCAGAGCACCACGTCGCCGCTCTCCACCGAGATCGGCAGGTGGCAGGTGCATCAGCGATCGTCCGTCCGCCGCTCGCGATCGCCCTTCGCTTTCCGGCTTCTCGGGATCTTCCGGCAGGGTGTCGTTAGGCGGAGGCGGGGGTGGCGTGAAGCGCGGTGGTGTTGGAATACACTGGAGGCCCGTCCACCAGTATCCCACCACGAAACCATGTGGTCCGCAACCGAGGGGCGGATAGAGGAAAGCGTCGTGTGCCGCGTATGAGAAGCCGTGCGCGAACGCCGGTGCGGACCACCCGTACCACACGTCCGTGGTCCAGGCACCGTCGGGCGTGCTCGGCGGCACTGCTAGCTCGGTCAGATGGGAGATCGTGGCATGCTCACTGTAACCGGCCAGGCTGAACTGCATGTCCCTGTGTAGCCGATCCGGGTTGTGGATCAACGAAGCCACGTCCAGCGGGTGCTCGGAGGCTATGAGCAGGTAGGTGACAGGCCCGGGACCGGAGAAGCGCGCTGCGATGTCGTAATGCACTGCGCTTCTGAATGGCAGTAGCGCCTGGCTGGTGAACGCTCGGTGCACGCCGGCATCCAGCCGCACGAGCTGTCCGTGGCGCTGTGGGTACAGGAGCCTTGCGCTGTTCCTATGGAACGAAAACACGGCCACGTACGCCGGTTCGCTCAGGCGAAAGGAAACGATGTCAGAGCTGGTGCTCGGAAGGAGATGCGCTTCGATCCCCGCCATGGCCGCCTCCTGAAGCGGAGGCGGAGCGACATGCGGCCTTGCATATACGCAAGAAGTCGCGAGCGCGACACAAAGCATCACGATGCCACCGCGAAGCATACGCACCCCCTGTGCGGTTCTTTGCAACGTGGGATCGGGACCTGGAAACGTCAACCGCTGCATGGGGTTGCCAGTTTCAGGCCTCCCCTCGACCAGATGACTCTGAATGGTTACGCCAATTTCCGGGTTCCGATATCGGCGCAACAGCCACTTGCCCCGGGCCGGGCCGATCAGGGACGCCGCGCCGGCGTTTGTCGCAACCGGGAAGTTGTGGCGCGAGCGGAAGGAACACTGACGGTCGACCTCCCGATTGCAGCAGCCGGCGACGCCGAAGTACGTGGCGATGACTGGCGTGCCGGCGACGTGGAAGTACGAAGTGATGGCTGTCGCGCTTGCGACGGTGAAGTGCGCAAGGATGGCTGCCGGGTTGGCGAAGCCGACGGACGCGGCGATGACTGCTGCCTGGCAGGCGACGCCACGCGCGCCCGCCCTTCCTGACCGTCGCGCTTCGGTACTTCGCCGCTCACGGTGACATCGCTACCACTTGGCGTCGGCCGACCCGGAGGCCTGACGATTCTCACCTGTCCCTGACGCTCGGTTGCCGACTGGTCGGCCGGGCCTCGACGGCGCGGCGGGCGTATCCTTGCCTCCCGAGCTGGTCGGCGGCATCGCGACGCTACGCGTTCGCGGCCGGCCGGTGGGCACGCGCGACCGTGATGACCGATCAGGAACTTGGTCGGGAACAGCCAGACCATGTGGACGGTCTGGACCGAGGAAAATGCACCGCGGTGTGTGGCATAGTTGGGTTCGTGTGCAGCGTAGCTGCGCGTGGCCCCGGACCAGTCGTAGAGCACGTCGGTGGTCCACTCCTCATCCGGAGTCGACATGGGGAGTACCAACCCGGTGAGATAGCTCATGATTTCGCGTTCATCATCAAGAGCAGGCCCGAGGTCCGCGAGCTCGCGCCGGAGGTAGAGCGGATCGGCAACCATGGCAGCGACATCCAGTGGCCGTTCCGACGCTATCAGCAGGTAAGCAATCGGAGCCTGCTCGGCACCAGCGACGGCAGTCTGCCTGGCCGAGGCGCTCGTGCGGAGCCGCACTCCGCTGGTGATGGAGCTGTGCGTCCCCGGCGGTAGCATGGAGAGCTGCCCCGAGCGCCAGGGGAAGACCAGTTCCGCCTCGCCACCCAGGACCGCAAAGATTGCCACGTGGCCGGGCTGGCTGAGCCTGAAAGCAACAAAGTGGGAGCTGGTTGCCGGAAGCAGCTCTGCCTCCACTTGTAGCCGCTCGCCCGGATTCCGCGGTACGGTCTGGGCGTTCAGATAGGCCGCGAAGGGCGCGGCCGAGACAGCGAGGAAGGGTAGGGCGGAGATGGCGCGAAACATCAGGTCCTCCAAGGGGCCCCTTTCTCACGATAGCCGGGGATCGCCAAGGGTCAAGTCAGACCGCGAATCCGCAACGCCTTGCCCTTCTTGAGGGGTTCGCGGGTCGAGTAACTTTCCTTGATGAGCCCACAGCACCACCCGCGGATGGATCCCTACGAGCGGCACGTACTCGTTTGTACTGGGGGATTCTGCTCCCCCGACCGGCTCGGGCGCGACCTCTATGCGCTGCTGGCGGAGCTGCTCCAGCGTGAGGGATTGCTGTTCGGACCAAGCCGGGTAAAGCGAGGAGAAACTCCCTGCCTCGGAGTGTGCTCTGGCGGACCCATCGTTGTGGTCTATCCTGAAGGGGTGTGGTATGCCGGTGTGACCCCGGAGCTGCTGGATCGCATCGTGCGCGATCATCTTCGCGATGGTCGTGTGGTGGAGGAGGCGGTTTTCCATCGTCTGTCGCCGCCGTGACCTGGTTCGCCGGGTTGCTTCAGGACCCTATCATCCGCGGAGGTGCACATGCGTTTTGCTCGACACGCGGCACTCGGTGCCCTCGCTGCCGCCGCCGGGATTCTGGCGCTCTACGTGGCCATCGTCCTTTCCACGCTGCCGGGTCGCGGTGGGCTCGACACCTGGAGCTCGATCGTGACCTGGGTGAGCGTGGGCGGTGTGATAGCCGTGCTGATTGCCGTGCACCTCGTGTACGCGCGAATTCTGCTGCGCTACGCGGCGGAGGGGCCGCGCGGAGGGGTATGAGTGGGAGCAGAGGAGTCGCGGCCGGGGCGAGGGGCGGCCCCTGCCCCCGTTCGGCTCTACCGCGCGAGCTCCTGTAGCCGCCGCACGCGCTCCGCCGTCGGCGGGTGTGTCGAGAACAGCTTGGATACGCCTCCGCCGTGCGCGGCCAGCGGATTGACCTGGGCGAGCGGCGCCATTGCCGGGGACACCTGCATGGGGATGCGCTGAGCGCCGGCCTCCAGCTTCTGTAGCGCACTGGCGAGCGCCATCGGACGCCCGCAGATCTCCGCACCCACCCTGTCCGCCTTGAACTCCCGCTGCCGGCTGATGGCGAACTGCACCATCGCCGCCGCGATGGGGGCGAGGATGATCATGGCAAGATGGACCAGCGGGTTCGATTGTCCGTTTCGCCCGCCGAGGAAATAACCGAAGAATGCCAGGTTCGATACCGCGCCGGCTATGGTAGCCGTGAACGTCTGGAGGAGCATGTCGCGGTTCTTGATGTGCGCCAGCTCATGGGCTACGACGCCCTCGAGCTCCTCCCTGCTCACCAGCTGCATCAGCCCCTGCGTAACGCACACGACGGCGCGCTCCGGGCTACGCCCGGTGGCAAAGGCGTTCGGTTGTGCGTGCGGTGCGATGGCCACGGTCGGCATGGGAAGGCCGGCGTTCTGCCGCAGGCGGTCCACCATGCGATAGAGCTCCGGTGCCTCGCGCTCGCTCACTACCTGCGCGCGGTAGGCGCGAAGCACCATCTTGTCGGACATGAAGAGGGCGAAAATGTTCGTTCCTGCCGCCAGAACCAGGGCCAGGAGCATCCCGCTCTGCCCACCAATGGCTCCGCCCACGGCCACGAGCATGGCGGTGAGGGCCGCCATCAGCACGAAGACCTTCACGTTGTTCATTTCATTCCTCCGGTTGCCGCAGCGCAGAAGATAACTCCCCACTCGACCCCGCTGCCACTTTCGCGCCGCCGTCCAAAGCGCGGTGCATTCTTATAACGCCGGACGGGATAAGGAGTTCCGCTTGACGCGTGACAGCCGTCGCGTTGCCCGCGTGGTGACGTTGCACTAAGTTGCGCCGCTGGCCACCGCCCTCGCCAACGCCAGCCTGAACGGGCTGCAGCGCGCCCGCGATCGGGTCACCATTCAGGGGCGCTTCTTCCCCCAAGTCAACGCGATGATCGACCCTGCCCACCCCCGCCGAGCGATGATTGGGATCGCGAAGCGCTGGCTACTCGAGTCGCGCGCACCGACGGAGCCGGCAGAGGACGAACTCCCGCGACTCACTCCTCGTGCACTGGAGAGCACGCGCATGCCCCGTTCCCGCGAACGCATCCTGTCCAACCTGGACGACATGTACCGTGAGGCCTTCGAGCGTGCCAAGGGCTCCGGCGATGACGGACAGATGGCGACGCTCGACTTCGCCTATCGACGCGAGCAGTTGTATTTCGAGATCCTGCTGGACATTCGGGACGCGATGTCGCGTCGCTAGGCCGGCGGTGCCCTCCGTCATTGTCACCAACGCCCGGGTCTGGACAGGCTCAGAGCGGCGGCGGTGGGCGGGTGCGGTGGCGGTGGCGAGTGACCGGATCTCCGCGATCGGCTCCAGCGCGGAGGTCATGAAGCTCGCCGGTCCGGCGACTCGGATAATCGATGCGCGCGGCGTCATGGTGCTTCCGGGCTTCATCGATTCGCACATGCACCTCATACCGTCCTCTCTGCGGCTGTCGTCTGTGCAGCTGCGCGATGCGGCGTCTCCGCAGGAGTTGGTGAGGCGGCTGGAGGCGTTCGCCGGCACGGTACCGACCGGCCAGTGGATCACGGGTGGCGACTGGGATCACTACCGGTGGGGCGGCGAGCTCCCGACACGCGAGTGGATAGACACTGCAACGCCGGCGCACCCCGTCTTCATTACACGTCACGATGGACACATGGGGCTGGCGAATTCGCTCGCACTTCGCGCTGCGGGCGTGGATGCGTCGACGGAAGAGCCATACGGCGGTGTCATCGTGCGCGACGGCAGCGGGTCTCCCACGGGCGTGCTCAAGGATGAGGCCATCCGGCTCGTGCTCGACAGAGTGCCGCCTCCCTCCCTGGATGAAATGGCGACGGCGGTGGGGCGAGGCTGTCGCTATCTGGCAAAGCGCGGGGTGACGTCCGTCCATCACATGGGCAGCTGGGCGGACGTCGAAGTGCTGCGCGCTGCTCGTGAAAGTGGAGTGCTCCGAACGCGTACATATGCTGCCGTGCCCATGAACAGCCAGGAGCGATTGCGCGATGAGATCGCTGCGAAGGGTGCCGGCGACGATTGGCTGCGCCTCGGCGCCGTCAAGGCGTTCATGGATGGATCGCTTGGCTCACACACCGCGGCGTTCCTGGAGCCGTACTCCGATACGCCGCCGGATCGAGGCTTGTTCGTGATGGAGCCGGAGGAGCTGCGCGAGCAGACCGCTGCCGCACTGGCGCATGGGTTGCAACCAGTCGTGCACGCCATTGGGGATCGTGCGGTGCGAACCGTGCTCGACATTTTTTCGGCGACCTCTCCCCGTGCAGCGCCAGTCGCAAGACCGTTCAGGATCGAGCACGCACAGCATGTGAATCCGGTGGACGTGCCGCGATTCGCGCAACTCGGCGTCATAGCGAGCATGCAGCCTTATCATCTGGCGGACGACGGACGCTGGGCTGAGGAAGTGATCGGTGCGGAACGCGTGCCGCAGTCCTTTCCTATCGGCTCCCTCATGCGAGCCGGCGCTACGGTCGCCTTCGGCAGCGACTGGTACGTGGCACCGCCCGAACCACTGCAGGCGATACACGCTGCTGTAACGCGCGAGACACTCGACGGATTGCACCCGGAAGGATGGACGGCGAGCGAACGAATCAGCTTGGAGGAGGCGCTGCTCGCGCACACGGTGCATGGCGCGCTCGCCGAAGGTGCCACCTCCACCAAGGGAACCCTCGAGCGTGGCCGGCTGGCGGACCTGGTCATGGTCGATCGAGATCTCACGTCCGCGCCGTCCCAAGCTGGCGAAGCACGCGTCGTGCTCACCATGGTTGGCGGCGAGATCGTCTACGAGGAAGTCGGGTGAGGTAAGGGTCTTACCATCCTCCTCACCACCGACGGCGACGCGGCGGCGGCGGACTCCGGGAGGGGCCACGTGCCGGGTCAGCGTCGCTCGCTGGACCGAACCATGCACGAAGTGGTCGGGATGGCAAACCGACCACGCCAGGAGGAGATTCGCCACGCGTCGCGAGGGAGCAGATCCGCGGCGCGACGCACTGCCGGGCGCCGAACCTCGCGCAGACGCCGGCTCCGCGGCGCTGGTGCCCAGCAGGGTGCGCGCTCGCGGCTACGCGGCTTCCGACAGGCGACCATTCTGGCCGTGGCGATCACCGCCTTCCTGCTGATCCTGTTCGGTTGGGACGAGGAGGGCGAAGCGTCGGGCGTACAGGACACTCCGGTTGCTGCGCAGGATACGCCCGCAGCCGAGCGCGACACGCCCGACACCGTGGCGGTGATCGAGCCGATAGCAGTCGAGGATCTCCTGGAGGCAGAGGAAGATGATGCCCCCCCGCTGCGTGCGGACACGCTCGTCCGCGTAGCCGTTGAAGAGGCACGGGATGTGGTTCGCGGGTTATGGTTCGGTTTTCTCGGCCACTTGCCGCGATTCCTCCTCGCGCTCGCGACGCTGTTTCTGGCATGGCTGCTCGTGCGCCTCATGCGGCCCGCGTTGCGGCGTTTGCTCGGACACTGGGAGCGAGGCAACGCCACCGTGGTACTGTTCGGCATCGCAACCTGGTTGCTCGCGATCGGCATTGCGGTCAGCGTGATCGCCGGAGATGTGCGAGCACTTCTGGGATCGTTGGGGCTGATCGGCCTGGCGCTTTCCTGGGCCTTGCAGACGCCCATCGAGAGCTTCACCGGATGGCTGCTGAACTCGTTCCGCGGCTACTACAGAGTAGGCGACCGCGTGGCTGTAGGAGAGGTCTTCGGTGACGTCTATCAGATCGACCCACTTACCACGACGGTCTGGGAGATCGGCTCGCCGGGACGCGGGTTCGTGAATGCGGAACAGGCCACCGGTCGCCTCATTACGTTTCCGAACAGTGAAGTGCTCGGCGGTTCCATTGTCAATCTCACGCGCGACTTCCCGTATGTTTGGGACGAGATTACGCAACCGGTTGGTAACCGCTCGGACATGGATTACGCCGCTCGCGTGTTGCTCGACGTGGCCAAGCGCGTACTAGGCGATCAGATGGCCGGTCCGGCGGAGCAGTACGAGCGGATCCTCGCGGCGGCGCGCCTGGAGGGTGCGGTTGCCCGGGAGCCGCAGCTGTTTCTTTCGCTCGATGATTCGTGGACGAACGTCAGCATTCGGTACCTCGTGCCCGCCCGCGAGCGCCGGCGCTGGCAGAGCGAGCTGGCCAATGCAATCATCACCGAGATGGCACGGCCGGAACACGAGAAGCGCATCATCAGTGTGTTTCCCCGGCGCCAGATCCAGTTCATCGGGCCGGATGGAAAGGCGACCGAGGTTCCGGGGACAGCTCGTTCGGCGCAAGGAACGGAATAAGTCTCGAAGGAACTCATCAACAATGAAGCCGGCAGGCGGGATGAGGTCACTCGGTGCGCAGCACGGCTGCCGGCCACTATTGCGGCGGCGTGCCCGTTTCGCCACATCTGAAGCCATCGGATTCAACCAGGGAGTTGCCATGGCTACTACTCAGACCCCCCAAACGGTTCCAGCCGTCGGCGCTACATCCACGCCCAAGGAGCAGTTCCTGGACGCGTACGACCGGGAGCACGCGACCACGATGCGCGTCCTGCGAGCGTATCCGGAAGACAAGCTGGAGCTGCGGCCGCACGAGAAGTGCAAGACTGCGCGTGAGCTTGCCTGGGTCTTCGTGATTGAACGTGGACTGGGCAGCATGGTGTTCAATGATGCCTTCGCCAAGGGCGTCCCTCCCGGCGGCACACCTCCCGCGCCGGAGTCGTGGGATGAGATCCTCAGCGCGCTTCAGAATTCGCATCGCGAGTTCGGCGATCTGGTTCGCGCGACGCCGGACGACAAGCTGCAGGAGAAGGTGAAGTTCTTCACCGCTCCCAAGACAATGGGTGATGTTTCGCGGATGCAGTTTCTCTGGTTCCTGCTGCACGACCAGATCCATCATCGCGGCCAGTTCTCGGTCTATCTCCGAATGGCCGGCGGGAAGGTTCCGTCGATCTACGGGCCCACTGCGGACGAGCCGTGGATGTGAGAGGGTAGGATGGGCCGCACGGGAGCCGTGCCTGCGACCGCATGGCTCCCCTGCGCTCCTATCTCTCCGATACGACCGCCAGCCAGCTCCCATCGGGAGCCACTGCAAGACGCGTGAGCCGCTGGAGCGCGGGGGCGTCGAAGCTGCGGACCGCGGTCCACTCCTGGTCGCCGCTCCTCCACGCGAAGATCGTGTTGTCCCGTGCCATGAGCAGCATGCCGTCAGGAGTCCATGCGAAGTCCTGACTTCCCTCCAGTGCCACGGTCATGTGGCGTGAGCCGCCAGTGCGGAAGTCGAGACCGGTCACGCGCCATTGTGCGGGAGGTACGCGCACCATGTACGCAATGGTGTCGCTGCCGGGCATGCGCTGTATGGCGCGCCCGACATCGCTGGCGATGATGCGCGCAGTACCGGAGCGTGTGTCGGCGAGCCGCAGCGTGGGCGGCGCGCCAAGAACGAACAGCGCCAGCGTCTGCTCGTCACCCCACGCATGGTAGCCCACAGGTGCAATGCGATCGAGAATGAGCGATGGTGTACCGCCGCCGAGCGGAAAGCGCCAGAGTCGCTGGGTGGAGTCCTCTTCGACACGCACAGTGGAGATGCCATCTCCCTGCGGAGTAACCGTTGGCGAGTACTCGCTTTCGGCGGTCGCCGTGACGCGCACCGTGCGGCTGCTGGCGATCTCGTATCGGTATATGTCCGCCTGCCCATCCTGACGGATCGACGTGTAGAGGATTGCTGCAGCATCTGCGGTGAACGACGCCTGATTGTCGTAGCCCGCGCGGTCGGTGATGTTGCGCGGCTCTCCGAGCGTCACTCGGCCGTCGCGGCGGTCTAGTGGAACGAGGTGTATGTCGGTTGCCGGCGGTCCGGCGGCCGCGGCAGGGGTTTGCGCCACGCGGGTTGCTTCGCCGGGAGCGGAATGACCCCAGGCGGGCGGCGGACTCGGGATGCTGGAGGAGAGATCGAAGTCCACGCGCCACCGCCATTCTCCATTGCGTACGGTGCCGTAGCGGTAGCGGACGTTCGGCTCGATCTCGAGGCGCCACCCGCGCCAGACGCCGGGCATGGGGGCGCCATCGATGAATTCGAACTCCTGCCTGTTGGCCGTGCCCGGACTGTGTGTGAACCCTCCGTACCAGGTGCTCTGGTCCGCTGATCCGTCCTCGTGCCGATGGTCATGTCGCAGCTCGATCTGATCGCCGATTCGCCGTAGCACCCACGTTCGTGAGCGATCCCAGCTCGCGCCGCCATCTCGCTCGATGTGAAAGGCGATCTTCATCTCGCGTTCGCTGCAGTCCCGGAAGTGCGCGATCAGCATCTCGTCGCCGCTGAGCATGTCATCGCCAGGTGGTTCGACCGCCAGGCGGCCCGGGAAAGCGCGGCCACAGTGCGTCTGGAAGTTCGTCCAGTAGGCGTCGAGCGCATCGACGGCAACGGACTCTGCCGCCCCATCCGGCTGCGGTGTCGGCACGGCGCGCGGAGAGCGTGCGCATGCTGCGCCGATGGCTACGGAGAGGATGGCAAGCAAAATGGAGCGCATGAGGTATGATCTGGCCGGCATGGTAGTGGCGCCTCTTAAATCCCCTCGTGCCGAAGGCGGCGACTCCAGAGGAGGTAGACAGGAATTCCCAGCAGCGTTACCCCGAAACTGAGCAGCGTCGTCAGGGGGTGCTCGATCAATGCGTTGCCGATGAGCAGGATCGACGCCAGCAGAAAGAGAAGAGGTGTATAGGGGTAACCGAGTGTCCTGTACGGACGTTGATGCCCGGGGCTGCGCCTGCGCAGAACAATCACTCCGGCGACCATCAGCGCGAGGAACGGCCATACGCCAACAATGAACGCCTCGGCGAGCTGTTCGAAGGTCCGAATGAAGACGTACAGCAGCGCCACGCCGCCGGTGAAGACGATCGACCGATGGGGAGTGAGGAAGCGCGGGTGCACCGCGGACAGGCCACGGAAGAAGAGGCGGTCGTTGGCCATCGCGAAGAACACCCGCGGGTCGGACATCACAATGGCATTGAGCGCGCCGAAGGTGGAGAGCACTACTAGTGCGGCAATCAGGGCCGCCCCGCCGCCGATCACTTGCGTCGCCGCATCGGCAGCGACGAGTGGCGAGGCAGCCATCGTCGCAATCGGGAGCGCATACAGGTATGCCACGTTCACGAGCAGGTAGACCGTGACCACGGCGGCCATACCGCCGATCAGAGCGCGTGGAAGACTGCGGCCGGGGTCGCGCACCTCTCCCGAGAGCGAAGTGGACGCAGCCCAGCCGTCATAGGCGAAGAGGATGCCGATCAGGGCAATCCCCAATCGTGCCGCTCCTCCGGATGGCTGCGTAGATACGGCGCCAAACGCGCCGCCAGCGCGGCTTCCAACTATGAGAATTACCAGAGCGAGTCCGACCAGCGCGATCACCTTGGACGCCGTCGAGACATTCTGGATCCATGCGCCCAGTCTTACCGAGCGGTAGTGCACCAGCACCAGCAGCAGGATCAGCGCAGCGCCTGTTACGCGAATACCGAGGTCGCCGAGGGGCACGAAGTGACCGAGATACGTGGCGAATATGAGCGCGACGGCTGCCCACGCCGCAGGAGTGACGAGCAGGTACGTCCAGCCGAACACGAATGCTACGCCAGGCCCGAAAGCCTCCCGCAAGAAGACATACTGTCCCCCGGCGCGGGGAAACATCGTGGCCAGCTCGGCGAGCGCCAGCGCCCCGCAAAGGGCGATGGTACCACCGAGCGCCCAGAGCGCGAGAATGGGCAATATGGAGCCGGCCTCGCCGGCAACCGTGCTCGGAACGCGGAAGATTCCACTGCCGATCACCATTCCCACGACCACCGCGGCGGCACTCCACGTACCGAGCCGGCGAGGGAGCTGATCTGCCACAGCCGCGGACGAACGTTCGGGTGGTGCGACGGTGGCGCTCATTTCGAGGTGGATTGGAGGAGGGATCTCAGGAGCTCATTCGATCGAGATACGAACGTTCGTCGGCGGTGAGACTCTGAGGGCCATTCCGTTGGGCCTTCTCCAGCAGGCGATCGATCTCCCGCACGTTGATCTCGTGCAACCCCTCGCGGCTGATCGTCGACCAGCGTTGGAGGTCCCCGGCGCCAGCGGTCGACCGAACTGCGCCCGTGGCCTGCTGGCGAAACCGGCGTGCCGGCGAGCGCCACTCCATGACCTTGATGTATATGTACCCGCCGAGAAAGCCACCGAGGTGCGCGAAGTGAGCAATGCCGCCACCACCGCGCAAGCCCAGCAGGACGGAGATGGAGGCCAGAACGAGTACGAGCGTGCGCGCTTCTACGGGCAGCACACCCCAGATCATGATGCGCTCGTGGGGCCAGTAGCGGGCAAAGGCGAACAGAATCCCGAACACCGCGCCCGAGGCGCCGATGATCGGTGTGTAGAAATTCCACAGAGACAGCAAGGCGCCAAACAGCCCGCTCACAAAATAGAGCGCCACGAAGTGCCGGCTTCCCAGCCGGGACTCCAGACGAGGCCCAAAAAAGAACAGGCCGATCATGTTGAAGAAAAGGTGCAGCAGACTTCCGTGCACGAACATGTAGGTGACGAGCGTCCACGGACGCCGCGGCGCGAGCACCGGAGTGAAGGCGAGCAGCAGCCGGTCGATGTCGAACAGCCACTCCGCGAAGGTGATCGCAACCGTGGCAATGAGGAGCGTCCTGACCCACGGCGTCAGCATCCGCGGGTCACCGGCCTCGAGTGCATTGGATTTCTGGCCTTACGCATGCTGGAGCTGCGCGCATGGCCGACAAGGCGCGGCTCACCGGCGTTCAGGATGCCACCGGCACCACTTCCACCACGTCCGAAGGCGGCGATGGTGTGCTGTCGGACAGCTGGTCGGGCGTATACGAGTAGCTGTCCAGATCCGACGTGATGCCGAATGGCCCCGATCGGTCGATTCTGCCGAAAACGATCGAGATCTCGGAGAGCCGCGCGGCTCCCGAGTAGTGCTCGAGCGTGAACCGGCCGATCGCCCGCGCCATCGCTTCCTGTTCCGGCTCGGATAACTCTGTCACGGAGTTGTTGCGCATGTTGATGCGAAGGTGATTCCTTTCCGCTACCGTCACGGTGATGTCGCTCCCGGGATGGGCCTCCAGAAGCTCACGCTGGAGTGAGACCAAATCCGCCAACTCTCCCACGCATCCAGCGATCCCGAGAGCGACGGCGGCAAAGAGCAATCGAGGCGTGCGTCTCATGGGCTTGGGGTCTGAAGGTGAGCAGGGAGAGCGGAGCACTGCTCGCTCGCGAACCTGATTCAATTCGAGCAGCGACGACACGATCAGTACTGCGCCAGCCGTTCGTATGCCCTCCTGAAGTCGTCGACCTGCGGCAGTATCGCATCCTCCAGCCGTGGAGCGTATCCCACAAAGGTATCCGTGCTGGCGACGCGCGCCACCGGAGCATCGAGCCAGGCGAAGCATTCGTCGGCTATCGCGGCCGCGATCTCCGTACCGTACCCCCAGGAGATCGAATCCTCGTATGCGACCACCACGCGATTCGTCTTCCGCACCGAGGCGAACACCGTCTCGCGATCCCAGGGGGAAAGCGAGCGGAGATCTATCACTTCCACCGACAGACCCTGTTGCTCCGCGATCTGGTTGGCCGCGGTGAACGCGCGCTGAACAGTGGCTCCATAGGTGACGACGGTGATGTCCGTGCCCTCACGCACCACCTTGGCCTTCCCGAACGGAACCATGAAGTTCGGTCCCGGATAGACCGCCTTGTTGTAGGTCTGCCGATACAGGTGCTTGTGCTCGAGGAAGATCACGGGGTCATCGCAGCGTATTGCCGTGCGCAGCAGGCCGTTCGCATCGAGCGCCGTGGCGGGGCAGATGACTCGCAACCCCGGACAATGTGTAAAAAGCGACGCGCCGGTCTGGGAGTGATAGATAGCGCCGCGGATGTACCCACCGTACGTCACCCGCACAACCAGCGGCGCGGCAAAGGCATTGTTCGAGCGCCAGCGCATGGTGGCCAGCTCGT
>CAYXRS010000090.1:0-13410 GCA_964467195.1 uncultured Gemmatimonadaceae bacterium
ATCCTCCCGGAAGTCGATTACCTCCTGGGCTCCGAGCTTGGTGCGCGCGCCGAGATGTTCCGTGCCGAGGAAAGTCTGGCCGCTCTCCAGGGGAAGGTCAACGCGCTGGAGCAGCTGGAGCGTGAGCGCGTCGGCCTGGCTCCAGCGGCCGCCAAGCTGTTGCGCGAACGAGATCGTTTCGGCACCGGCAGCGTGCTCGGTCCGCTGTCCGACTTCGTGAACACGGCGGCTGAGTCCGCCGCACTGATCGAGCGCTTTCTGGGAGCGACGGTGCATGCCGTGCTGGTTCGCGACAGTGCGGTTGCGGACGCCATCCGCGAATGGCATGGGGAGGCCAACCCCGGTCCGCTGCTCTTGCTGCCGCTGGACGCTCCGGGCAACGGCCAGCCGGAGTCCTCCTCGCTGGCTGGCATAGTGGAAGCCGTGGAGCCGGCTCGCGGCTGGGTGAACGTACTGCTCGGACATGTCCGCCCGCTGGAGGGCGGCGGCGCGTTCGTGGATGCGCGGGGCGCGGTCTGGCTCCCCGGTGGTCTCGATGGGCCCGGACCACTCCGCCGCAGGGCGGAGCTGTCGGCACTGAGCGATGCGCTGGAAGTAGCGGCGGCCGGACGCGAGGCGGCATCCGCGGCGTTCGATGCCGCGCGAAGCGAGCTCGACGCTTCCGAGTCGACTGTTAACGGTGCGACGGAAGCATCCGCGCGCGCACAGGTCGCGGTGCGCGCCGCCGCCGAGGAACGGGACGAGCTGTCGCGCCGCTGCGGCCGGCTGGAACGGGATCTGGCCAGCATCGATCAGCAGGTGGAGCGTCTTGGCGAGCGGCGCTCGGAGCTCGACTTGCGCTCGAAGGCGATCGACGACGAACGGCGCGCGCTGGAGCGCCTCGTTACCGACGAAGATCTGCTTCTCATGGAGCGGCGTAAGCATCTCGCCGCACGTGAGCGCGCCCAGGATTCAGCGCGGGAGGAGCGCACGCGATGGCAGGTGGAGCAGGCACAGGTGATGGCCAGGCTCCAGATGGTCGCCGACAGGGAGCAGCGGCTCGAGCGAGAAGCCGAAACGGCTGCGCAGCGGCTCCACGCCCTGCTGTCCGAGCTTGGCGAAATTGCCGAAGCCGATGGTCAGCTGGCGCGAAAGATGGCGGAGTGGCAGATGGAGCTCGAATCGCGACGCGCGACGCTTGCCGACGGTGAAGGCCGGCTGAGTGAGGCGGAACGCGCCGTGCGAGACGCCGATTCCGGACTGGATAACGCCGAGCGTGCGCTCGATGAGCAGCATCGGCGTGCCGCCGGTCTCTCCGAGGAACTTCACCATGCGGAGCTCAGGTTGAGCGAGTTGGGCGGGCGACGCACCGCGATTCGCGAACGGCTCGAGGCGGAGTGGCGGCGACCGCTGGAGGAGATGCTGAATGCCCTCGTCCCGCTCGAGCTCGATGAGGAGGTGCTACGCGCCGATCTGAGCGAGCTGCGACAGGAGCTCGACGCGATCGGGCCCGTAAACCCGCTCGCGATCGAGGAGCACGAGGAAGAGGGTCGGCGCCTCGACTTCCTCACGGGGCAGCGCGCCGATCTGATCTCCGCGAGAAACTCGCTGCATCAGGCAATCCGTGAGATCGACAGCACGGCGCGGGAGCTGTTTCTCGCCACGTTCGTCCAGGTTCGCGAGAACTTCCGGCAAATCTTCATGACGCTTTTCGGTGGCGGCGAATGCGATCTACGCCTGGAGAACCCCGAGACGCCGCTCGACTGCGACATCGAGATCCATGCTTCACCGCGTGGCAAGCGCACGCAGCGCATTCATCTGCTGTCGAGTGGCGAACGAGCGCTCGTCGCGCTGTCCTTGCTGTTCGGAATCTTCCTCACCAAACCGAGCCCCTTCTGTCTGCTTGACGAGGTGGACGCACCTCTCGACGACCAGAACATCGGCCGCTTCGTGCGCATGCTAAACCAGTTCAAGCAGAAGACGCAGTTCATCGTGATAACGCATAACCCGCGCACCACGACCGAGGCGGCGGACGTGGTGTACGGAGTCACCATGCAGGAGCCGGGCGTGTCGTCGTTCGTGAGTGTGCGCATGCGAGGCGGCGGAGCAGTGACCGCGCGCTTGATGGAGCCGTCGTTCGAGGCGGCAGCGGCTCCGGCCTGATCGTCCCCACACCGCATGCGGCTGACGACGGTCGGGACAGGGAGCGCGGCTCCGTCGGCCCGGCGCGTCTGCAGCGGCAATCTGGTCGAGACCGGCGACCGACGTCTGCTCCTCGACTGCGGCACTGGGATTCTGCACCGGATGGCCACTCTCGGCTTGGAGTGGGTGGCCGTCACGGATATCGCGGTCACGCATTTCCACGCGGATCACGTAGGCGACCTCGCGCCCTACCTGATAGCTGCGCGATACGGCACACTGCCGCCGCGCTCGGCACCCCTCAGGCTGGCGGGACCGGTGGGAACACGACAGCTTCTCGAGCGGCTGGCGGAGCTGTTCGGTAGCACGGTGCTCGAACCCGGATTCCCGCTGGAGGTGGTTGAGTTGTCCCCGGGCGAGCGAATCGAGCTGGGCGGCGGGTTGGTCCTGGAGCCCAGGGCAGTACCGCACACGGACGAGAGCGTGGCATATTCGGTGGAGCGTGGAGGCAGACGCCTGGTGTACACCGGCGATACAGGTCCGGACGAGGGACTGGGCGATTGGGCCAGGGGGTGTGACGTGCTGCTGGCGGAATGTTCACTCCCGCAGGAGATGGCGGTACCCAACCACCTGACACCCGAGCAGTGCGCCGCTATGGCGGCGCGGGCTCGGCCTGGCACGCTGGTGCTGACGCATTTCTACCCCCCGGTTGAGAACGTGAACATCGAGGCAATCATCGCAGTTACGTTCGACGGGCGCGTTGAGCTCGCGAGCGATGGTTGGGTTCTGGAGATCGAGGAAGCCTGAATGCTGGTAGTGATGAAGCGTGGCGCCACGACACGCGAAGTGGAGGCCGTGGTACGCGTGATCGTGGAGATGGGATACGATGCGCAGCCTGTCTCCGGTGCGCAGCGCACTGTCGTCGCGATCGTCGGAAATGATGGGCGCGTGGATGGCACGCGCATCCATGCACTTCCCGGCGTGGCAGAGCTCATCCACGTCACTCCGCCCTACAAACTGGCCTCACGCGAATGGCGGCCGGCAAGTACCATCGTCAGGATCGCGCCCGGCGTGAGCTTTGGAGGTGCAGAAGTGCCCGTCATCGCCGGCCCGTGCTCAGTGGAGAGCGAGGAACAGATCGTCGACCTGGCCCGAGCAGTACGGGCTGGCGGAGCCTCATGCCTCCGCGGTGGCGCGTTCAAGCCGCGGAGCTCGCCCTATTCCTTCCAGGGACTCGGCAAACGTGGGCTGGAGATGCTCGCCGCTGCGCGGCGCGAAACGGGGCTCGCGATCATTACCGAGGCTATGGATGAGGAGGGCGCCGACCTAGTTGCCGAGTACGGCGACTGCGTTCAGATCGGAGCGCGCAACATGCAGAACTACTCGTTGCTCAAGTTCGTTGGCCGACTTGGCAGGCCTGTGATGCTCAAGCGCGGAATGGCGGCAACTGTAACCGATCTCCTGCTCAGCGCCGAGTACGTTCTCTCCGCGGGAAACGAGCAGGTGATCCTGTGTGAGCGTGGTATCCGCACCTTCGAAGACCCCGCGCGCTGCACGCTCGACCTGAACGCGATCCCGCTCGTTCATGAGCTATCCCACCTGCCCATCATCGCAGATCCCAGCCATGGCACTGGAGCGCGCGAGCGCGTCACTCCAATGGCGCGCGCGTCGCTCGCGGCCGGTGCGGATGGTGTGATGGTGGAGGTGCACACCACCCCCGATCGCGCGCTGTCCGACGGTGCGCAGGCGCTGCTTCCCGAGCAGTTTTCGCAGTTGGTGGTGGAGCTACGCGCCATCGCATCGGCCATAGGCCGCGCGGTGGCGCCGGCGCCGGGAACAGCCGTCATCGCCGCAGTGTAGGACGAAAGGTCGCGGACGCGCCGGCACGACCCGTGCTTGCAGGCGTTCGGGCCTCACTATAGCGCTAACGGGAGTTCGAATGAGAGCCTGTTTCATGACCTTCGCAGCTGCCGCTTTTGCCACCCTTCTGCCCGGTGCCACACAGGCGCAGACGGCCGCCGCAACGGTGGATCGAGCGGTCGCGGCATACAACGGCGTGACGACGCTTCGCGCCACGTTTCGGCAGGAGCTGACCAATCCGCTGGTCGGGCGCACCTTCAACGCCAGTGGCGAGATGCTCCAGCGCATGCCGGGACAGCTCGCCATTCGGTTTACCGACCCCGAGGGTGATCGGATCGTTGCCGATGGCCGTCATGTGTGGATCTACCTGCCGAGCACCAATCCGGGGCAGGTGATCAAGATGCCGGCGACGCGCAGCGTGACTGGTACTCACGACGTAACGGCGGTCTTCCTCGACTCGCCGCACGAGCGCTACACCATTACGGATGCGGGGACCGCAACGATTGAAGGTCGGACGACACGCGCCGTGAATCTCGTTCCTAAGGGACGTGACATCCCCTTCCGCCGCGCCACTGTCTGGGTGGATGATCGGGACGGTCTCATCCGCCAGTTCGAGGTGACGGAGGAAAATGGGCTGGTTCGCAAGGTCACGATCACCTCGGTTGCGGTGAATGGCGTGATCCCCAGCTCGGCGTTCAACTTCGTCCCGCCTGCTGGCGTGCGCGTCCACGAGCCGAGGAACACGGCGAACCACTGACCTGATGCCCGAAAGCGCGCGTGTGCTGGCTGGGCGACCGACCCGTGCCATTTGCACCGCGCTTCCGCTCCTGGTGCTGTTTCCGGAACCAGCGCGTGCGCATGATCTCGCGCACGATCCGGCGGAGCTCTGGCGCTGGTGGACGTTCTCGCCGGACGTCGTCGTTCCAATCCTGCTCGCCACCTTCCTATACATTGTGGGCGCCACGCGGCTCCGGCGTCGCTCGCGCCGCCGGGCCGCCCTGCGGACCCGCGCCGTTGTCTGCTATGCGGCGGGTACCCTCGCCCTGATCGCCGCCCTCGTATCACCGATCGCCGCTCTCGGCACCCGTCTGCTGTCCGCACACATGCTCCAGCACGTGCTGCTCATGCTGGTGGCGGCGCCGCTTCTGGTTCTCGGACGCCCGCTGGTCGCCATGCCGTGGGCGCTTCCACGCGGCGCCCGACGGGGCCTCGGCCACGAGCTCGCGCGGCCGGCCGTGCGACGCAGCTGGCGCGTATTCTCGAACCCCTATCTCGTCTGGGTCATGCACGCCGCGGCCATCTGGCTCTGGCATGCGCCGCCGCTCTACCAGGCCACATTGCAAAGCAGTCTGGTGCACGCACTTCAGCACATGAGCTTCTTCGGCACTGCGCTATTGTTCTGGTGGTCGGCCTTCGAGTTCGGCCAGCATCGATCACGCGCCGGCACGGGCGTGCTTTATCTCTTCACCACCGCCGTTCACGGGAGCGTGCTCGGCGCGTTGCTCACATTCTCGACCACCATCTGGTACCCCGTGTACGCTCTGCGAGCTCCTGTGTGGGGGTTGACCGCACTGGAGGACCAACAGCTCGGGGGACTGCTGATGTGGGTGCCGGCGGGTCTGATCTATCTCATCGCCGCCCTCGCTACGCTGGCCACGCTGTTCCATGCCGAGGAGTCGGCGAGCACAGCTAGATGATCCCACCGACGGCCATCGCGATACCCACGATGATGACATAAGCCAGGACGCCACCCAGCACGAAGGCGGCGCGGAGCCACGCATGGATTGGGCTTCGTCCGGCCAGGAGATAGGCGACCACTCCCAGGAAGGGCACCAGCAGGATGACTGCGATCCAGCCGCCTGCCGCACCGCGCGCCAGGTCGACACGCCGGGCCAGATCCCAGAAGGCGACGGAGTACCACGCCGCCAGGAGCACGAAGGGAAGGATGTAGGCGTACATCCCGAACGCCACGTGCAGCAGGGTGGGCTGAGATACCGAGAAACCGGACACAAGGACCTCCGGTGCGCGTTCAGTGGTCGAGGGTGTCGCCGCTTCGGCTGGCAGCGGGATCGAAGTGAGATTGGTTATGTCCACCTCGGTGTAGCGTGCGAAGACATCGTGTGCCGGTCGGACCGGCGCGCCCGCTCCGCCAGGAATCTGAGGCTGCGGCGGTGGCAGAGGCTGGTCCGCGACTTCGCCTCTCGGGAAGCGGCCTCGCTGCGCCTGCGCGAGATAGCCGAGCATCCGGGAAGTGGTCGAGAGATCGCCAACCCACGGCAGGCGCGCGTCGGCGCATGGCATGGCGTGCTCGAGCGCAGGCGGCAGGGTCCGGCGCGCGGCGTTCTCCGAGAAGCAATTCCCGGGACCCGCGGGCCCCATGAGCGCGAGGTCGGCACGACCTGAACCCCGGATCACGTTGTCGCGCACGATGTTGCCAATGGCAAACCAGAGATGCTGGTCGAGGTTCGGCGCCAACAGGACGCCATGCTCGGCATGGTTCACGATCAGGTTGCGTTCTATTCGGTTCCGTGCGCCCCCGGCAATCACCACACCATTCCCTATGGTGGGATACTGAAGCCGCTTCGCCGGCGCGGCAGCGTTGTTGTTGTCGGCGATCAGATTCGCGACAATGGTGGTCTCACGCTCAGGCGGAAGCAGCTCACTGTCCAGCGTGTTCGGAACGATGCCTGCCATGTTGTTCCGCCATGTCGACGACACGATGTAGAGCTCGCCGCCCGCATTCGTGCCCGAGTACCCAAGGGCGTTTCGCTCAGCAACCACGTTGTGGATGATGGCGTCGCACGGGTAGCACTGACCGATGTAGAATCCAGCGTCAGGCGACCCTGACGCATAGGAGTGCTCGAACACACCATCGCGGGAGTCGAACGCGTACAGGCCGTAGTCGGCGTTGTTGTATGCGGTGAGATAGGAGCCTCGGTAGCCAGTTGCGCCCGTCCAGTAGAAGCCGTTCAGGAGATAGTTGCGCGCCGTGAGATTTTCGATTGCGACACCATCGGCCGCCAGCACCTCTATGCCGTTGATCCGCTGAAACTCACCATCGAGCACGACGGCATTGCGGTCCGTGCCACGAATCACGAGTGAGGGCGTCGTCACGGTCACCTGCTCTCGATAGACCCCAGGCGCGACGAGCACGAGATCTCCCGGTTGCGCGGCATCCACCGCCTCCTGGATGGTCTCGAACTCTTCGGGGACGCGCACGACGCGGCCGCTCGGCTCATTTGCAGGCGCAGGCGCATCGTCGGGCTTGAGGATATCCTCGCCGATCGCATCGCCCACTATCAGCACGCCCACCATGCCGCGACGGCCGTCGGGAGTCGCGTGAAAGCTGCAATAGAAGGGATATCGACCTGTCTCGGAGAAGGTGATTTCCGCATGATCTCCCTGCATCATGTCGATGCGACCCAAAGCCGTCTCGGTGGACCAGCTCCTGTCGACGGCAATCGCGTTGTGCGGATTTCGCCCGCGATTCTCGATACGTACGGTGCCTCCCAAGGGCACGCGCACTACCTGGGGAGTGAAGGTGTTGTCGAGCATGATGAGCTCGACGGCCGCCGTGTCTCCCGAGCGAGCGCATGCGGTGGCAACCGCGAGCACGAGAAGCGTCAGCGCAGTGGTAGATGTGCGCGCACGAGCGTTGGCGCGGCAGGGATGCGAAAGCGCCCCGCCTGGAGCGGTGAAGATCAATGGTGGTACGAAACGCTCAGGCGCGGCGGCGTCCCGCGAGAACGAGCGCAACGCCGGCCACGAGCACTACGACACCCACGACCGGAGAGATGAAGCCACGCTCCTCGGCAGCGACCTCCAGCGGGCCGACGCGCACTTCATCACGATCTCGCACGTAGGAGACGCCGCCAAGTGCCAGCACGATCCCTCCAAGCACGATGAGCACCACTCCGATAATTCCGATCGGCTTCATGGTATCCCCCCGCTGAGATGCGTTTACGCGACCCGCACTGCTCTTCAGCTACCCGGACGGAGCAGAGGCAGCCTCAAGGAGCACGTTGGCTACCGGGCTCCCCGCTGCGACTGCCGCAAGAGAAGCCGCGATGTAGATCTGCAGCGCGGCCGGCCGTGCCTGTAGCGCCCGGAGATGACGTCGCACCGTATCCACCTCCCCTCGCGCCAGCGGCCCGGTAAGCGCGCCCACACCATCTGCCTGCACATTAGCGGCCGCGGCAGCAAACAACGTGCTTACCGCTCCGCCCGCGGCGTCTGCCTGGATTCCGGCATCGCGCATGACGCGCTCAGCCTCACCAGCCAGAATGACAGTAAGGTTCGACGCCATCACCGCTGCGGCATGATACGCCGCCTTCGCTCCATTCGGGATATCGAGGGTCCGCGCCCCCAACTTCTCAGCGAGCCCCGCCGCAACGGCGCGGGCTTCCGGGTCACCATCGATCCCTACCCATCCCCCGGCGAAAAGTGCGGGGGCGCGGGCGGGTGCGGCAAGTGGGAGCAACGGGTGAAACGTCCCGCAGGCAAAGCCGCGTTTCCGCAGGATTTCCAGCATGGTCGGTTCGGCGCTGCCGCTCAGATGAAGGACCACGACGCCCTGTCGGGGCTGCGCATCGAGCACCTCGCGTAGCGCGTCGTCAAGCTGCGCATCGCGTACCGCGAGCATCACGCAATCGGCGCCGAGCAAGCCGGCAGGGATAGGTCCGGCAGCGACGCTATCAGGCCGCTCCTCGGCGCGCCGGCCGTGCAGTGCGGCCACGGGTACCCGGGAAGCAAGAAGGGCGCGGGCAAGCCCTCGTCCGGCTCGACCCGCGCCCACAACGAACACGGCCCCAATCATGGAGCGTGTGCCAGTTCGCTCGCGTCAACACCGTGCTGCTCGTTGGCCCGTCGGAACAGATCCCCCTGGGACCGCACACCGCCCACCAATGAGAGCGCTGCGGCGATCACACGATCATGCTCCACCTGCCGCCGGAACTCCGCCTCCGGCCCGAATGCATAACGCGCGATCTCGAGGGTGAGTTGCCGCGTGATCACGGCGTCCGCCGCCTCGAAGGACTCGCGATCGAGTCCGATGCCGGCATCTTGCAGCTGCCGCCAGAACGATTCCTTCATGGCGGGCGTGACGTCGAAGTCCGGCGCGCTGACGCGCGCGCGTGTGTCGGCGCTTACCGCGTAATCCGTAAGAACATCACGGAAGCGCGGCAGATCACGCCCCAGCCGGCGCCAGAGCGCCAGATCTTCCTCACCCCCTCCCGCCGCCACGATCACGTCGGGTGTGATCCCACCGCCGCCGTACACGATCCGTCCACCATCCGTACGATACTGCTCGCGCTCGCGCAACGGTGGCTCGATAAGCGTGTCGACCACGGTCTCATCCAGCAACGCGAGATCGTCCTCGAACTCGCTATCGGTTTTCTGGATGCTGCGGCCCACGGGAGTGAACCAGCGAGCCGTCGTCAACTTCAGAGCGCCGCCACCGGGCAATCCGAAGACCGATTGCGCGCTGCCCTTCCCGTATGTAGTACCGCCCACGATCACTGCGCGATCGTGATCCTGGAGCGCTCCGGCCACGATCTCGGATGCGCTCGCGCTTGCACCGTTCACCAGCACCACCATCGCCAGCTCCGGCCACCGCTGCGGCTCCCGCGCAACGAACCCGCGCGACGTGCCGGTTGCACGTCCGCGCATCGTCACGATCTCCTGGTCGCGATCGAGGAACAGGTCGGCAACCTCTACCCCCTGCTCGAGCAGGCCGCCAGGGTTAGCGCGCATGTCCAGAACGAGGAGCCGCATGCCCTCGCCGCGCAATCGCTCGATGGCCTCACGCAACTCCTGCGTAGTGGACTCGCTGAACAGCTTCAGGTCCACATAGCCTACGCTGTCGCGCAGCATGAGCGAGTGCCGGACCGCGGCATTACGGATGTCGGCGCGTGTCAGTTCGAAGGTAAGCTGGTCCGGCAACCCTGGGCGCTCGATCGCGAGCTGCACCTTCGAGCCCTTACGCCCACGCAGGAGCCCGAGCGCCTCGTCAGCGGTGAGACCGGCGGCGGACTGATCGTCGATGCCAACGATGCGATCGCCTGCACGCAATCCTGCACGCTCGGCGGGCGTGTTGGGCAGCGGCGCAATGATGTTGATGAAACCGGAGCGAACATCGATCTGGATGCCCAGTCCGCCGTAGGTGCCGGTAGTGTTCTCGCTCAGGCGGCGCAGCCGATCTGGCGCCAGATACACCGAGTGCGCATCCGCCAGTTCCTCGAGCATTCCCTCCATGGCGCGGCGGTACAACTCGGACTCGGGGATCGAATCCACGTACTCCGCCGCGACCGTCCGCAGCACCTGATCGAAGAGCCGCGCCCGGCTGTGCACCGCATCGCCACGCTCGAGACCGCGCTGCAGAAGCCAGCCTCCCGACACCAGGGAGGCGCCGAGGGCAAGCAGTGCGAGGAAGGCGCGAAAACGCATGCGGAAGACTCCGGGAGGGACGGACCTAGAGCTAACTATATCAACCCGTGGGCAGCGGAGAAAGTTTCAGGCAGTCGCGTGGCCACGGCCCTCAGAATCCGGGCGAACACTTCCTCCTCCGACCCGGCACCGTCCACAGCCAGGATCGGGCCGCATTCAGGGTGCGACTCCTGCCACTCAGGGCGCAGATACTCCGTGAATGCCCTGTCCACACGAGCATGAAATGCGCCGCCAGCCTCTTCCATCCGGTCCGTGCTCCCACGAATGCTCGTCCGATCGCTGCGGGCTCGAGCCGCCACGGTCAGCAGGATGGTCAGATCCGGCAGCAGTCCCCCGGTCGCCAGCGCATTGGCGGCGCGGATGCGCGACTCATCGAGCCCCCGTCCCGCGATCTGATAGGCATAGGTAGACAGAAAGAACCTGTCCACGACCACAGTCGTGCCGGAAGCGAGCGATGGTCGCACCACACGCGTCATCAGCTCCGCACGGGAGGCCATGAACAGCAGCGCTTCGGCGGACGGCGACATGTCACGGTCCGTGTCGAGAAGCAGCGCACGGATTTCGTCGCCCAGCGGTGTGCCGCCCGGTTCGCGAACGGAGATGCACGGATGACCCGTGGCAGCGAGATGCGAGGCGAGGTGGCGCGCCTGGGTTGTCTTCCCCGCACCTTCTGGCCCCTCGAGGACGATCAGCCGCCCGGTCATGCCGTTCAGCTCAGCGTGATGATGGGACTGGCGGCGCCACGGCGGATGCCATCCAGCATCCATTCGTTCACGCGTGTCATCACCTTGTCGAAGTTCTCCTGTGCTACTACGAGATCCTGATACAGCTGATTGGTCTGCACACGTTCGAGCAGCGCGTCCAGCTGCCGCTCCAGCTCCTCCGTAGGCTGTTGACCCTGCTGCATCAATCCCTGCGCCTCGCCACGGAGCCGCTCCATCTCCTGCAGGAGCTCCACGGCGTCCGAGTCGGCATTGAGCGCCTCCCCGGCGCGTCGAACGGCCTGGTACTCCGTACTCTGGCCGATCATCCGGCCAAGCTCCTTGGCCTTGTCTTCAAGCAGGGTCATGTCGTGTCCTGGTTGCCAGGAGAATTCGCTCCCGGCCGGCGAGATCCAGCCGCAGAGCGATCTCCGAGTAGCGCTGATCGCGGGCGGCTATCTCCGCCGCAAGCGATGCGCGCCGACAATCGAGCTCGAGCGCGAGTAGCCCGCCCGGCTCGAGAAGCTCCGCCGCGCCTTCGATTATCACGCGGGTGGTCGCCATCCCGCCGTCGGCGCTGAACAGCGCCACCGGCGGCTCCCAATCGCGAACTGCCGCCGGCAGCTCCCGCGCTTCGGCGTACGCAATGTACGGAGGATTCGATACGATCACGCTGGCGCGACGCTCGGCGAGCGGCGCAAGGAGTGCGCCGTGCCGAAACTCCACCGGACAGCGCAGCTGATCCGCAACTGCCGCCCGATTGGCTGAAGCTACCGCGAGCGCGCCACGGGATACGTCAGTGCCGATCACCAGATCGAACTGCCCCTCGGCAGCCAGCGACAGCGCGATGACGCCGGATCCGGTGCCGACATCCACCGCCACACCACCCGGCCGCGCAGCGGTTGCATCCAGCACCTCCTGTACGAGCTGCTCGGTCTCCTGCCGCGGGATCAGAACGCGCGGATCGACCTCCACTGTAAGGTGACGGAACGCCGTTCTGCCAACTGCGTATGCGAATGGCATTCCCGAGGCGCGACGGCGCGCCGCCTCCCGAAGATGGTCGCATTCAATGCTGCTCAACACGTCACCAGCGTTGACCACTGCCCAGAAGCGTGGTTTGTCGAGAACCACCGCGATCAGATCCCGCGCCTCCGCCGCGGGCCTGGATATCCCGGCCGCTTCGAGTACGCCGCTCAGATCCACATGAAGATCGCGTACCGAAAATGCCCCCGTCCCCAGAGGCACGATCGGGCTGGCAACGCGGCTCCCGTCTCTCTCCTCAGCCACTGAGCCGCTCCTCCACATCTGCAAGCGTCAGCGCATCGAACAGGTCATCCAGCTCGCCATCGAGCGTGCGATCGAGCGAATGCAGGGTCAGGCCGATGCGATGATCGGTCACTCGATTCTGCGGGAAGTTGTAGGTGCGAATCTTGGCCGAGCGATCACCAGTGCCTACCTGCGTGCGTCGCATGCGGGCCCGCGCGGCTTCATGCTCGGCAACCCGCAGGTCGAGCAGTCGCGAACGCAGAACCACCATCGCCTTGAGCTTGTTCTGAAGCTGCGACTTCTGATCCTGCTGACTGACGACGAGCCCGGTCGGAATGTGCGTGATCCTTACGGCAGAATCGGTCGTGTTGACGCTCTGTCCACCGGGCCCCGATGAGCGGAAGACATCGATGCGGATGTCCTTGTCCTCGATCTTGACGTCCACTTCCTCAGCCTCCGGGAGAACCGCCACTGTGGCCGCCGATGTGTGAATCCGGCCCTGACTCTCCGTGACCGGCACGCGCTGTACGCGATGTACACCGGATTCCCAGCGCAGCGCTCCGAAAGCTCCCTCATTGGGAACCTTGAAGATCACTTCCTTTATACCGCCCAGTGACCCCGGTGAACAGGAGATCAGCTCCGTTCGCCAGCGACGGCGCTCCAACCAACGGGTGTACATGCGATACAGGTCGGCGGCGAAGAGGGCCGCCTCGTCCCCTCCCGTACCGGCACGGATCTCGATGATTGCGGCACGATCGTCCAGCGGGTCGTGAGGAATCAGCAGCAGCTTGAGCCGTCGCTCGACTTCAGCGATATCGCGTTCCGCGCGCCCCTCCTCGGCGCGCGCCTCCTCGGCGAGCTCCAGGTCGTCAACGGAAACGAGCTCGCGCGCCTGCGCGAGCTCGTTCTCATGACGCCGAAGCTGCTCGGCCAACTCGCGCACCGGCTCCAGTCTCCGATGCTCCCTGCCTAGCTCGGCGAGGCGGCCCTGGTCGCGGATGCCGTTCGGGTTGGCCAGCTC
>CAYXRS010000091.1:0-13393 GCA_964467195.1 uncultured Gemmatimonadaceae bacterium
GAGGCCGCGCGGCTGGTCGCGGAGGTGGCAGGTGTCGCCCGATGGACCATGGCGTACCAGAGCCGGAGCGGCCCCCCGCAGGTGCCATGGCTCGAGCCGGACATCGGCGACCACCTCGAGGTGCTCGCGGCATCCGGCGTCACCGACGTGGTGGTCCAGCCGATCGGGTTCCTATCCGACCACATGGAGGTGCTGTACGACCTGGACCACGAGGCGAGCGATCGGGCGGCAGCCCTGAAACTTGGCTTCGTCCGGGCGGCCTCGGTGGGCACCCACCCGGCGTTCGTTACGGCACTGCGGGAGCTGATCATGGAGCGGATGACCAGCCGCCCCGAGCGGCGAGCACTGGGGCGGCTGGGACCGAGCCATGATATCTGCCCGGTGGACTGCTGCCTGGAAGGCCGCGGGGCCGGGCGGCCGGCGGCGTAGGGGGGCGCTGACAAAGTCTCCGGCCGTGTCTGCCCCAGAGGGCGGAGTGGTGGCTTCGCGTTTGCCGTCTAACGCGCCGGTTCAGCGGCGGCGCGCAGCGCCGTCCGCTGCAACCGGTTGTTGGGCGGTCCAGCCGCGGTGACTGCGGTCGATTCCCCAGGCCCAGCGAGCACCGACTTCATTTCGTCGGCTTCCGTCGAGGACGCTGCTTCGCGGCGACCGAGCGGATGATGAGCCTACCTCGTCCCGTGGCGGGCAGCGGCGTCTTCGCCCGATCGATTGCGGCGGCAACAAGCGTCTCGACGTCCGGGTGCGTTAGCAGGCTGGCTGATTCGACGCGAATGAAGCGGGTCTGCTTTCCCGAACCGACCAGAAGGCTCTTCGGATCGGGCAAACCCGCTCCGTGAATGAAGCACAGTCCGACGCCGTTGGCACGTGCAGCGATCGACACGATGGAATCCGTCGGTCGTTCCGTCGGGGAGTAGCCAATCACGAAGAAATTGTAGTTGTCCCACACCAGTTCATTCGCAGTCGGGAACCGCCTGCGCACAGCCGACCGGACAGCGCGAATGAGCCGCTGGTCCTTCGGCTCGAACTTCTCAATGAATGATCGGAGTTGCGCCTGAGCACCCGCCGCTTCGGCATTACTTTTGGCAGGCATTCCTATCCCCCGATCCGAAATCGAGCCTCTGTTCAGATTCGCCCAACGCCCTGCGCATCACCTGCGCGGCGCGCAGCGTCGTGCCAGCTTCAACGCCTCGTTAGGGAGCTGGCACGTCGCCGACGCTGTTACCCCTTGGTAGACCGCGGCCATTGTCCGCTACAGGTGAAGAACGAGACGGAGCCCCGCTTCCACCTGCCGCAAAGTTGGTGCATCCAATCGCCCAGCAAGCTCCTGGAGGTCGCTTCGGTCCACGGTCATCACCTGGGAGACGTTGGCCACCGAGTCCTTCGATAGACCAGAGAGCCGGGCGGGCACCAGCACGTTGCCGGGAGCACCCACCAGACGAAGGTTGGAGCTGAGAATCACCACAATCAGCGTCTGGATGCGACTGCGATTAAAGGCATCGGCCTGGACGATCAGGATCGGCCGATAGAAACCAGGTGCCGAACCTCGCGGGTCACCCAGATCCGCCCACCAAATGGTGCCGCGCTCGATCACCAGGGATCCGTGGCGAGCCCACGGACCTGCGCGCGCCGAAGGTTGGGATCGAGGGCACTGGGCTCGGTTGTATAGAGGGCATCCAGCTGTGCCGTGACCTTCCGGCTTTGGTGCTTGGCGACAAACTCGGCGAGAGCGGTCGCCACGAGGTGACTGCGCGAAACCCCCATGCGCTCTGCAAGGGCTTCGGCGGAGGCAAAGAGGTCGTCAGGAAGGGAAATAGCTGTCTTCATACCGCAGTATAACCTAAGTATAATGCTACCGCAAGCGCTCTAACGTCTTGCGGTTCTGCTGCGGGGCCCGGCGAGGCCGCCGCGCCCTTGAACAGTACCTGACCCGCGGCGGCCGAGACGGCGTCGACGCTCGATCGGTAATGCCCAGCGCTCCTAGCCCGTCGGCCTCGTGGCGGCCAGCTTCTCACCATCAATCGGAACCGGATCGCGGAGTAATCCGACATCGCTCCCGAAGCACGACCGCCGCCCTCGCAAGCGCCTGGGCTATCGCACCTCAGAGGAATGCTATGTCCCCTAACCCTCAGTGTTGCACTTCAAACTTGACATCAGGCGCTCTCACTTGATCTCAAGCGATGCGCATTGCGAGTCATGAGCGGTTTACGATCCAGTCTCGGATGTTGCAGCGCCGCCCCTGGCGTTCGGCAGGTGTGGTCTTCGACGACCGTCCCACCGGATTTCTTCCATCCCGGTCCCTGGTCGCGCCGGTTGTGGCGTCCCCTTCGTTCTCAGCGCCGCGCCGGCGACCAAGATCAGGATCGGCATCATCATGCATGGTAGTGCATCCCTCTCACTGGACGATCTTGAGTCGGGCCACCTCGTCGGCGCCGGCCTCATCCGTCGAGATCAGCCACAGGTCACCACCGCGGATGACAGGCTGGCGGTACGGGTTGGGCCGAATGCCGGACGGAGGCGCGACCACGCCGAGGAACGTCCCATCGGGATCGAAGACATCGAACACAAAGCCGTCGCCCGTGCGCCGATAGGCCCAGAGATGGCCGTCGGAACTCGTCGTGATGCTCTCAAAGTAGGGAAAGACGCTTGGCATCCGCGCTTCGTCAAACGGCGCGCCGCCGGCGTAGCGGCGGATGCGTCGGATCCCTGAGTCCCGCTGGGCCGCCGGCACGGGAGTCGGCGTGACCGTGTGTTCCGCTCGGCCGAGCGTGTCGCCCTGGAGCGCGTGATGACGCACCAGGTACTGGCCCCCCCACCCGGTCCACACCGTCCCGCGCTGCGTGAGATGCCACATGGCATAGGGAACGAACGGAATGGCGACTGTCACACCGGGAAAGCGGTAATACGGCTCGGCGTCGCGGCGCGAGGGCGCCACCGGCACGGGGACGGTATCCAGGTAGTCCTGGATGGTGCGATCATATATTGCGAGCGCGTATGTCCGTTCTCCGTCGCGGTCCACGCACGTGACGTCGAGCACGCGCCCGTCCGACAGCACGCGCCCGCCCCACTGGGACGTGCGGCAGGTCGGCGTTCGTCGATACATGCCGACGACGGTGCCCGCGGTGTCAAACACGAGGAAACGCACGTTATCCGGATCCGTTACCCAGATCTCCTGGGCTGGACTGATGTCCATGCCGTACGGATCACGGAACTCGCCGGGTCCACTGCCCTGTCGCCCGACGGTGCGCACCATCGCGCCCCTGGTATCCAGCACCACGAGGTGCTTGGCCATGGCGTCCAGCACCCACGCGCGGTCGGCCCCATCCACCGCGAGCGCACGCACATCCCCGAACGCAAGCGGCCCCTCCGCGTCGGCACCGCCAACCTGCCACACGGTCTCCAGACGCCAGCCCTCGCCTTCAGGCCAAGCCCCGGGTGACGGGCCACCCCCGCCCCCGCACCCCAGGACCGCCACCAATCCCGCCCAAACGAATCCTCTCATCATCTGGCCATCCTGATCCGTTGTAGGAAAATGACTTGTCTCAACCGTGCACCATTGAGGTTGGGAAGCGAATCGGCTATATCAGAATAGGAATTTCAATTGGCCTCCCAGCCGCGATGGCCGCTGCGGCCTAACGTCCCGGGAAATGAGCGGCGATTCGCGGCGCGGGCTGGGAAACTATGCGCACGCGCGAATCATAGAGTGCCGCGGCTCGCCCGCTCCATGTCTTCATTGGGCCGCATGGCACTCACGGTTGCTCGAACCGCCAGATCCCGGGTGTATTCTGGTTGCTGTCCGAGTAACCGCCTGCGATGATGACGTCACCCTCGCGGAGACGCGTTGCTGCCGCAAACCGGTACGCGCCGGGGAAGCGGCCTGGCACCTCACGAAAAGACAACCGTCCGGCATCCAGAATCTCGGCGACCGGGGCGCCGGACGTGACGAGCACGTCGCCGGTCGGGAGCAGGATGGAGGTGCCGGCAATTTTGTAACGCCGGTGGGCCATCGAGGGGCCCCGCTCGAAAGCTCCGGACTCCGGGCGGTAGATCTCGGTGGTCGCGTAGTGCACGCGATCGGTTACGTCCGCCCCGCCGATGACCAGCACCCGCCCGTCCGCCAGGCTGATCGCATCGTGCTTATGGCGTGCGATAGCGAGCGTGCCGGCGTTCTCGAACCGACGGGTTCGCGGATCGAAGAGTTCCGCGCTCGCGTACAGCTCTACGTTTGGGCGCCGCCCGCTGTGGCCGCCAATGACCAGGACCCGGCCATCCGCAAGGAGCGTGGCCGTGTGACTTTCTCGTGGTACGGCCATCGAGCCGACCAGCTCGGAGCGGCCCGACTCGGGGTCATACACCTCCGCGCTACGGAGGAACGTCCAGCCTCGGCCGATCCCACCGACGAACAGGATCCGGCCGTCGGGCAGGAGGGTTGCCGTGTGCCCGCTTCGCCCCTCTCGCAGGGAGCCGGCGGAACGAAAGCGTCGCTCTGACGGGTTGAAGGCCTCCAGGGACGCCAGGTACGCACCGTTGTAGCCGCCGGCGACAACGACCCGACCGTCGGCGAGGGCGGTCGCGGTGTGATTCGCCCGCCGCTCGGCAAGCGAGCCCAGTTCGTGAACGGTATTCTGCGCCGGGTCGAAAAGCTCAGCGCTGGCGAGGCTGCCGCCGCCGTCCGCCATCCCGCCAACCACGAGCGCCTGGCCGGAGGGAAGGGTCGTCGCCGTGTGCGCCGCTCGTGCGGTCCGCAGCGTTGCGACCTGCCGAATGGACTGCTCGGCCTCCGTTGGAGCGGAATCCGGCTGAACGAGCAACGCCAAGGCTGCCAGGCCACAAACTTTCAGTAGGGCGATCGACGACATGTGCTACCTCCCTGTATGCTGCGTTACCTATCTTCCCGGTTGCTCAGGTGCCGGGGAGCCGTCCCGACTTGTACATGTCGAACCACAGCGCCTCGTCGGCCTTGCCAAAGACCCCTAGCATGGCGAGCACCTCGCGGGCAAACTCGACACTCGCCAGTCCGCTCGCCGTAATGACGCCGCGATCAGTTACTGCACCTTCGTAAACATAGTGTCCCGCGCCAGAGTGCCCCGGCGCCGTATTCAGATCCCCTGGGACGGTGCTTGTGTGACGTCGATCATTCAATAGCCCAGCACGCGCTAGTGCCAGAGTCGCTCCACAAATCGCAGCGATGGGAGTCCTGGTCGTGATGAGCTGCCGCAAGAGCGCTGACAGCACTGACTCGGGATAGTCGCCCGACTTCCAAAGGTCGCCGCCTGGCAGAATGAGGAGGCCGATCTGGTCGGGTGACACTTGGTGTAGAGACCGATCCGGCACTACGCGAAGGCCGCCCATCGAGAGGACCGGATTGCTGTTGAATCCTGCCACGACGACGCCGCGCTTGCCCGAGCGTCGCAACTCTGCCAACGCGTGAGCAGGCTCCCAGTCGGCGAACCCGTCGAACACCAGCACGTAAACGTCGCTTAGCGCCATTCGCACCTCGACCTTGTGCTGTCCGTCTAACGGACCAGGGTTCAGTCGCGTGGCCCGCGACGCCATGATGGCACAACTCGGAGGGCAGAAAAGCAGCGGGCCACGTCGGCTGCAACCCAGAGTTAGCCGGCCGCCATATGGGCTTCAGCCGCTCGTGCTGTCCTTTCAACTAAGTCCTCCCGCATGTAGAGGAATAGCGGCAAACCAAGCGACACACCCACCATGAGGCTCGCCATGATGGGCACCCATAAGTACCTCATGCCGACACGTCGCCCGTCAACAGAGACCAGGACCCACAGCACGACGGCCGAAACGATTACGTCAGTCCCGAAGAAGCTACTGACCGGCGTGGAGAAAAGCTGTTGAAAGAATGTGCCTGGCGCAAAACCGTGTTCACGCAGGAACGGGAAGAATGCCCAGAGCGGAAGAACCGTACCAATCACCGCGAGGATAGCGTACACATGTTTAGGCTTCATGCGTAGGTTCCTTTGGTCATGGACTTCGCCGGCTAACGCTCGGCAACAGGCGCGGTGGGCAAGACCGGGTGCTTTTCAAGCCGGTCGAGCGCGCTCATGCCCGCCGTCGCCTGCATGCCGTAGTCCGGCCGCCAGCGCTCATTCGGATACCGCAGAACGATGCGGAAGCCATGGGGGAACCGATCGAAGTACGCGACGAATTCATCCCCATCCTGCCGACGGATTCACCGCGGCCCCGCCGGAAGGTGATTGTGGAGGTACCGCGTGAGTAGGGTCTGAAGATGCACGCGTGTCCCCGGCCCTTCGGCGATGCTGTGGGAGCGGTTGGGATACGCCATCATCGTGAAGTGCTTCCCCGCCGCCACGAGCGCGTTCACGAGCTGCTCAGTGCCCTGGTAGTGCACGTTGTCGTCTCCCGTGCCGTGAACCACCAGCAGCTCTCCCCGCAACTGGTGCGCCCAGTGAATGGCCGAAGCGTCGTGGTAGGCCGCCGAGTCGAGGCCCGGCAGCCCGACATAGCGCTCCTGGTAAATGGTGTCGTAGTTGCGGACGTCGGCCACCGGCGCGACGGCCATCCCCATCCGGTACAGCCCTGGCGCGCGAAACATCATGAGCAGCGTCGTGGACCCGCCACCGCTCCAGCCCCACATGCCGAACCGCGTGGAGTCGACGTACGGGCGGCGCGCAATCACCCGCGCCGCCGCGGCCTGGTCGTGCACGCGGACGGCGCCGAGTTGTTTGTACACCACCTTGCGCCAGTCCCGCCCGCGCGGCGACGGCGTGCCGCGGTTGTCCACGCTGGCCACGATGTAGCCCTGCTGCGTGAGCATCAGGTGCCACAGCCACCGCTGGCTGGCGTAGCGGTCCGTGACCGTCTGCGCCCACGGCTCGCCGTACACGTAGAAGAGCACAGGGTAGCGCCGCGACGGATCGAAGTCGGGCGGATACATCATCCATGCGTCCAGCTCGATGCCGTCGCCGACGTCCGCGCGGAAAAACTCCATGCGGCCCTGCTTCAACGTCGCCAGCCGCTCCGCCAGCCGTTCGTTCGAGACCAGCGTCCGCACCGGCTCGTGCGACGGCAGCCGCACGAGCTGCGTCACGGGCGGCGTGCCCCACGCATGGACCGTGTGAAATGCGTACCGCGCCCCCGGCCCGATGTTGTACTGGTGCGTCCCGCGCGCGCCGGCCGCCGTGAGCCGCTGCGGCGTCCCCGAGCCGTCCAGTCGCGTGCGCCACAGGAACATGCGCAGCGGGTCGTCCGGCGAGGCGTAGTAGTAGAGCCACCCGCCTGCCAGGTCAATGTACGACACTCGCATCACGTCGAACCCGCGCCGCGTGATCCGCCGCACGGTCCCGTCGCGCGACACCAGATACGCCTGCCGCCAGCCGTCGCGCTCGCTCAGGTACACGAAGGCCGATCCGTCCGGCAGCCAGTGCAGCGAGGGGCCCGGGCCCCAGCCGTAATGATCGTCGTAAATGTCAATCCACGCGCTGTCGCGCTCCACCAGTACCGGGCGCAGCGCTCCCGTCCGCGCGTCGGCGAGGTACATCGTGTTCACCTGCTGCCGCCGGTCGAGTTGCTGAATGGTCAACTCGGTGGCGTTGGCGGCCCAGTCCATGCGCGCGAGATAGTGCTCCCGCGGGTCGCCCGGCACGGCAAACCACATCGTCGGTCCGCCCTGCGCGCTCACCACGCCCACCCGGGCCGCCGAGTTGGTTGTCCCCGCCTTGGGATACTGAATGGGGATGGTAAACGAGTAGAGCGAATCCGTGTTGTTGATCAGCAGGAAATCGCGCACGCCGCTGGCGTCGAGCTGCCAGTACGCGATGCGCTCGCCATCCGGGCTCCAGCGTAGCCCGTCGCGCATGCCCAGCTCCTCTTCGTACACCCAGTCGAAGGTGCCGTTGATCGTGGTGGTGGAGCCGTCGCGCGTGAGCGGCGTGATGCGCTCGTCCGCCAGGGACTCGACGTAAATGTCGTTCTCGCGCACGTACGCCACGCGGGCGCCGTCCGGGGAGAACTTCGCGAACTGCAGCGTGGACGGCCGGGCATCCGGCCCGCCGAGCCGGCGCAGCGCGCGCGTCCGCATCTCGAGCACCCAGAAGTCGCCGCGGGTGTGCTCGCGCCACACGCGTGCCGAGTTCGCAAAGAGGAGCAACCGCGATCGGTCCGGGGACCACTCGTAGTCCTCGACGTCGAGGGGAACGGCGGCGCCGGCCGGCCGGAACTGCGCGGCGCTCACCAGCACCGATGTCGCGCCGGTCGCTGCGTCAATGCGCAAGAGATCGGCGCCAGTGCCGGTGGTCGACGGCGTCATGGCCGTGTACGTGCTGTCGTCCAGCCACCGTACCGGGCCGTATCCCTGACCCGAAAACTCCGCCGAGCCGAAAATGCGCTCGACGGTCAGCAGCGACGAATCGGGGGTCTGCGCGGCGAGCGGGGCGGCGACGAGCGCGCAGATAATCGCTCCAACCCGGAGACCACGGAACAAGACGGGCCGTAATCCGGAACGCGGGCGCAAGCCGCCAACCACAGTCCATCCACGCGGCCGACACGCGCTCATCGCGCAACGGCCCCTGACGCGGGTCACGGTCGCGGCTTCGGCACGTGCTGATCGATCAGGATCGGATTCCCGTCGGGATCCGTCAGCACCATGCTTGCGGGGCCCGAAGACGACTCATCGGCCTCGATGGTCGGCAGGAGACCTCGTCCCTTGAGTATCCGCTGAATGGTGCGCACATCGTCGAACTCAGGCAGGGGGCTGCCGGCTCGGTCCCACCCCGGATTAAACGTCAGCATATTTCTGGTGTACTGTGGCCCTTGAAAGAGCCCGATGGTACTGGTGGAGTTCTGAAGAATCAGCCAGTTCTGTGCCTGGTCGCCGGCGATCTGCTTGAAGCCGAGTTTTTCGTAGAACGCCCGGGAGGCCGCGATGTCCGTTACGGCGAGACTGACGGAGAAGTTGCCGAGTTGCATCTGACCATCTCCTGAAGCAGAGGCGGTAGTGACGAGTGTTGTTTGAGTGGCCGCCGGGGCGGGCTGGGAACCGCATCCGCCGAGGAAACACACGAAAAGGGGTATGATGCCACGCGTCATGGGCAGCTCCATTTGTAACGACAGATTTTCTGGATGTCCAGGTCCAAAGCGGTTAGAATTGCCTGCGGCATCCATTCGACCTTGATGATGGCGTTTTCGCAGGCCGATACCGGTCGAATCATCGCTTCAGTGTGATATTGGCCAACATAGTATACAGATGAGCGGCGAGGAATGCTTGCCAAATCTTGCGCAGACGTGACAAGTCGTACCAGGACCCCGGTGACCTACACCGAACGCGTTAACCTTGCCATCGATTACGTGGTCGGTCATCTCGGGGAGCCGTTGCGGCTCGCAAGCGTTGCGCGTGCCGCGCGGCTGTCACCGTTCCACTTCCACCGCGTGTTCCAGGCCCTCATGGGAGAGACGCTCGGCGAGTTCGTGAAACGGTTGAGACTTGAACGAGCTCTCGTCAGGATGGCCCACGCGCCCCGCTCGTCGCTCACGACGATCGCGTTGGAGTGCGGATTTGCGTCTTCGTCTGATTTCTCACGGTGCTTCAAGCAGCGCTACGGAACGGCTCCCAGCAAGTTCGACCTTACCGGGTGGCGCGAAGTACACGGCTCCGCGCTGCAAGCGGTGGTTCCCGGGCCGGCAAGTGGGTATCGTGTCGGTCATTTGCCCACCTCGCGCAATCCCGACGGATTCAGAGTAACCATCCGCGATCTACCCGCGCGCACGGTCGCGTACATCCGAGTCCTCGATCCCTATCGGGGCGACGCCGTCGTCAAAGCGACCCGGCGCCTCATCACATGGGCGGAGCGAAACTCACTGGCCGACGGCCAATGGCTCGGGTACCAATGGGACAACCCGGAGATCACCTCCCTGGAAGATTGCCAGTATCACGTTGCGGTCGAAGCCGAGCGATTCGTCCCCCAGGGGGAGATCGGCCGGTTCAGATTTCCGCCGATGATCGTCGCTGAAGTCGAAGTTCGCGGTGGGATCGACCTCGAACTCCGCGCCCTCCAGTGGCTGTACGGGACGTGGCTTCCGAGGAGCGGCTACGTGCCCGATGATCAACCAGGCTTCGAGGCGTGGATCGGAAGACCGTTCGCCCATGGTACCGAGCATTTTGAAGTCTACGCCCAGCTGCCGATCAGACGAGCGTGAACATCACCCCCACGCCGCGCCTTGAGAATCGATGCAGTGCCGGTGCCAGAGCGGCTTGAACCCGAGGCCAATTAACCAATCGCGGCACAGCTGCAGTCCCCGGGTTGCAACAGGCAAGCGTGCATACGCCGATGAACGGATTCGGCGAGCGGCCACAGTCCACGCGGACGATGTACTCAGAGAGCTTCATGGCGATGCCGGTTCCACGACTGACACTGCGGGGCGACCTAACGCCTCGCCGTTAGAGAGCCGCCAATTCAGCGCTCGAGCGCCTTACTGAGACTCCTGGTAACAAGCACCACCGCGCGGGCTCGATCGCCGGGTCCGAGACGAACCGGCTCACCACCCGAAGGGTTCGTCGAACCCGGCACGTACACGCCGCTCCCATCGAGCATCTGATGCCGGTCCTCGGCTCCTATCAAGCCGGTGAATGAAAAGCGAGAGGGTGCGCAACCGCACGAACCATGAAAGACGCTCCCGTACATCCACCTCCACCGCGCAGCGTTCCCGATAGCCTTCCAGAAACCACTCGAGAAAGCGCCTGCGGTCAGACGGAGGAGCGCCACGAAATGCCCAGAGTGCATGCGCCACGTCGGCGAGGTACCAGTGATAGCACGCATCGTCGAAATCGTATAGCCGCACCGTGCTGCGATCCAGAACGAAGTTGGTGCGCTCGAAGTCGCCGTGGATCAGTCCCCAGCACTCTGGCGTCGCCTGACGGGACCCCAGCCACTCGGTGACACGCGCGTGCTCTCGTCGAGCCCCCGCTTCCGCGGCGGGGAGTATCGTGTCGTCGCAGGACGTCGTGTTCTGCTCGGCCCATGAGGGGCGCCGCTCGGACGCTGCCGGAACGAAGTCTCGAGAAGCGGCGTGCAATGCACCCATCGCCGAACCCCAGGCGCGGAACAATTGCCGGCCGATGTCGCCGGAGAAGAAGCGGAAGTGACGTCCCGGCACCGCCATGAACGCGACGGCGTGCCAGGGTTCGCCGTCGTCCGGCTGCACGGTCTCCACCCACGCGTCCCGGTCGGACGGGATGGGAGATGCAGCCGCCACGCCCCGTGCTGCGACGAAACGAACGAAGTCCAGCTCAGCCTCGAGCTGGCAACGGGTCCGGTGACGATCCTCAGTCAGCCGAAGGATGAGCGAGCGATCTTCCGCCCGAAACGTGTAGACCGCGTTGGCGCCGTCCCTCACGTGCGTGAGGGTGTGTGGTGAGCCATGCCACCGCGCAACCAGCTGGGCAGGGTCAGGACGCATTGACCCTTCGCGCGATGCCCAGGCGCCTGCCGAACTCGTAGTACACGAAGTGAGTGACCTCGCCGCACCGGTTGCGGCTGAAGCGGCCCTCCCCGTCGTACTGGCCGACCAGCAGCGAGTCCTCTCCGGCGGACACGAGTACGTGTCGCTGGCCGCCGCCATTGCTGATGAGCGAGCCGCCCTCTCGGGTAATCGAGACGACGTGAGCCGGACGACGCTCGAAGCGGTATTCGCCCACATACTCGTCGAGCACGCCCCGGCCCACGCGATCGGCGAAGGCCTCCGACGGAACGAGCCGAACGAAATCACCCCGCACCGAACGCGGCAGTCCACTGCGGATTCGCAGCCTGGCGGAGTGCAGGCGCTTGCCGACGGTTCCCGGCTTCAGTCGGAGCAGTCGCGCAATCTGCGGCAGGGTGTAGCCGAGGAAGTAGTACAGGACGGTGACGTGCCGCTCTGCCTCCGGGAGCTGTTCGAGGGCCGACGCGATGACCGACTGATAATCCAGCCGGCGGGTGTCGGCTTCGACAGAGGCGGGCGGTGCCATGCTCTCGGGCGCATGCCGGCGCCTCCGTCGCCGCCGCGAGCATTCGGTCGCGACGATCGACTTCAACCAGGGCGTAAAGACGGATGGATCGCGAAGCTGGCGCAGGCGGCGCCAGGCTATGGTGAAAGCGTCCTGCACCGCGTCCCTGGCATCCTCCACGTCGCGCAGGGACGCCAGAGCGAGGCCGAACACGATGTGCTGATTCTGATGAACGAGGCGCGTGAACGCGGCGTGCTGCTCATCCAAGGGTGTATCCGGATCGCGAGCCTTCTCGACCAGTCGCGCGGTGGTCGCCGCAGCGTGTACGCTCATGGGTCGGCCACCGGCCGGCACAGGAAGAACGACTTGCGGCGCCCAATCGCGACCAGAGTCGCCAGAAATAGCGGAAGGATCTCGCTCGTGACCTGGCCCGGATGACCCCAGTACACGTGTGTGCCCATCGCGCCGATCATGACTGCGACGACGATAATTGCGCCGGCAAAGGCCGTTCGCCTCGTGAGAAGCAGCACCGCTGCGGCGGTCTCCGCTACGCCGACCGCCACCCGGAACCACACCGGGAAATGCCACACCCGAAACGCGCGCGCCCAGCCGCTGGTGTCGGAAAACTTGGCCATGCCCTGTCGAATGAAGGCCCAGGCGAGGAACAGTGCGACGACCCACAGTACGACGTCAACCAGGACCTTCCGCCTGTTTGCCACGATCCCTCCTCGGGTTGGTACCCAAGTAAGAGCCAGTTCGTGGCCAACCCATTACCGTCCGCCCGGCGACCGGCTTGGTGCCGGTCTGACCTTTTGGCTCTCTAACCCGCGCATTAGTTGCGAGGGCGCTGCCGCGGCCCCCGCTGCGCCAGGCCTCGCCGGCAATCAATATCAGGGCGCGGCGGGGCACCACAAGCAGCGTGCCCTCGACAACTCCATGCGCTTGTTGGGCAGCCGGGCCACTTACTCACGCTCCGGCCGATGACCTCGCGGAAGCTGGGGTACCCCATGCTGTGTGTCGCCGGGAATCGGAGTGTACTGCTCCCGAGCAGCCTCCCGTTCTTCCAACAGTAGGCCCACATCGTCTTGGAGCCCTAGGAGCAGCTGCTCCATCTGTTCGATGCGCTGCTTTGCCACCCCTCCTGCACTCAACTCTAGGGCACGCTCTCGCGCTCCTGCTCCCCACAAGAGCAAGCCACTCACCCCCGCCGCCGCCCCTAGGATGGCACCGGCGAGAGCCCCTTCATCTCCGGCTATCAAGAGAAGAGTCGCCGCACCGACCTGCAAGAGGCCACCCGCCGTTTGGAGGAACCGAGCCTTCCACAGATCCATGCGGACACCGCCCTTCCGCTCTCGCGGGTTGTCCCCGAACACCGACGCCACCGATCCTCGGCCTGGCACCCCTAAGGGATCTCCCGACCTCCGTGGGCTGCCCAAC
>CAYXRS010000092.1:0-12992 GCA_964467195.1 uncultured Gemmatimonadaceae bacterium
CGGGGCGGGTGTTGGCGCGTACCCTGCTCGGCGGCGGCGATGACATTCGGGGCGCCAGCTGGGAGGAGGCCATCAGGCTGCTCGAGTCAGCCGTCGCCGTCCAGCCCGAAATGCTGACGCACCGTACGGCATTGGCCGAGATCTACCTGGAGCGAGGACGTCGCGCGGATGCTCGCGCCCAGCTCGAGGCAGTCGAGGAGCTGCCGGCCGCCGCTTTCAATGACGCGCACCACAAGCGGCGCGCGTCAGCGCTGCTGGGGAGGCTGCGTTAGCGTCGGAGCGGGCTCGCGGATATCGGCCCCCTTCGCCAGCGGGCGTGCCCGCCTAGCGAACGATTCGCCGCCCGCGGTCCACCAGGTCTTCGGCCTTCCAGCGCCCCCGTGTTGCGCCCCAGCGCCCACGCTTCAGCCCGCGGCGTACCTTCTTCCTCCCGCGACGCGCGAGCGAGTCGAGCTCATCGCGCAGGTCCTCCCAGCGGTCGGAGACGTCATCCCCCACACTTCGAGCGCGCTTCTCGAGTATCTTCCGCGTTACGTCGCCGCTATGCGGTGCCAGCAGCAGCGCCACGCCCGATCCAATCAACAGGCCGATCGTCAGCCCCGTTACGAAGGCGCCAAGTCGGCTCCCTTCGTGGTCTTCCTCGTAGTAGCCCATCGTGTCCGTTTCCTCCTCGTCATTGTACCGCGCGCCCTTGCCCGCATTAGCCTGGTCCCCTGACCAGGCGCCGTCGCCACTGCCCCATTCCTCGTATTCTGGTGTCCGCGCCATGTCGGAGCCTCCGGATCGGCCGCTGGTAAGGAAGTTGCGTCCTCGGCCCGCGCTTGGGGCGGGGGCTGACCGTCAAGCTCAATGACTCTTTCCAGTTGCACCCCTGGCCCCGATTCTTTTGTTTTGTTGCAGGGTTTGCGCCCGCAAATCGCGAACCGAAGCTGGCCCGACCTGCCGGCCTCGTCGACAGTCCGCGTCTCCTTCGATTCGCAAATACGCCAGGAAGATCATGAGCAAAAACGGTAAGACGGTGCTGCTCGTGGAGGATAACGAAGACAATCGCATCGTGTACTCCACCATCCTCCAGCACTTCGGCTACACCGTGATGGAGGCATTCAACGGCGAGGAGGGCATCGCCAAGGCGCGTGCCGAGAATCCGGACCTGATTCTGATGGATATCTCCATCCCGATCATCGATGGGTGGGAGGCCACGCAGGTCCTGAAGCGTGATCCGGCGACGCGGACGATTCCCATTATCGCGCTCACCGCTCATGCTCTGGCATCGGATCGCGAAAAGGCCATGGAGGTGGGCTGCGACAGCTACCTCGCGAAGCCCTGTGAGCCCAAGGCAGTAGTCAGCGAGGTCGAGAAGTTCATTGGCAAGGGCAGCAGGTGACGAGGAACGCAGCGCGCGTATCCTGATCGTCGACGATCACGAAGACAATGTGGAGGTGCTCCGCGCCCGACTCGAGGCGCTGGGCTACTGCGTCACATCCGCCAGCGACGGCTACGAAGCGCTCGCCGAAGTGACGCGTGAGCCGCCCGACCTCATCCTCCTGGACGTGATGATGCCGCGTATGGACGGCAATGAGGTCGCGCGGCGAATCAAGGCAGATCCGAAGCTGCCCTTCATCCCGATCATCATGCAGACGGCGCTGGAGTCCGTCGAGAGCAAGGTGGAGGGGCTGGATGCCGGCGCCGACGACTATCTCACCAAGCCCATCAACTTTGTCGAGCTTCAGGCGCGCGTTAAGTCGATGCTCCGCATCAAAGCGCTCCAGGACAGGGTTGAAAGGCGCGAGCGGGATCTGGCCGTGGCCAACGCCGAGTTGAGCCGCGTAGCAATAACTGACGGTCTTACCGGCCTGTTCAACCGCCGTCACATCGAGGACCGGCTCCAGGAGATGATCGAGCACTCCCATCGGCTTCACGAGCCACTGGCCTGCGTGCTCCTCGATCTCGACCACTTCAAATCGGTCAACGACACCTTCGGGCATCAGGCTGGCGATGATGTGCTTCGGCAGCTGGCGGGCGTACTCCGCCGGGTGGCCCGGGAGGTAGACAGGGTGGGACGTTATGGGGGCGAAGAGTTCATGGTCCTGCTGCCGGGCACCGTACTCGACGCCGCGGTGACGTTCGCCGAGCGGGCGCGTCAGGAGGTGGAAGCCTTCGACTTCGTTTACGAGGGAGGCACACTCCGGCGGACATTGAGCGCCGGCGTCGCGGCGTGGCCACATCCGCGCATCCGTGACCGATACTCCCTGGTGAAGGCTGCGGATGACGCGCTGTACTTGGCGAAGCGGCTCGGCAGGAATCGCGTGATACGCTTCGACAGCTCGGAGTTCAACGCGCACATCGGGGAGGCCGATGAGCACGACCAGAGCCGCATCGTCGATCGAGAAGTACGACCAGGCGCCTGACGCCACATCCCGGCTCGAGTCGCGTATCCGCGAACTGGAGCGGGAGCGCGATCAGCTCGTCGCGGTGGTTGACATCCTCCAGGAGATCTCCGCCTCCCTGCACTTTACCGATATCCTGCAGGTCATAGCCCGGAAACTCGGCGAAACGTTCGGACTGGATCGGTGCTCCATCTTCCTCGCCGGTGGGCCGCAGGAAGTCCGCCTCGTAGCCACCTACGAGGACCCGACGATCCGCAACTTGATCGTCGACATCAACCGCTATCCAGAGCTCAAGCGGGCGTTTGAGAGTGGTGAAACGGTCTTCATCCCTGACGCCGCCGCCGATCCTCTGTTGGAGAAGGCCCGTCACCGGCTGGCGGAGCGCAATGTGCGCGCGATCGTGGTGGTTCCGCTGCGATGGAAGGGGACGACGATCGGCGCGATTTTCCTGCGCACTGAACGCGATGGCGCGCCGTTCTCCGAGCAGGACGTGAGGTTCTGCCAGGTGATCGCGTCGCTCACCGCCAACGCGCTACGCAACGCGCATCGCTTCGAGTCCCTCCTGAAGGCACAGGAGGACGCCCACAGCTCCACCCGTAACGCCGAACTGCAGCGCGTCGCGCTGATCGCCTTCGTTCGCCGATTGCTGGATCACTACGCCGCCAGCGCCGATCACGTGTGGGCCGAGACCCTCCTCCCTCCGATGGCGGACGAGGAACTCCAGCGGCTGGTTGCGGTGGCCATGGAAGTGATTAGGGAGGAGGCGAAAGGGTAAGGACGGGTGGGTTTTAGGATCAGGGTTCGGGACGTGGAAACCGGGCCGGCTCGCGAAGCTGGCCCGTTTCGCATCCCGCCGAGTGGCGGCGCGCCAATCGCAGCGATAATCTGTAGCGTCGGGAGCCGGGCGAAAGTCGACCCGAAACCCGTCAACCGAACTCCCGAACCCCGGTTCCACCATGCTCATCTCACCCGAGATCAACAAGGCCTTCAACGCGCAGATCGGCAACGAGATGCATGCGTCGATGCAGTACGTACAGATCGCTACCTATTTCGACGGAGATGGGCTGCCGGTTCTCGCAGCGCATTTCTACCGTCAGGCAACGGAAGAACGCGAGCACGCGATGCGTTTCGTGAAGTACATCGTGGACGCCGGTGGAGAGGTGGAAATTCCCGCCCTGCCGGCGCCCAAGACCTCCTTCAAGTCCGCCGAAGAGGCAGTCAAGCTTTCGCTCGACTGGGAGATGACGGTCACCGATCAAATCAACAAGCTGATGGACCTGGCGATCAGGAACAATGATCACATCGCCCGCAACTTTCTCGAGTGGTTCGTCAACGAGCAGCTTGAGGAGGTTTCGAGCATGGACCAGCTCCTGAGGCTCATCAAGCGCGCGGGCGGCAGTGGGCTGATCTTCGTGGAGAACTACCTCGCGCGCGGCAAATCTCCGGCAGCGATACCCGACGCCGTCTCCGCCAGCGATTGAGATGCCCGACGGCTTGGCCGACTGGCAACCCACGTCGGAACGATCCGCCGAATCCGCACTTCCAATTTGCCTGATCCGTCTCGAAGCTGTCATGCCGACGTCCGAATCGGTGCACCTGAAAGGCCCCGAATGATCCGGCCGGCATGACGGAACTGAAGGTTCTCGCTGCTCGCGCGGACGAGTTGCGCCGCAAGCTGGAGCGCGCCAACTACGAGTACTACGTGCTCGACCGGCCGACGATTTCGGACGCCGAGTACGACAGGCTGTTTCGCGAGCTTCAGGAGCTGGAGCGCAATCATCCGACGCTTCGCACACCAGACTCACCCACCGTTCGCCTCGGCGCTGAGCCGCAGAGCCAGCTCGCCAAGCACGAGCATCGCGTGCCGATGCTGTCACTGGGCAACGCTTTTACCAACGAGGAGCTGCGGGAATGGGAGGCGCGTGTCGGGCGGTTGGTGGGAGATGCGGTTCATCGGCATGGCTACACTTCCGAGCTCAAGATCGATGGTGCCGCCGTCAGTCTGACGTACGAAAATGGTCTGCTGGTTACCGGAGCCACTCGCGGTAATGGGGCCATTGGCGAGACCGTGACCGCCAACCTGCGCACCATTCACGAAATTCCGCTGCGACTCGACGATTCGACACCGCCCCGTCGGGTGGAGATCCGCGGCGAGGTGTACTTCCCGTTCGATCGCTTCGAGACGCTCAACGAGGCACGTGCCGCCGCCGGCGAACCGGTGTTCGCCAATCCTCGGAACGCGGCGGCTGGATCACTCCGGCAGCTCGATCCAGGAGTCACGGCGCGCCGGCCGCTCCGTTTCTTCGGCTTCGCAGCGGTAAGCGTGGGGGAAGATCTGCCGTTCCGCACCCAATGGGAGCTTTTGGATACGCTCGTCCGCTGGGGCGTTCCCGTGGCGCCGCACCGACTGGAGTGCAGCTCGCTGGACGACGTAGCCGAACACGCGGCCCGCGTGGAGCGTCAGCTCCGCGCCGAGCTGAATTTCGCCATAGATGGACTGGTGGTTAAGGTGAACGAGCTCGCGCTCCAGGACGATCTCGGTGTCATTGGCGGACGCGAGCCACGTTGGGCGATCGCCCGAAAGTTCGCACCCGACATCGCCATCACGCGGCTGCTGAAGATCGAAGTGAATGTTGGGCGAACGGGTGCGCTCAACCCGTACGCAATGCTCGAACCTGTCGAGATCGGTGGGGCAACGGTCAAGATGGCCACCCTTCACAACGCCGATCTAATTAGGCAGAAGGATCTGCGGGAGGGAGATTGGGTGCAGGTGAAGCGTGCCGGTGAGGTGATCCCCCAGGTGATCGCTCCCATGCCGGAACGTCGCGACGGATCGGAGCGGGAGTGGCAGATGCCGCCGCGATGTCCGAGATGTGCCACTCCCGTGGAACGCGACGAGGATGGAGTCGCCCACTACTGTCCCAACGTGGCCTGTCCGGGCCGCCGTCTCGAGGGGTTGGTGCACTTCGCATCGGGATCGGCGATGGACATTCGCGGTCTCTCGTACGCGCGCATCCAGCAGATGGTGGAGGCGGGACTCATTGAGGACATCGCAGACATCTTTGCGCTTACCGCGGAACAGCTCGTCACCCTGGAGCGGTTTGCCAGGAAGAGTGCCGAGAATCTGATCGGCGCCGTCGAAGCCTCGAAAGCACAGCCGCTATCGCGGCTTGTGAACGGACTGGGTATCCGACACGTGGGTGCAGGGACGGCACAGCTGCTCGCCCGCCACTTCGGAACACTCGATGCCTTGTCACGAGCGGGCGAAGAGGAGATTCTGGAGGTACGCGGAATAGGCGAGACCACCGCCCGGGCAGTGGTCGCGTACTTCTCGGATGTGTCCACCCGGCGCCTGCTGGGAAAGCTCCAGAGCCATGGCGTCAACACCACGGAACCCCGCTCGAGCCCCGCAGGCCGTAGCCTGGCGGGCCGTACGGTCGTCATAACCGGGACCCTGGCGACGCTGTCGCGGGCGGAGGCCACCGCCATGGTGGAAACAGCCGGCGGGACCGTCACCAGCGGCGTGTCCCGAAATACCAGCTTTCTGGTGGCCGGTGAGGCCGCCGGGAGCAAGCTTGACAAAGCGCGTGCGCTAGGCGTCGAAGTGATCGATGAAGCCGAGCTAAAGCGCCGAGTCGCGGCTGAACCGTCGTCCACGGAGCAGGCATCCATATGAGTCAGGACACATTCACCATCGCCGAACACCAACTGGTGGCCGTGGGGCGGCCGGCGTTGATGTCATTGCGCGCCGCAATCCTCCGCGAAGGCAGCGCCGATTCGGCGGCACCCCTGCGGAGCGCCGGCTATGCCGGCGGCGACGAACTGTGGAGCGCGTTCTCCGGCTGGACGGAGGCCCGCGAGGGTCGCGCGCCCGAGGATCTCGATCTGACGGCCTTCCAGAGCGCCGCCTCTGGCTTCTTTCGCGAGATCGGCTGGGGAACGGTGGAGATCGGCACCGTGCGCGACTCCGTGGTGACCATTGCGTCGGCGGACTGGTGGGAGGCGGAACCGGAGCGGGGCGCGCCGGAGCCAGGCTGCCACTTCACAACGGGACTGCTGGCGCACTTCTTTGGCCGGGCAGCAGATGCCGCGCTTGCCGTCCTCGAGGTAGAGTGCCGTTCCAGCGGTGCTCCTCGCTGCCGTTTCCTGCTTGGCGCTCCTGACGTACTCGGCTACGTGTTCGACGAACTCGAGCGTGGGGAAAGCTGGGAAGTAGCGGTGGAGAGGGTGGAATAAGGGCCGGTGTTCGGGCTTCGGCGGTGCCTGGCTTCGGACAAGAAGGGAGCGCAAGGCGCTCCCTTCTTCCTTTCCGTCTTCCGGATTTTCGCGGCGCGCCTGTTAGAGTGCAAAGCTCGGTCACGCACCGGACGATCCGTCAGGTCCGCGCCACTTCACATCCTTCTCTGAGGTCCAGGCGTCGCCGCGGTCAATGCTGCTCAACACGGCGAAATGACCCAGGTCTGGCGGGTCGGCCAGGGCGGGACTCAACGCCCCTTGAGCGCCTCTGCGTATTCCGGCTTCAGCACGAGCTCGCCATCCACCAGCACCTCACGGTCCCACGGAAGGATGATCGTGGATTCCGTCTCGAGTGCGGCGAAGTCGGGCTCGTAGGGGCCAGTTCGGAAACCGACGGCTGTACGCACATCGGCGGCACCGGCGTTCACGATTGCCGCGACGGCAAGCCGCAGTGTGTCGCCGCTGTCGCAGGTCTCGTCTACGATCAGGACGCGGTGATCGCGTACCTCGGGCGGGGCGGCGCCAAGGACAGCGGGGGTCTCACGGGCTCTGTCGTCGCCGCGGCGCCGCGTGACGGTGATCGAGCGGAACTCGCGGCCCATGATGGCGGCAATGACCGCGCCGGGCACAACACCCGCGGTGGCAATGCCTACAACTATCTCCGGATCGTAGCCACGAGCGACGCGCAGTGCGAGGGCGCGCGAAAGCTCCCCGAACAGGGGCCAGTCGACCTCGAGAATTCCGCGCGAGCTGTCTACCATCGCCCTGCGAGGAGCCACCCACCACCTCCGAGTCTGCGCGTTGGTGCCCGGTTGCGGGAGTCGCAATCTCCCGAACGAAGCGAGCCAATGCAACCCCGGTGCCCAGAATCATGCAGCCGCTTGCACGTGGCGCTAACTGGTTGCCGCGAAGCACCGTGCGCGATAGTTTGCGTGGCAATCCGGCCCCCGGGCAGCGCCTCTCCCGGGCCGTCATTCACGCGCTGACGAAGCACTCTTCCCCGTTCTCAATCGCATGTCCTGGTGGCAACGCCTGACGGGCGGAAAGTCCGACCGCAAGACGCGGCCGCAGCGCCTCGACTACCTGAGCGAGGCGCTGGCGCTCGAACGACAGGGAGATTACGACGCGGCGCTCACATCGTACCGGCTGGCACTGCGGGACCAGCCCAACGATCCGCGCATTCTCCAGAACATGGCCATCGCCTTTTCACGTACTGGCCGCCTGGATGACGCGATACGCACCTACCGCAAGGCGCTTGCTCTCGACCCGAATCTCACCGGTGCGCATTACGGGCTTGGATTTCTGCTGTTGAAGCGAGGTGATCAGCGGCAGGCCGTTCAGCATCTCGAAACCTTTCTGGCGAATCCGCCGCGGAGCACCGAAGCGGAACGCTGGGTGCGCCACGCACAGCACACGCTCGAGCAGCTGCAGCAATCGGAGCAGCAACCACGGCAGGACACGCCTTCCGGCTCCGAGTAGCCTGTGGGCCGGGTTCTCTCGATCGTCAGCCAGAAAGGTGGAGTCGGCAAGACGACGACCGCGGTCAACCTTGCCGCAGCGTTTGCGCGTCGCGGGCTGAAGACGCTGGTGGTCGATGCGGATCCCCAGGGCGCGGTACGTTTCGGCGTGGGCTTGAGACAGGGGCATGCGCCCTACGGTTTGTCCGACTACCTGGAGGGCGCCAAGGGGCTGCGCGAGATCATCCTGCCCACGGCACTGCCGTGGATGCGAGTCGTGCTCGCAGGCACCGTGTCCGACGACGCGCGCAACGTGGAGTTTCGCCGACGCATCGAGGAGAGCGATCTGCTGGTGGATCTGCTCACCCTCGCGCGCCAGCGGTGCAACGTGGTTGTAGTGGACACGCCGCCGGGAGTGGGTGGGATCGTACGCCGTGTGCTGTCGGCGTCGCAGCACGTAATCGTGCCGCTCCAATCCGAACCTCTGGCGCTTCAGACGACGCCGCAGGTACTGCGTGGAATTCAGGAAGCCATCGCAGGAAATGAGGAGCTCACGCTGGAGGGTATGGTGCTGACCATGGTGGACCCGGGGAGCGCGGCGAGTGTACGTGTGGCAGACTACGTGCGTGAGCATCTTCCCAGCAACATGGTTTTCGACATCAGCGTTCCCAGAACCGCCGCCGCCGCCGACGCCTTCGCCGCCGGCCAGCCGGTTGTACTCCGTGAGCCGGCCGATCCGGCAGCGCAGGCATACGTAAACCTCGCCACCGCGCTGGCGGGCCGGTTTCTCTAGATGCAGCGCCTGCTCGGGGCGGCACTGGGGGTACTTCTCGCGGCCGCCTGCTCCGACGTCATGACGGAGCCGGGCGTGGCGGTCGCCATCGAGATCGGACCGCTCCCTTTCCCTTCCGTGATTGTCGGAGACTCGCTTCGCGATACGACCGGGGCCGCAGTGCCGGTGGCAGTGCGTGTTTTCGACGGGCGTGGAGAAGTGATCGAGGACCCCGCAATCACGTACCTGTTGCTTGATACCGAGCCTGTGGCGGCGCTCGACCAGTCCACCGGACACCTTCGTGGGCTTCGTCCCGGCGAGGCTCGCGTTGTGGCGTCGGTGGGTGGGCTCCAGAGCGCCACGCTAACGGTTCCGGTAGTGCCGCGCCCCACTCTGCTGGAGCCGGTCGGCGACTTGCGCGACACCATGGAGTTCATCGATTTTCGCGATCACCTGATTGAGATTCGCACCCGGGTAGTGGCCGACACCGGCCAGGGGCCGTTCGCCCCGGTACGACAGTACCGCGTTGATTTCGAGATCGTGGAGCCCGCTGGTCTGCCAACCGACAGCACTCATGTGCTGCTGGTCAACGAGCAGCGGCGTCCCTCGGGGCGCGACACGACGGGAGCGGACGGCGTTGCGAGCCGCAGTGTGCGATTGTCGCCCTGGCTCACGCTGCCGCCGCCCGACTCCGTTGTGGTGGAGGTGCGCGCCGTGCACCTTGACGGCACGCCGATCGCAGGAAGTCCCTTGCGGTACGTGATCGTGGTGGAGCGCGTGCAGGTGCCCTAACGTTGCACAAAGGAGTTCCAACTCCGGAACTTTCTTACGGAGGGAGCAGATGGCAGCGAGTGCCGCGCCGCAGCAGGTGATCTCCGGCGGACCACGCCCGCCGGTGGGTACGTTGAACCAGCTCTTTTTCGACGCTGTCGCGAGATACGACAAACCCGACGCGCTTCAGGTCAAGGTGGGTGGCGCATATCAGCCGATCTCCCACCGCACCATGGCGGACCGAGTACGGCGCGTTGCACTCGGCCTGCGACATCTGGGCATCGCGCCTGGCGATCACGTCGCGATACTGTCCGAGAATCGTCCCGAGTGGCCGATCGTGGACTTCGGCTGCCTTACGAGCCGCGTCACCGATGTGCCGATTTATCCCACGCTTCCGGCGGAGCAGATCGCATTCATACTTCAGGATGCGGGGACAGTAGCGATCTTCGTGTCCAATGAGGATCAGGCGGCCAAGATCGCTCAGATCCGTGATCAGCTTCCACGGCTTCGCAGCGTGATCGGCTTCGGCCATTCTCCATGGCCCGGTGTGGACATGACGCTCGCCGCGCTGGAGGCTGCGGGAGCGGCAAGGGAGGATGCACAGGTCATCGCCCAATACCGGGAGGATGCGCTGGCCGTCAAACCGGATGACGTAGCGACGATCATCTACACCTCGGGCACGACGGGATCCCCCAAAGGGGCGATGCTCACACAGGACAACATCTTCTCCAACGTCCATGGCGTGCTGGAGCTCGTGCCGATAGGCCAGTCCGATACGTCGCTGTCCTTCCTGCCGCTTTCGCACATACTCGAAAGAACCGCGCATTATGTGATGCTTGCCGCCGGCGTTTCGATCGCGTACGCGGAGTCTCTCGATACTCTTGTCGCGGATTTCGGGCTCGCGTCTCCTACCGTGGCGGTTGCCGTGCCTCGTGTGTACGAGAAGATCTATGCGCGCGTACTGGAGAACGCGCTGGCTGGCGGCGCCATCAAGAAGCGCATCTTCTTCTGGGCGCGCGATGTTGCCGAGCGCTGGGCTGAGATCCGCCTGGCGGGCGGAGAGCCGCGAGGGCTGCTCGCCGCCAAGTACGCGGTCGCGCAGAAGCTGGTGTTCTCCAAGCTGCGAGCGAGGGTGGGAGGGCGTATGCGCTTCTTCGTTTCGGGCGGCGCGCCACTGGCACCGGAGATCAATCGCTTCTTCTACGCCGCGGGGCTCATGATCCTCGAGGGATACGGCTTGACGGAGACGTCTCCGGTGATCTGTTGCAACCGGCCGCGCACCGAAGACTTTCGAATCGGCACCGTCGGGCGTCCGATAGCCGGGGTCGAGGTGGCGCTGGCCGCCGATGGTGAGATCCTCAGCCGCGGACCGCACATCATGAAGGGCTACTTCAAGCGTCCGGACGCCACCGCCGACGTCATCGATCAGGACAACTGGTTCCACACTGGCGACATCGGCGTGATCGAGGATGGTTTTCTTCGGATCACGGATCGCAAGAAGGAGATCATCGTTACCGCCGGTGGGAAGAACATCGCTCCGCAGCCAATCGAGAACCAGATCAAGACCAACAAGTACGTTTCGCAGGTGGTGATGATCGGCGACAAGCGTCGCTACCCGGTGGCGCTGGTGGTGCCCAACTACGATCATCTCGAGAAGTGGGCGAAGGTCGAGAACCTGCTCTGGACCGATCGTGCACAGCTGATCTCGCAACCGGTGGTGGTGGCCAAGATGGAGAAGGAGGTCCTCTCCAATCTGTCGGGGCTGGCAAGCTACGAGACGCCAAAAAAAGTGGGACTGATCGAGGACGACTTCACGATCGAAGGTGGCGAGCTGACGCCCACGCTCAAGGTGAAGCGGCGCGTGATCGACCAGAAGTATCGTGCGCTCATCGACGGGCTGTACGAGGAAAGAGCCGGTGCGGCGTAGATTCGGTAGCCGAGGCCGGGGACCGGCGGGATCGGCGTCGGTTGGACGCCCGGGTTCGCGCGGGTGACAGATTCAAGGTCGCAAGCACCGCCTCGTCCGTCCTGAGCGAGGGTCAGCCGCGCCGGAGGGGCACCACTACCGGCTCCGAAAGCCGCTCCGCTACCCATTCCAGCTCGTCGCGCGCGAGCTCGCGAACCCCTGCAGGCAGGGGAGCGGAGGCAGGGGCGACGAGCCGCCCTCCCGGCGCGACCGCTCGCGCCGCACCCTCCACCAGATCCGGCGCGCTGTGCGTCAGGTCGAGCGCCACCCCACGTGCGACGCCATCGCGCAGGGGCACCTCGCCTTCCGTCAGAACGATGGAAACGCCGCCGCCGCTCTCCAGGTCAACTGACGGATTGACGGCGAGAAGCTGAACTCCATCGAACATTCGCGACATTACCCGTGCCGCAGCGGCGTGCTCGCCGGCGAGTACCATCAACGCACCTGACGGAGCATCCGCAACGGCGAGCAGGGCGGCCAGCCGGGTAATCGTCTCGTCTTCGGGCTCGGCGAAAGGGAGAGCTGCCACCGGCGTGGGCCGGGAGCGGAGGTCGAGCACTCCTGCAACGAGCGGATAGCGCGCCCGACACTCCGGACAGCCGAGCATTCCGCCTACGACGTCGCGCTCCCTGATCTGCGCCGTCCGCGCAACCAGCCAGGTGAACGCGTGCGGACGCGGACAGCGAAGGAAATCAATGAGCTCGATGTGCATCTTCTGTGGGCGCTGGATTCGGTGACTTTTTGCGTGACTCGACTTAACCGACCGGCGACAACCTGATCTCATCCACGTTGGCTCCGGCACGAGTCGTGACGGCGTAGATGATCGCGGCTGCCACGTCGTCCGGTCGGAGCATGGCGGCGCGTGGGGTCAACCCTGAACCATGGTCGGGGTCGTACGGATCCCATAGCGCAGTATCGGTGGGCCCTGGCGACACGAGGGTGGCGCGCACGCCGGTGCCACGCAGCTCTTCCAGCAGCACCTCGTGCATTGCGCGCACGCCGAACTTCGAGGCGGCATAGGCAGCGTTGCCAGCAATCGCCGAATGATCGGCGACCGAGCCCACGTTCACCACGTGACCCACTCCACGCGCCAGCATCTCCGGAAGGAAGGTGCGCATTAGGAGGAAGGGACCCAGCGTGTTCACGGCGAGCGAATCCATGAAATCCGACGGAGTCGTTTCGACCAGTGAAGCAAGCCGGAAGAAACCCGCGTTATTGACGAGCACATCAGGCGCACCACCCAATTCGTCGACGATGCGCGCCGCACCACGCGTCACGCTGTTGCGGTCGGTGATATCGCAAGGAATCGCGAAAGCTTCTCTGCCCAGCTCCGCCTCCACCGCATCCACGCGGTAGTGACATCCCCGACTTTGCCGGTTGTGATACGCTGCCTGCGCGATGAT
>CAYXRS010000093.1:0-12945 GCA_964467195.1 uncultured Gemmatimonadaceae bacterium
TCCTGCTCCTCGAACTTGAAGACCTTCGAGGCCTGCACGGAAAGCACATCCTTGATGTTGTGGAAGACGATGTGGTGGTACTCGACGTCGAACGCACTGCATACGTAGAGCGATGCACCGAACTCGGCAGCGAGCTCCAGCGCCTCGCGCATTGCCTTGTAGCTGTAGGATGAACCGTCCACGCAAACGAGAAAGCGCCCGCCCTCCAGCGGTTTGTCGTCGCGAACGATCAGCGTGTCCTTCTCGATGCCCCGGAGCGCCCGCGCAACCACTCCGCCAAGCTGGCTGTAAGGCTGCCGTCCCAGCCCGTGGGCGCCGAAGGCAACGAGGTCGTATTGCCGGCCGGAGGAGCCGACGATCTTTGCGGCCGCATCCTCCTCCTCGGCCACAATGCGCCCGTCCTCGCCAAGGCGAACGTCCGATCGCGTGCGCTCACCCCCGTCGTAGGTCGCCGCACGGTTCGGATCAAAGCCGATGAGACCCGGAAGTCGCCCCTCGCCGCGGTTCACTTCCTTGACTATCTCCTCGTAGTTGATTCCCTCGAGGAGCTGTCGGGTGAGTGGCACGCCGGCCGCCTCGCAGCGCTTGCCGAGTTGATCCAGGAACGAGTCGGCAATCAGCTGGAGGCCCTTCTCGATCAGCTTGTCATGGATCTTTCGCTGGCGCTTGATCTCCTCCGCCGTCTGGAACTGTGCGGGGAGCCCCGTCTCCAGTTGCCGGAAGCGGACGTCGTGGAGGCGGGCAGCATACACGTGATTGCCTGTGATCCGACCGTCAGACTTTCGGCAGAGCTCTATGGCTCGGTCGACTGCCCAGTCGGAGTGCTGAGAGTTATCAACAGGAACGAAGACTTCCCTGTACATGGCTCCGCCCTCGGCCGGGGAAGGTCGGTAACGGACTGCGGGAAACTACTCCCTCTTTCAGAGCAGGACGGCGAGCGCGCGGACGGCGTCGCACCGACTCCCAGGACAGCCAGACGACACATCCAACTGCAGGCACAGCACCAGCAACCGCGAGAGTACCGCCCACCCGAATGGCTGTCAAGGCACCAGTCTCTGCCCATTGCCATCGTAAACCGTAATGGCATCAACCGGGCAGGCATCGCACGCCCGCAGCAGCCGGTCGCGGTCCACTTGCTCGGGGCATCGGAAGATGGCGATGCTCTCCTCGTCCAGCGCGAAAGCCTCGTCCGCCTCCGTGACGCAGTCGCCGAACCCCACGCACAGAGTGCGGTCGATCACGACGCGCAGATCACCCACCATTCGTTCGTCCAGTTCACCCGGCACTACATGCCCTCCAGGCCGAGGTCGGAACGGGCACGATCCATGACGGCCGGCGTGATCTCCTCGATCCCCCGTTCGGCGGCGTACTCCGCATAGATCTTCTTGACCATCCCTCGCACGAATCCTGGAACACGCGCGAGCCGCTCCTCACTTTCCGCGCTCCACCGCGGCCGGCGGCTATTCACCACAGCCTGCGCATCCACGTCGGAGATGTCATTCAAGGCCGTGTCGCTGCCGCGCAGCTGAGTCCGGACCAACCCGAACGGCTCCTCGTCCAGGGTGCGGCCGCCTATCTGCACGCCCAGCGAGCCAACGAGCTGGGTCTCCATCGGGTTGGCGAGCATTGCGATTCGCCGGCCACAGGCAGGGCAGGCGAAGGCGGCAGCGAAAGTACCGTCTCCGGGCTGCCGCCGCTCCTCGAATGCCATCTGAGCATCGCACTCGAGACAGAGGAACTTCATGGAATCCGATCCTCGAGGCAGTCGACCACCGGTTCCAGCGCGGGCTCCTCCTGGGCGCTGGCATTCTCCGCGAAGGGAACGCGAGCGAGAAGCGGAACGCCGAGCTCCAGCGCCAGATCGGCACCGGCGGCGCCCGGGAAAAGCGGCCGCAGAGAGCCGCAGGCCCCGCAGCGGTAACCGCTCATGTTCTCCACTATGCCAAGGAGGTGGATGCCGCTGGCGCCTGCCGCGCGGATGGTCCGCGCCACCGAACGGCGGGACTCATCGCTTGGAATCGTGATGACGATCGTTCCGGCGAGCTGCGGAACCAGTTCGGCCATGTCCGTGAGCCGGTCCATATCGGGGGGCAGGTCGACGATCAGAATGTCTCGCTCTCCCCAAACCGTATCGGACAGGAACTCGCGTGTGGCACCGACTTCCAACGCACCCCGCCAGAGAAAGCGATCCGCAACCGGTCCGCCCCAGGCGAGCGGTGTACCGTCGTCGAGGAGGAGACCCGAGGACATCACCAACACACCTTGGCGTCCGACAGCCGGGTGAACACCGTCCCCATCCACCCGCAGCGGTCCGGCGGCCTCCAGCATTGACGGGATCATCGGGCTCTTGAGGTCGGCGTCCAGCACAGCCACGCGCCGTCCGCGCCGCGCCAACGCAAGCGCGAGGCCAGCGGTGATGAAGCTCTTCCCGACGCCTCCTTTGCCGCTTGCGACTGCGATGACCGTGAGAACAGTCGCCAGCCTGTCGCGAACGCGCGCCCGCTGCGCCGCAACCTGCGCGCCCAGCGCGGACCGGTCATCGCCCGTGACGTCGAAGTACGTGCGGAATGCCGTGGGGCGCTGAGGAGGCTCGGGTGGCTCGTGCCCGGGGAGCGTCACAGATCCCAGGCCGCCCGTGCCAGGAACCACAGATTGATCACAACCACGACCATGGCTGTAACATAGAAGCCGGGAACGACGCGCGCCTCCTCGCCAGCGAAGAACGCGCCGTCGATCAACGCCGGTAGTCGCAGCGCGTGTAAGGCCCACACAGCGCGCGCGAACCACACGTTCTGCCAGAGGAGGAGACCGATAAACACACCGATTCCAACGAGCGTGCCGATCAGGAGCCAGAGCACCGGTGGACCAAAGCGTGTCGGCAGCATGTCATGCCGCATCATCACGTAAGCAGCCGCAATGTAGAGCAGCACCACATGAAGGTATATGAATGCGGCCTGGCGGAACTTGGCAGCGCGCAACGGAGAGCCATCCTGCGGAGGGAACGATGACGACTGGAGAGTGGTCAAACAATTCAGCGCCGCGCACGGTGGCGCAAGGGATACCGTTCTCCCCTTTACCCTCGCACGTCATCCCTTGCATTTTTCGAACATGCCCCCCCGCCCGCTAATCGCCGGCTTCCTGGTGTTTCTGGCAGTGATCGCCTATCTCGTCACGGCGTCGTTGATACGGCGAAGCCTGCCTGTTTTCGACCCGACGCCGGCGGACCGGGATGCGGGCGTCGCCTTCGCGTGGGAGGTGGATACCTTCACGGTAGACACGAGCGACCCGAATCGGTGGCGCTATTTCTCATTTGCGCGGCGCGGCCTGGTGGAGGCTCCGCCATCGCGTGCGCTCGCTGCCGTGAATGATGCCCGCGCGCCGTCAGGTGCGGGGGAGTGGGATGTCGCCTTCCGGCGTTATCACGTCGTTCCCGCGGTTGCCGCAGCGGATCTTGGCACTGTTCCTCTCGACAGCGCGGCGCGGGTGGTAGTCGAGCCGGACGCGTGGCTGTCCAGCTCGTTCGGACGCGACACGTCAAACGCCGCCATGGCCCGCTGGTATCGCTACAGCTTCGTCACGCACGTCCTGGAGAGCCGCGGCCGCGTGTATGCGGTCCGAACCAGAGACGGGCAGGAAGTGTACATGGAGGTGCTGAGCTACTACTGCCCGGGGATGCGAGCGGGGTGCCTGACGGTGCGCTACAGATAGCGCCCGGCAGGCACCCCCTGGTCACTCCCGCGATGGCCGCGGCCGCGATGAAACTGCCCGTTCACCTCCTCGCGCTGGCTACGAAAACGCGTGCCTCACGCAGACCCGGACGGTCGCCATTACCTTCGCCGGCCACGTCGAGCAGCTTCGTGTAGTACTGTCGCGCCCTTGCGTCTTCTCCGGAGGCGTGCGCCGCGCGTGCCGCACCCAGCAAACTGCGGTAGCGTGCAGGCCATACGCCAAGCCCCTCCTCGTAGGCGGCGAGCGCCTCGGCTGGCCGGGACTGCGACATGAGCAGATCACCAAGTGCCTCCTGCGGCGGAAGCAGCGATCCAGGCGTGACCGGGTGCTTCTGCACCGTCGTCTCGAGGTCCGCCGCGGCGCGCATCAGAGTGACGGCGGAGTCGGCGTTCTTGTCAGCGTTCGCGATCACGCCGGCGAGGATGAGCCTGTCCACCTCGATGTAGGTAGCCAGGTCCGGAGTGCCGGCGGCACGTGCCCGCTCGGCTAGCGCACTCATGCGCGTCTCCGCATCGCGCGCTGAAGCAAGATCTCCGGAGTGTGCCGCACCAAGACCCTTGGCGAACCAGCTCAAAGCTTCGGGCCAGGGGAAGCGGTCCCAACTGAAGTATGCGACCGACCGAGGTTCGATGGCCGAGGCTTCATCCCATTCGCGACGTTCGACGGCGTAGCGAGCCGGCATCATGGCGATATGGAACGCAGATACGAAGCTGTCCTCGTACTTGCTGCGCCCGAGCGCCTCATCCAGTACTGCCTTCGCGTCGCGATCTTCGCCGCGCTGGAGGTGTGCATAGAGCATGTAGTCGAGCGCATGGATGTAGTGCACCGAAACGAGGTCTCCTGCCGGGAAGCGCAGCGCCGCGTCGGCCGACTTGCGATTCCACTCTATCACTTCCGGCCACTCGCCCAACCGAACGAATATGTGCGTCGGCATGTGGAGCGCGTGCGGAACGCTCGGTGCTACCTCGTCGTAGCTGTGAACGATGTCCAGCGACTGGCCTGCGCGGCCGGTGATGTCGTTGGCGTGAATTGTGTAGTGGAGCGCGCCAGGGTGATCAGACTGCCGCTCGTGCACGGCCAGCAGCACCTGCGCCGCCCTCGTATTCCGTTCCATGCGATCTTCCCCCGGCGCCTGGCCGGCGGCAATCTCGGAGAGCGCGTAGAACGCCGCGATATTGTTGTCCTCGGAATGCTGTTCGTTGGCGTGACGCATCGCTTCGGTCCAGCGGGCGAGGCGGGGGAACCACTCGTCAGCCTCCGGGTTGCGGAAGAACGCTTCGGTTCCGGCTACAAGCGCGGCCTCGCGTTCGCTCTGGATGCCAATCTCTCTCGCCTTTTCCAGTGCCGCCCATCCGGCGCGCAGGTCATCCGTGGACGGACGGTACCAGAGCGGGTGGAAGCGGGTCATCGCAATGCCCCAATGGGCCATGCCGCACTGGGGATCGCGCTCGGCGATCTGCTGGAAGATCGCGCGCGATTCGATATACATCATGTGATGCAGCATCGCGACCGCGCGATCGAAGTCGGATCGCACCGCCTCGCTGCACGAGACGCGGAAGTCTACTGTGCCCACGTCATCCCTGGCGTGTGCGTGGTGCTCCTGCGCCTGAAGCCGTTGTGGAGCCGCGAGCGCGACGGCACCCGTCAGGAAAATCGCAGCGGTAAGGGTCCCGACGCAGGTCCACCGCCGCTGGGTGAGCCGGAAAGTCGAAAGCATGGCTACCTCCTCTCGTCCAGGCCGACGAGGACCTCGTCGGCCGGTCTGGTTCTGGCCGAATATGTCATCCTAGGCTGGCCGTGGCGCGATGGCTAGCCCCCTCTCAGCGGGGTCTCCGCACAGTTGGGACCCCGAGCGCGGGTGAGAAGGATGTGGAACGGGGTAGCGGCCACTCCCGCTACCCCGTTCCAGTCAATCGCTCGCGAAATCGCTCCCGGGTGGTTATGCCAACCCTCAGCCGGCGCCACCAAGCCGCGGGTTGTTCTGCTTCTCGATGCGGGGAAGCGGCAGACAGAGTTGGTTCCCGTACACACCGTCACCGTGATACGCAGTGCCTGGCGGAGGCGCGAGGTCGATACCGTACCTGATCACGTCTCCCAGGTGGTGCCCCTGGAGGAAGAGCTCGCGACGCCGCTGGTCGATCAGTTCGGCGCGGATCTCCTCGGTGTCGGCGCTCGCGAAGGGAAGCTGGTCACCGCGTGAGCGGAACTCGTTGAGGACGAGCACTGCCTGCGGCAGCATATCGGCTTCGAGCAGTGCTTCGGCTACGATCAGCCGCGCTTCGCGGCCCGAAGCGATGGAGATCGCACTGTTCTGAAGCGGATACTTCTCCTGCCGGAACACGGGAATTCCTAGCGCGGTGTTGCCGTGCGGTCCGGTCACGGGGACGCGCGGATCGCCGAGATCGCGGTACCCCTGGTCGACCGATACGGCACTGCTCGTGGGTGAGCTCTGCGCCCATACCCGATTGCTGCGCCGCGCCGAAACCGTGGAAGCCGTCATGATGCGCTCATAAGCGAACGGAACCAGCTCCGCGTCGTCCGCTGCATCGGCAGGCCGGCCGAGATTGAGCCGCGTCCGCGCCCTGCCGACGCGTGCAAAGTTGAGGATGTCGGCATTTCCCGCCGCGGTGGCCGCAGCGATGGCGGTCGTAAAGCGGTTTTCCGCCTCGGTGAACACCTCGGCGCGGCTGAGCTCGGCGCCCCAGTCGATCGAACCGTCCGGATTGACGTGTGAGATCACAGCCGAGCAGAACCCCTCACCAAGCAGCACGAGATTGTACCCGGCGTAGGCGGCCGCCGTGGCGGTGAGGCTCGCGCGGTTTGGAACCTGCTCATCGGTCCAGACATCGGTCAGGTTGCGCAGAACGTTGTCCGCGGAGGCGCGGGCGGTGTTGAGTGGAGTGTAGACGCCCAGATCGACGCATCCAAAGGTGGAGTAGCGCAGATCCGAGTCGACCGTTCGCCGGGCGTCGTATGGGAAGCGGTTAGCCGTCTGCGTGCCATCGATCAACTCGTCGCCAATCAGTCCTCCAAGGACTACGTAGGCCCCGAAGGCGCAGTCGAAATCGGCAATGGCGGAATTGACCAGAAGCGAGGCGTTTAGGGGATCCTCGAGATTTTCCGCCGGGATCCGGCTTCCTGCGTCCACTCCGAGCAGCCGGTCGAGCCTGTCACAGGCGCCAAGGGCGAGCGCCATAAGCAGGCCGATCATGAGCCGGACGGCGCGGTGTGATGAGAATTCACTGAGCATATGTGGCTCCCTTACAGCGGGGTTGCGTTCGATGCCGTCTGAGATGAGTTGAGAGGAATGCATGGTCAGAACCGCACGTTGAGCGTGGTGACCCACTGCCTGAGCTGCGGCATCATCGTCTGCTGCCACGCACCGTGGTTGCCCCCTCGTGTGCCGCCCAGGAACATGGCCTCGGGCTCCAGGCCGCCGTAGTTCGTCCACGTGTGCAGGTTGCGCCCCGCAAGACTCACGGAGGCGGCGTCGGCGCCTACCCAGCCGCTGATGCGCTCGGGCAGGGTATACGAAACCGACAGCTCGCGGAACTTCGTGAAGCTGGCGTCATCCATCAGCCAGTCACTGATCGCTGGACTGGACTGAATACCGGCAATCCTTATGGGGTCGAACTCGTGCGGATAGAAATTCTCGCGGCAGCGGCCGCCGAAGAATGCGCAGCGTACGCGAGTGTCGCCGTCGATCTTCCGATGCCCACGCTTGAAATCGAACAACGCGTAAACGCGGACCTGACCGAACAGTGTGAGCGTGGACGCGAAGGCGCCCTCGACCTTGGGTATCGTGCGGCCCTGGTAAACCTCGGGAGCGCTGGCGCACGCGACGGCGCCGCCCTGGCCGTCGTCGCACATGACGTTGATCGCCTGGCCGGCTGCGTTCAGCTCAGCCGAAACGATGCGTCTGTCGAACAGGGCGCCGACCGGCAGTCCTACCTGGTGGCGCAGGAAACCCCCGGCGCTGACCCACTCCACGCCGTCGAGTCCGAGATCCACCAGCCGATTGCTGTTCGTGGCCAGGGAAAGCGAGAGGTCGAGACTCGTCTGGGCGCGCTGCAGCGGACGTCCGCGAATCACGGCCTCGGTCCCCTTGTTGCTGAGGCGTCCGATGTTGAACGGCTGAAAACCGGAGAAGCCGATGGAGGGCGCTATCTCGCGTTCCAGGATCGCATCACGAGTTCGCTTGTCGTAGTAGGTAAACTCCAGGCCGAGCCGATCCTCGAGGAACGACGCATCGAAGCCGACCTCGATCTCGCTGCTGCGTTCGGGCCCCAGGTCGGGGTTGCCGATGAATTGAGGCGTGACGGCCGGACTGTCCCCTGGACCGGAGACGGGCGAATACGTTCTCAGCGCGGCGTAATTGGCGGGGGCCTTGCCGCTCTGGCCGAATGCCGCGCGCAACCGGAAGGATTCCGCAAACGCGAATGGCCAGAACTCCTCCTCGGAGAGCACCCAGCTCACACTCGCCTTCGGATAGTACACGCGGTCAAAGTTCTGTCCGAAGGCGCTGTGATCGTCGGATCGCACGGCCCCGGTGACGTAGAGCCGGCCGCCAAAGCCGAACTGCTGCTGAACGAAGAGGCCGATGCTGACTTCCTCCTCCAGATCCTGTGCATTGACGCGGTTCGTAGTCGTGGCTGACACCGCACTGAGACCGGGGGCGGGGAAGACCTGGCCGGAGGCGAACACGAACTCGCGCAGGCTGCGATAGTACTGCCCGCCCAGCGTCGTGGCGGAGGAGATGCCGGGAGTGAGCGAGAAGCGGCCGGTGGCGCTATAGTCCACGGTGCGGTGGTTGAGGCTCCGGTTGGTGACTTGCCTGCTGCCCAGAGCCGTGGATCCCCACACGGCCTGGTGCGGCGTCCCGGGTGCCATCGAGTCGACGCGCGGCTCGAAGTAACTGTTGTCCTCGCGCGTAAGGTCCACCCCGAACGTCAGGCGCTGGCTGAGCCAGCTCGTGGTGTTGTGCCTCGCCTGGAGGCTGCCGACGAACCGGTTGATACCCTGCTCGAAGTTGTTGAGCAGGTCGTAGGCTTCGGGCGTACCGGTGTGAAAGCCACGGCGCTGCGGGTTCGACAGATTGCGCGCGTCGGCAAGCACCGTGGACCAGACACGTCCTCCAAATCCGCCTTCGGCGCTCACGTGAGTCACGCCGGTGGTATATCCCATTCGAACATCGAGATCCATCCTGTCGGTGGGATTGAGGGAGACGTTGACACGCGTATTGTAGCGGTCGAGATCGTTGGACCTCTCGGCACCCTCGCTTTGCTCGTAGCCTCCTGAGACGAAGTACCGGGCGCGCTCTCCACCGCCGGTCAGGCTGAGGTCGTACTGCTGTACGCGGCCCGTCCGGAAGATCGGTGTGCCGCGGGCGTTCTCGAGGTCCACGATGCGGATCGTGACCGTGTCGCCATCCACAACCTGATAGTTGGTGGGGAAGAGCCCCTCGGGATTGGCGAGGAAGTTGACGCCCTGCCTGACAGTGGCATTCCACCGAGGCGGTCCTGCCGCGCCGCGCTTGGTGATGATCTGTATGACGCCATTGGCGGCTTCCGTTCCGTAAAGGGTTGCCGCCGCCGGACCCTTGATCACCTCGATGCTTTCGATGTCATCGGGATTAATGTCGTTGAACCTGGAGATCGAGCTGGAACCGAATCCCTGATTGGAGGGACCGGTGGTGTTCTGATTGTCGATGCGCACGCCGTCCACGTAGATGAGCGGTTCGTTGCGCAGTGAGAGCGAGGCGACGCCGCGGACGCGGATCCGCGATCCCGTGCCGACACTTCCCGATCCTGGCTGGATCACGAGGCCGGGCACCCGCGCGTTCAGCAGCTCCTGGAAGGAGTTGATCTGCGTGACCTCCGTGACCTGGGCTACGTTCACCTGCGTCACGGCATTGCCAATCTCGCGCCGGGCCTGTGCACCGGCGGTCCCTGTGACGACGACCTCATCGAGGTCCACGGCGCGGTCGGCCAGCAGGATCCGAAGGTTCGTTTGTCCGGGGCGCGCCACCTGGGTCGCCGGCCGATACCCAATACGGCGAACGGTGAGCGTCACCTCTGCTGCCTGGACCTGATCGAAGAGGAAACGGCCGTTCTGATCGGTCGTGGTCGCTCTTGTGGTGCCCTGTATGGCAACCTGTGCGGCCGGCACCGGCTGGAGCGTGCTCTCCGACAGGACTATGCCGCCAACCGCATCCTGTGCGGTAGCGAGGGCAGGCGCCGCGGCGATGAGGCATGCGGCAGCGAAAGCGGTGAGGAGAGCTGACGGAGCCCGGGATCGAAAGGTACTGTGCGGCGAGCGAGCCGCCGTACGGCTACACCTGCGCCGCCAGCAATGCGACGATGCTGACCAGAGTTGCATGATGATGCCTCCGACGATGATTCGTTCAGGACGGTGCGGAGCGGCCGGCTCCGCTGCGGCGATGGCACGAGGATGAGTGCGAGAGAGGTCGTAGCCAGGGGGTAAGAGTGAAGCAGATGCGAAGGCGGGGCCTTCGTTTCTGCGGCGGGGATCGCACGCCAGCGGGAGTGGCCGCGCTGAAAGATGGCAGCCGCGATCACATGTTGTGAACGGAGAGCGCGGTTGTCAACGTGGCGGGATGAGCTGTTCAGCAGCAGCCGTGCTGCTGCGCTCGTCGCTTGCTGCTGCAGCTCTCGATGCTGTACTGCTGCTGCTCGCCGTTCTGCTGCTGCTCGCCGTTCTGCTGCTATTGCTGAACTACTGCTGCTGCGGCTGATCGCCGTCAGGCGGGCGGAGCACGACCTCGTTTTCCACGATCATGAAACGAATCTGCCGGTCGGGAAGATCGGGAAACTCGTCGAGGTACTCGCGAAATCGATCGTTCGAGACGATCACAGCGTCCAGCTCGCTGGCGAAGGAGAGAATGAACCAGTCGGCATCGGTGCCCGCCGGAGCCTGCCGGATACGGCCGTCGTTCTCCAATGCCTCGAACGCCGGCGCATCGTCGATCTGGTGCCGGAGCGCAGCGTCAACGATGACTATCGGTTCGTAGCCTTCATCCTCCAGCTTGGTTCGCAGATGTTGGATGTAGTCCAGTCGCGCCTTGGCCTGGGGTGCAGAGTGGGCGACATTGGAGCCATCGATAATGGCCGTGCGGGGTTTGCCGTCGGTGTTGATGTTCCGGCGCGAGGTCATGGCAGGACTGACGATGAGAGTCGTCGGTGTCGCGCTGTGTGCGACGTGCGCGGGGTGGACGAGGGCACGTTTTGCGCCGCGGAGGAAGGCGGTGCCTTCCGTTGGGCTACCCTCAGCTAGTGGATCTGGTTGGCGGGTGTCGCAGAAGGTATACTTAAAGGATAGTCCGCCGCTGGCGGACGGGACGTGGCGCAGCTCGGTAGCGCACCTGAATGGGGTTCAGGGGGTCGCGGGTTCAAATCCCGCCGTCCCGATTACACGTAAAAGAAGGCCCAGCAACGGTTTAGCCGCTGTCGGGCCTTTCTTGTTTCGGTCGCCTGAATCCAGCAGAGTCAGCACTAAGTCAGCAGCCGGAGCGATTTCGGGTTCGGTCGCAGGGTGCTCGTGATCAGGTCGGCGTTCTGCTGATTCGTGTAGGATGAGTGCGGCGCGAGCTTGCTGGGGCAGGAGGCGAGCAACGGATGCGCTCTAGGCGCGGCTTGCAGCAAGAGCGCTGGACTGTGCTGAAAGAATTCCGGCAGCGGTGCAAGCTAATGGGCGCTAGGCACCCCCCGTCCTTTCTCTGCGCTCTTACGGCAGATTCGGAAACGTTCTTGAGTAGTCAGCGCGCCACGTTTGTGCTTCCAGTAGTGCCACCCCCGGCCGTCGACGATGCCGCCGTTTTCGTCGCTGGCGCTGGGTTTATGGGGCCATTTTTCCGGGGCAGCGGACCCATCGATTTGCTCTGTGGACGCTGCCGGCTCCTCTTGGGTGAGCGACTGGAGCCGGGGCAGACCGAAAACCTCGTACTAAGATGTCCGCGGTGTCAGGCGCATAATGCGCTCATTTCTGTTCCATCGCTCGAAACCTTCGTCGATCGACTTCAGTCGACGCTGGCGGGTCCGGCGGACCTGAAGCATCTCACCCACGTTTTGCAGCAAGGGCAAGCACGAGGTTCGAGCTCGTCGGATATAGTCGCCGAGATTGAGCAGCGCCTTCCCGACCTGGGTTGGATGAGAGACCTCTTGGTGCCCACTAATGCGGGTGAGTTCTACGCGCTTCTTGCATTCCTCATTGCCTTTCTCGTGTGGTTTCAAACGAAGAAGCAGGCGACGGCGCAACCTGCATCAGTAGTCGTCAACAACTTCTTTCAGTCGCATGATCCGCCGCGTAAAGTCGGAAGGAACGATATTTGTCCCTGCGGCAGCGGGCGGAAGTTCAAGCAATGTCATGGTCGGAGTTAGTGGTTCATCTCGGGATTTGCCGCCTCTATTTTTCCGACGCAGCCTGCAGCTGGCGGGCGAGCTAATGACCGTGGGCGCGATCAGCGCTTCGCGGATCGCAGCGCGGCCACGGCTCGCCTCACGGATGGCGCGTTCATCGTCTGCTCTGGTAGACCTGCTCGCTCATGCGGCTTCCGCGCGCATGCGATGAGAGGATTTCCTTCGCGCGCTTCGAGGTGAGGTGCTCCTCTCCGTTACGGCACTCGCGTCGCGATGAAGATGCCGTTCGGCTGGATCAGCCGCAGCTCCTGCACCGATCCGTCGCGGCCGCTGATGAAGCGGACGCGGTAGCCTTCCAGGTTCGCGAACGAGAACTCGTCGTCGCGATCGGCCTCGAGAGAGTAGGGCGGCTGGCCCGGCACCTCCAGCACGAGCTGCGCACCCTGCACGGTGACGTTCAGCATCAGCCCCGCGCCCTGCAGCTCGTAGCGGCCGGCGAAGCGCGCGATGTACGCAGGGTCGCGCAGCCGCGCGTCCGGCTGCCTCTCGAACCGGATCGCCGGCACGAACGGCTCCATGGCCACCGCGACGGCGCCCACCCGGCCGCGCAGGTCCGACGAGAACTGGATGCGCGAGCGGTGGAATGTCGGGTCGGCCGGGTTCTCCAGGCCGCTGAAGACCTCGTAGTGCCAGTGCTCCAGCGGAGTGACGATGTCGTTGTACGTCATGACCAGGCGGCTGCCCTCGTGGCGGATGCGCAGCGTGCCGTAGCCGGGGTGCGCGTAATCGCCGGCGTAGTCGGCCAGCGCGAACGCGGGCCGCGTGTTGGGCCGGCGCTCCT
>CAYXRS010000094.1:0-12771 GCA_964467195.1 uncultured Gemmatimonadaceae bacterium
CGGCCCGCGCGGCGATGGCGCCGCACCGTCAGTCGCTACAGGAGCTCATGACGGCGCAGCGGAACGAAGTCCGTCAGGTCCTGACGGCGGAGCAGCGAGAGGTGTACGACAGGAACCTTCAGGACATGCGCACGCGCGCGTCCGAACGCGCCGGGCATCGTGGCGGTCGCGAACAGGGACAGCGGCAGCGCGGCGGTCAGCGACCACCTCGCGGCGGCTGAGCACGGAATGGAATCGCGAAGGCGCCGCGCCCGGCTTGGTGCGGCGCCTTCTTCATCTCCCTCTCGCAATGGCGCCCCCGCGCGGCGGCGGTCAAGGCCGCATCCTCCCTCGGCTTGTCGTGAGAAGGGCGGGCGCTCATTTTCACGAGCGCCGTGCGCCGCTGGAAAAGCAGGATCCTCCCTCACCCGAGTGCCACTGACATGCCGCATGCGCGGTGAGTTCCTCGATCTGGACGGTGCTCGCATCTACTACTACGCAGCGGGAACCCGCGGCGCGGGCGAACCGGTAATATTCCTTCACGGTTTCCCGACGTCGTCCCATCTCTGGCGCGATGTGGCACCCCTGGTGCCGGAGGGTCACCGGGTCGTGGTGATGGACCTGCTCGGCTACGGTCGCAGCGATCGCCCGCTGGGTCGCGATCTGAGTCTGAAGGGCCACGGCGAGCGAGTGATCGCGCTGATGGACGCGCTCCGAATCACCTACGCGTGCATCGTCGGACACGACGTGGGCGGAGGGATTGCGCAGTACCTCGCGATCAAGCACCCAACGCGCGTTGCCCGGCTCTGTCTCATCGACTCGGTGGCGTTCGACGGCTGGCCCACCCGCGAGGTGAAGATGGCGAAGGTAACGCTCCCGCTCACGCGTTATTTGCCTCCCACCTGGATCCTCTCGATTCTGCGCAGCGACCTTCACCGCGGCTACGCGGAGACGGAGCGGGGGCAGCAGTCGGTGGAGCTCTACGTCCGCAACTTCGCCACACCGGAAGGGCGAGACGTTCTGCTGGAGCACATCCTCGCCCTCGACCCGCTGGAAACCACAGCACTCGCGCCCCGCCTCAAGGACATCGTCGCGCCCACCGCTATAATTTGGGGCGCGCACGATCCCTTTCTCCCTGTCTCCATTGGCCGGCGACTCCAGGAGGCGATCCCGAGCGCCACGCTCGAGATCCTCCCCGACGCCCGGCATTTCATACCGGAGGAGTCGCCGGAGACGGTCGGCAGCGTGCTGGGCAAGTGGCTGTCGCGCTGAATCCGGCCTCGATCATCGGCGCTCGAGCGCTCCAACGTTGTACACACTTCGCGGATTCCACAGGATCCAGTCCATCACGCCGTTGTCGTATCCGGCGCGCATCTGCGCGCGCACCTCGGCGGCGCCGTATCGCGGGGCGCCGAGAGTGAAGTCCTGATACCAGGGAATCAGGCGGCCCGGGTTAGCGACGTTGCCGTTGCGCCGCTTGGCATCCTTCAGTGCTCGATCGATCACTGCGTACGGGTGCGCGTTCGGATTAGCGATGCCGTAGCTGCCCGGTGCGTAGTGGGAGGGATACGTCATCGGCAGAATCATGTCAGCGGCGTCGGCGAACTGCTCCCAGCGCTGGCCGATACCCATGTCGGTCGTGTCGGACGTGGTCAGTCCGAAGACGTCGATCGCAAAGGGTACGCGCAGCGCGCGCAGCCATTCGCGTGTGAGCAGCAACTTCTCCCGGATGACGACTGCGCGTTCACGGCCCGCTGCAAGGGGGAAGACCGCGTCGCGAATCAGCCCCCGCTCGTCAGGGAAGCGAACGTAGTCGAACTGGACCTCGCTAAAGCCAAGCTCCACGGCCTCGCACGCAATGTCGGAGGCGTAGCGCCAGATGTCGACGTGATGTGGATCGAGCCATGGTTTGCCGTTCCGGTCGAGCCACGGACGCGAGGGATCGTCGCGGCGGCGGATGGCCCAATCGGGACGCGCCCCTGCCAGCAATGGATCCTTCGCAACGACGATCCGGGCAATCGGGTAGATCCCGTGTATGCGCATCGTGTCGAGAACCGCACGCAGCCGCCGGTGATTCATTGGCTGTGTGGTGTCCGCGCCGATCTGTCGCGCCAGCGGCACACGAGATCGGTAGAGCAGCAGGCCACGGTCATCCTTGACGTCGATCACGAGCGCGTTCACTTCGGTTTCGCGCGCTACCCGAATCAGCTCCCACATCCGTGTGCCGACCGCCGCCCACCGATTCACATAAAGCCCGCGCAGTGGCGCGGGCGTGGGAACGAGCACCGCCCCCGGCCGGAGTAGCGAGTCCGCCATTGCTGTAGTGTCACCGAGGGCGCCACAGAACGCGGGCGCCGGAACCGCGGGAGTGGTCGCATCAACCTCCGAACGCGGAGCGCCGACGGCCGGTTGCTGTGCAACGACTGGCTGCGCGAGCGCGCAGGTGATCAGGAGGAGGCAGTGGCTGCTTCGCATTCGAGTCCTGGGAGCGACCGAAACCATGGCGCATTCGAGAAAAGAAAGCAGGAACTTCAAGAGCCGGAGATGACGATTCGAAGTCGCTTCAGCACTCCCGAAGGCGTTCTCGAGAAATCGCCCCCCCTATCCATGAACAGGGAAATGTATCAACGGAAGTCCGGGTTCGGGAATTCCCGGGTTCGATGCGGCTGGATCGACATGCCCGCAATGCCAGAGAGAATGTCGTTCGGGGATGCGCCTGCCCCGGATTCCGTCTCCCGGCGCCTTCCGCTACCTTCGCAAGAGGTCACCCAAGGAGAGATGATGCGACGACCACTGCTCGTGCTCGCACTGCTGGGCATTGCGACCGCCCCCGCCATCGACGCGCAGACAGCACCTTCCGATACAGCGTTCGCGCAGCGTCTTGTCGACATCGCGGAAGCACGGAGCAGGGTTGCCGATTCGGTGCGGCTCCATGAGCTGTTCCGCACGCATTGGGACTACACCATGCACCAGTTCCCCGAGTTCGCCACCTACGTGGGCTACCCGGGGCAGGACCACCGCCTCACCGACGTTTCGTTTACCGCCATCGAACGCCGGAAGCGCGAGCTCGAGCTGCCGTTACGTGCCATCCGCTCGATCGACCGCAGCTCGCTGTCCGCGGCCGACCGACTCAACTACGATCTGTTCCTGCGTTCCCTGGAGGAGTCGCAGCGGGGGCAGCGCTTTCCGAGTGAGCTGATGCCGATCACTCAGCTGGGTGGTGTCCAGCAGAACATTGCGCAGCTGTTCTCGGTGATGCGTGCCGGCACGACCTCAGAGATGGAGAACGTGCTGTCGCGTCTCCGCCAGCTGCCCAGTCGGATCGATCAGACCATCGCATTGCTCGACAGCGGTGCAACCGCAGGCGTCACTCCGCCACGGATCACACTGCGCGACGTTGCCGATCAGATTCGCGCGCAGATCCCCAACGAGCCGCTCCAGAGCCCGCTGCTGCGCCCCTTCGCGGAGAGCGCGGAGACGATTCCCGAGGCTGACCGCCGGCGTCTGCGCGACGAAGCCGTGCGCCTCTATACGGCCGAGGTCCGTCCCGCCTTCGAGCGTCTGCATTCCTTCTTTACCGAATCGTACCTGCCGCGCACCCGACAGACGCTCGCTGCCGGTGCGCTGCCTGACGGCGAAGCATGGTATGCCTTCAACGCACGATCTTTCACGACAATGGAACTGACGCCGCGCGAGATCCATCAGCTGGGTGAGCGCGAGGTGCGGAGAATCCGCGCCGAGATGGACTCGGTGATTCGCGCTTCGGGCTTCACGGGGAGCTTCGAGCAGTTCCTCGAGTTCCTCCGCACCGATCCCCGGTTCTATCACACCGACACCACGGCGTTCCTCCGCGAGTATCGTGACATCGCGAAGCGCATCGACCCCGAGTTGATCCGCTTGTTCGGCCATTTGCCTCGCCTGCCCTACGGCGTGCGCGCTGTTCCCGCATACGCTGAGCGATCACAGACTACGGCCTACTACCTGCCAGGCTCGACAGAGGCAGCGCGTCCGGGCTGGTTCTACGCCAACACCTACGATCTCGCCTCGCGCCCCCGTTGGGAGATGGAGGCGCTCACCGTGCACGAGGCGATGCCTGGCCATCACCTTCAGATCTCGATCGCGCAGGAGCTCGAGAACGTACCCGAGTTCCGTCGCCATGGTGGCATCACTGCTTTCGTGGAAGGGTGGGGCCTCTACTCGGAGAGCCTCGGCGAAGAGCTGGGTCTCTACCGCGATCCCTACTCCAGGTTCGGCCAGCTCACCTACGAGATGTGGCGCGCTATCCGTCTGGTGGTGGATACCGGGATCCACGCCTTTGGCTGGACGCGAGATCAGGCAGTCCGGTACTTTCTCGAGAACAGCGGAAAAACGGAGCACGACGTGATCGTGGAGGTCGATCGCTACATCGCGTGGCCAGGGCAGGCGCTTGCCTACAAAATCGGCGAGCTCAAGATCAAGGAGCTCCGTGCGCATGCGAACGAGCAGCTCGGACCGGCCTTCGACATCCGTGCGTTCCACGATGAAGTGCTCGGCGCTGGATCACTCCCCCTCGATGTTCTCGAGAACCGCGTTCGCGCCTGGGTGGAGGAACGCAAAGGAAGGGTGGAATAGTCGACTCGACCCGGCCCTTGTCACCTCAACGCTCCCCACACCAAGCCGTACGTTGCAACGCTTTGCGCGCGATACTGGGGGCGAAATCCAAACAGGACGACGCGACCGCGCCCATGTCGCGCCTCCACAAGAGCGGCCTTACCTGCCAGCCGGGAGCCGCCCAATAGCCATCCGGAAAGAAGCAACTCGCCCTGTGCCGGATAGCTGGCTACCGCCGTAGCCCGCGACGGGTCCGTGATCTCGAAAGCCGGACCAGCCTCGAACCAGATTACTGGCTCCATACCCATGTCGCGCGCGATCGGGTGAGCGCGCCGCAGGTCCACGCGCAGCAGCGAACCGGGCCCATAGAACTCTGTGGCACTCACTCCCTCCAGCGCGTCGCGGACCGGGAGGTCGAGAATCGAGATCGCGTAATGGCTCGCGCGATTGAACGCGACGAGAGTTCCACCCGACTCCACGAACTGTCGCAGCATGACCGCCCCCTCGTCGCCAATTCCCCCGCGAAGCGAGTCGGGATACGGAGCGGAGACACCCTCGGCAAGGACCCGCGCCGACTGATCGGGGAGCAGGATGACGTCGAAGTGTCGGTTCAGGCCGCCGCCGCGAATCTCACGGTCGCCTACGCTGGTGAAGGGGACGCGGTACTGCTCGAACACCCAGCGGGTCCATCCCTCATCCATGGAAGGTGAATTGCTGCGATAAATGCCGATGCGTCGTGAAGTCCTGCCGCTCAGTCCCGCGGCGGCGAATCGCGGCTCCGCAAGCATCCCGATCGGTGCGCTCACGGGCAAGGGCACGGAGTCATGAAGCGCGATCACGCCGCGCACACCCATCAGCAGCGGCAGTGTGTGAGCGGTCACGTCATAAGGGCGCGTCGGCGGCCCGCCGGGATACTCACGCAGGTCGGGATACACCTGTCGCTCCAGTAGCGCCTTGGCGAATGCGCCATACGGCTGCGCTGTGTAGACCACGTAGCTACCGGTCGGCACACGAGTCGGCGCAAGCGGAGGCGAGGGCGCGAGCGTTGCCGCTGCGGTGGTGCGGCGCACTTCCACCTGGCCACGCTGAAGTATGCGGATCATGGCAGTCAGAGCTGCCGCATCCCGCTGCGCCGAGGGAATCACGAACGCTACCGGCCAATGCTCGCGGCCCGCCGCGCCGCGCCCCGCCACCGCACGCTGTTGGATGCGGGAGAAGCTGCCGAGCCAGCGGGCGCGGTGGCGCGCTGCCTCGGCAAGAAGTGCCCAGCTCGACGCTGTTTGATACTCGATGATGTCGGCGAGTGCCCATCGACCGCCTGGCCAGGGCTGCACGAAATTCCACGCTGCCTTGCGTGGATCATAGCCTCGTGAAGGACGCAGAGAGTCGAATAGTATTTCGATCGGCGTCGCCAACCGCGCACTTGCCGTCTCCGTGAGAATCCGGATCCCGCCGTGGTAATGCTGATACGAGCGCGCCGGCGTCCACGCGTCATACGAAGCGTTCACTGCTATTCCGGTCTTGCCTTCGACCGTCAGTCGCCACGCCATCGACATGCCCATGGCGTTGACTCCGGCCACGATCAGCGGATCCACATTGGGTTCGATGGGATCCATGTACGGGGGGATGAAGAGACGCGAGCCGGAAGACTGCTGCTGGTGGATGTCGTTCACGATCTGCGGCTTCCACACGTTGTGAAGTGAATCGATTGTCAGCTGCGTCTCCACTTGTGTGAACGCATACCAGTCGCGGTTGTTGTCATGGCCGGTATACTTGTGATAGAGCACCGGTGGTCCACTCCCTTCCCACTCCGTGCCCAGCGTGGACGCATACCACTGCGTCACGATGTCCACGCCATCGGGATTGAGTGACGGTACGAGAATGGTTATCGCGTTGGCACGAATGGAGCGCGCCTCGGCGTCTTCGCTCGTCACCAGCCGGTGCGCCAGCACCATTGGTGCGAGGATCGCACCCACCTCGGTTGAATGAATGCTCGAGGTGACGAGCACCACCACTCTCCCCTCCTCCACGAACCGCGTGCGCTCTGCCGGACTCGTGCGCCGCGGGTCGGCCAGCCGCTGCTGGATGTCGCGATAACGCGGGAGCTGCGCGAGCACAGCGGAATCCGCGATGAATGCGACGATGAACGGCCGCCCCATCGTCGTCGTGCCGAGTGTGCGAAGCTGGATGCGAGGACTGGCCTGATCGAGTGCGGCGAAGTAACCCCGCACCTGCGACCATGACGGCAGGCGTCGGTCAGCGCCAGGCTCGAAGCCAAGGTGCTCGGCTGGAGCCGGCACCCGAATGGCTCGCTGTGCAGGCGCGTTGACCGGGAAGATTACAAGCGCGGCAACGACAGCGGTCATGAGAAGACGCATCAGAGACTCGCTCCGTGTTGAGAGAAGATCAGACTGTTTACATGCCGAATGCACTGTGATGGCCCCACGCCAGCGCTCCGGACCAACGAAGGTGCCTCTGCACCAGATCCTGTCACCTCTCGGGTCACAGCGGCTGGAGAACTCGAGAAAAAGCGGGCGACATTGACGGCGCGCCCCCACGGGTGATGCATTCCGTTGCAGCGCGTGACGATAGCTGGCGGTCACCGGTCCTACCATAGCCACGTCCAAACTAGCCTCCCCACACGCTACCCGCCCAACGGAGCATCAAGTGCGTGTATTCGTGACCGGCGCCGCCAGTCCCCTGGGGCGCACGCTGACAGATCGCCTGATGTCGCGCGGCGACGGCGTGATAGGGCAGGTGCGGCGCCGCGGCGGTGTGACCGCCCTGGAGAAGATGCACGCCGTCCCACTCCGCGCCGACCTCAACAGCCCGCGCAGGCTGGCCGAGGGGATGCAGGGATGCGAGGTGGTGTTTCATCTCGCGCGCTTCTTCGATTTCTGGTCCACCGACAACGCCTACGAGCGCATCAACTGCGTCGGCACACGAAACGTGATGGCCGCAGCTATCAGTGCCGGCGTTCGCCGCGTGGTCGTCTGCTCCTCCGCGATCACGATCGGTGAGCAGCCGGGGTCGGAGGGCGACGAGTTCACGCAACACCGCGGGCATACGTTCACCGCGCTGGAGCGCTCCCTGCTCACGGCAGAGCGGCTGGCGCTATCCGGGACTGCAAAGGGATTGGAAGTGGTGGTCGTGAACCCCGGGCTGGTACTTGCCCCAGGTGATACCGGGTGGACCGGTCGGCTGCTCACGCGCTTCCTGGCGCGTCGGAGCTGGTTCGCCTTCGATGCTCCCATGGGCTGGGTGAGCGTACAGGATGCGGCCAGGGGGTTGATGCTTGCCAGCGACCGTGGCGAGAGTGGAACTCGTTACATCGTCAGCGGTGCCACAATGTCGCCACGGGCGCTGCTCACGGTCGTCTCCAAGCTGGCGGGACGCCCTGCACCCCTTGGTCTTTCCAACCAGATGGCTCGACTCGGTGCCGTGATCACGCGCCCGCTCGAGCTCAGGGGCGCCCGTCCGCCTCTCACTCCGGATGAAGTCCGCTTCGGTGCAGTCGGCTTCCGCGTGGATGGCTCACACGCGCGACACGCGCTGGAGCTGGAGTACACGCCCGTTGGCAAATACCTGCCGCACGTCGTGGAAAGTTACCAGACGGCGCTGGCGCGGTTCGGGAACTGAGGAGGACCGAAGCCTGATTCGGGATCCGCGCTGGAGGGCAAATCGAGCTAACGGTCCCCGAAACCGGCCGGCTTCTCAATAGCCCCAGCTCACCCCAAACAGCGCCAGGCGCGGCAGGCTCGGCTTGATCCCCTCCGGACGGCGGGACACGATATGGGTCCCTCCCAGCACGTTCTTCACGCTCGCCAGCACGGCCGCGCTGCCCAGAACTGGAAGCGTGTAACGAGCGCTCAGGTCGAACATGCGATGACCAGGGATCACACCCGTGCGGCCATTCGCAGAGCCGACACGAGTTTCGAACAGATCGGAGTACTGCTCGCCCACCCAGCTGCCATCAATCCTTAGCAGCAGCCCCGCGGGGTGCTCGAACGTCAGCGCCAGGTTCAGCAACTCGCGCGGTGCATAGGGCAGACGGTTTCCCTTCACATTCACGGTGTCGCTGGCGTTGCGGGCGATGTAGCGATCGTGGGAGAACCGCGAGCTGACGGCGGTGTAGTTGACGCTGGCTGTGAGCGAGTAGGCGTGGCGAAGAAGGCGGCCTATGTCCACCGCCGCACCTGCTTCGATCCCCCGATGGTGCGTTTCTCCCTGGTTGGCGAGCTGGACATGCTCCGGGGTACCGCGCGACGCCGACGGCTGGATGATCTGATTGCCAAACGCGAGATAGAAGGCCGTGACCTCGAGCTGCAGAAACGATGCGGGCGACACGCGGGTGCCCAGCTCGTAGTTCCAGCTTCGCTCGGCGTCGAGCTGAAGTGAGACGAGATCAGGCACCTGCTGATCCGTCGTGCGTACCGAGTCCAGATAGACCAGAGCGTCCTTGGTGCGCGGCGGTGAGAAGCCGCGATGAGCGCCTGCAAAGACCGTAACGAGGTCGCTGGGTGACCAGGTCGCACCCATGCCCGGGATGAGCTCCGCCACCATGTCGCCCTGGGCGGGCATGTCGACATCCTCGGGAAGGCGCGTCACCGTCCCATCCTCGCTCACGCGGCGCACGCGCGTGCGCAGCACCCGTCGGTCGTACTCGAATCGCTCGGCACGAATGCCAGCCGTGACCTGCAAGGCATCGCTCAGGAAGAATCGGTTCTGCACGAATGCGGAGACGGCAGTGCCATGACGAAGCTCGTCGTCGCGCACGACACGCTCGCCAGTCTCCAGGTTGCCGTTGATGTGTTGGTCGCGGGCGCGCTCCAGGTGAGCCCGCAGTCCGGCATCGATCTCGCCCCGCATGCCCGCGGCGCTCCACGAAGATCTGAGGCGCGGTTCCACCCCGATCACAGCAAAGGCTCGATTCCGGCCACCGGTCGTGCTGGCGAAAACGTGCGCATTGCCGCTGCTGCTGTACGTGTAATCGCGCCGCTCCCAGTCGCGGGCCGTGTGATACGCGTACACGCTCGTACGCAGCGAGGTAGCGCCGCTCAGTGACACGTCGTGTGTTGCGGTGACGGCGTAGCGCTGGATCTCCAGCTCGTCGGCAGGCTGCGGATGTCTGTGCGGCGCAACCCGGAAGAGCGAGTCGGTGAGGCCCACGTAAGTCGCGTTAGACCTCTCGTCGTAGGCACTTACCTTGAGCCCGATATCGCCGAAGGGTCCGCGTATCGAGCCCTTGGCGGTCACATCGCTGATCTGGTAGTTCAGCCCGTTCAGGTCGCTGGCCTTCCTGTGCAGAACGCCTGCCGAGCCCCGTACCCGCCCCCACGTGCCGCCGTACAGTCCTTTGGCTACCAATGCCCCGGCCGACCCGCCCTGGAGCTGGAACCGGCCCTGCGGCCTGGCTGGTGCGTCGGCAGTGACGTAGTTGATCACGCCTCCGATGGTCTGCGGTCCGAACAGGATCGAACCGCTCCCCTTGACCACCTCCACCCGATCCATCCGATCGATGGGCGGAGAGTAGTAGAGTTCCGGCTCACCGTAGGGCGCGAGAGCCACCGGCACGCCATCCTCCAGTACGAGCACGGTGCGGCTGCGGTCCGGGTCGAGCCCCCGGATACCGATGTTCGCGCGCAGCCCAGCACCCTCTTCCTCCTGGAGATTCACACCCGGCAGACGTCGCAGCACGTCGTTGGCGGACATCGGCTGCTGGAAGCGCAGCTGCTCGCGGGAGACAACCGACGCCGAGCCGGGTATCCGCTGGAGCGCATTGGATCGCACGCCCACAACGTGGATGCCGACGAGTTCGGCGGGTGCATTCGCGAGCATCAGCCGGAGCCGCGTGGTGTCCGCCACTCGTACGGTGGCCTCCAGGCGTTCAACGGTAGTGCCCAGCCGATATGCCTCCACGACGTAGCGGCCGACGGGTACGTCGGCCACCCGAAATTCTCCATCCGCGCCGGTCACCGCCCCGAATCGTGTACCAACGAGCACCACCGTCGCGCCAGCCACCGGTGCACGCTGTCCGACGAAAAGAACAGTGCCCTCGAGGGCGCCCGTGGATTGGGCCGAGAGAACTGCCGGCGTGATGAAAAGCAGACCGAGGAGGGAAAGCAGCGAGCGCTGGCCGCGAGCACGCATTTGGCCGAGTGAGATCGGGTACCGAGACGGACCCGGAGAACCCTCCGCAACCCGTCCAACGCTAGTTGAGAATCGTTCTCAACTTGTGAGCGCCGGAATGATACGGAGCACGAAGAATCCCGTCAAGCTTTGTCGGGATTCGTCCGCATGCCACACAGCACGTCCGGCGGCTAGAGGCCCTTCACCTCCTCTACAGCATCGAGTGCGTGCTCGATGTCCCGAGAGAGTGCGCGCGCTTCGATGGTCGCGTTGTTCACGTCATGAAGGCCAGCGTGCATCCCGGACGATCTGAGCTTGAGCAGATCGTACTTGAGGTTGTCCAGCGCGATCACGGCGCTCTCGAGCTTCGCACCGACGCGTGCGCGGCGAGCCACCAGCTCATCCAGCGTGGCGCGCTGCCTCCGCAGCAGCCCAAGACGACGGTCGCGATCAGCGGCGCCAGCTGGTTCCTGTTCCACCTCCGCAACCCGCTCGTCGAGCCGTACCAGCAGATCGGGAGAGATCTCGCGCTCCAGCTGATGGACCACCTGCGCGAGCGCGGCGACCCTGTTCACCAGTGAACGCACGGTGGGAAGGACGTCCGGAATCAGAGCCCGATCGCCATCGCCCATGGTCCGGATGATCGCCTCGATCGCGATCTGGTTCGCGACCGCGCGCCGCACCGCCACACCCTGCGCCTCCGCGAGCACCTCGACGGGCACAAGCTTCAGGGCTGCCTCCTCGATCGGTGGCAGCTTCGGCTGCGGCGGCTCCGGCTGTATAGGGCGGCCGCGGAACATCTCCTTCAATCGAACGCCGTCCCCCCAAAGCACCGCGCCGCGCTGCAGCACACCTATGGAGATGAACACGGCAGGAAATATGAACCAGAGAAACTCGGGCGAAGTAAGCACGTTCACGGTGGCCAGCGCGCCAATGGTGCCCGCGCTCCCCGCCACGCGTGCGCGAAAGAGACGAAGCTTTTGCTCCATCGGTTTCGCCGCGAAAGTTTCGATGCTGTCCTTCTTCCTGCGTTTCCCGGTCGGCCAACGTTCCGCAACTGGTGCGGGCATGGGACGAGGGGAGACAGGGGCAGGAACTCGTGCCGGCGGGGCGTTTTCAGTTGGGCGAGACGCGGCGGCGTGTTCGCCGGCGCGCGCGGGCTCAGGCCACGCAGCGTCCGGTTCGTCACCGGCGATTCGATAAGACGGTGCGGGAACGACCGGGCGTCCTTCCAGCACCGCCCGTATCTCAGCGGCGCGCTGCCACCGGTCCTCGGGACGCTTCGCGAGCGCGCGCTCCACCACGCGCTCCAGCTCCTCCGGCACGTCGGAGCGCTTCGATCGCAAGGGCGCGGGCAGCTCGTTGATGTGCTTCATCAGCATCGACGGCGTGTTGCTGGCCCGGAATGGCGGCACCCCGGCCAGCATCTGGTAACCCACGACGCCCAGGGAATAGATGTCGCTGCGTCCATCAAGCTCGCGCTCGCCCAGCGCCTGCTCCGGCGACATGTACGTTGGCGTACCCATCGCAACGCCGGTTACGGTGAGCCGAGCATCCGTTTCTGCTGCGCGGGCGATGCCATAGTCCGTGACCAACGCCCTGCCCGACTCGGCATCAATCAGAATGTTGTCGGGCTTGATGTCGCGATGCACCACACCACGGGCATGCGCGAAATCGAGTGCATCACCTACCTCGCAGAGAATGCGTCGCGCCACATCGAAGGAAAGACGGGGCTCGCGGGAAAGTCGTGCGGCGAGACTCTCGCCGTGGACGAGCTGCATCACGAAGTACACGACTCCGTCGCGCTCATCGACACTGTAGATTGGGACGATGTGGGGGTGCGAAAGCTGGGCGGCGGTTTCAGCCTCGCGCAGAAAGCGCGTACGCACATCGGCGCGGAAAGCCAGCTCCGGCGGCAGCACCTTGATCGCGACCTCGCGCCTCAGGCGCAGGTCCATGGCCCTGTAAACGACGGCTACGCCGCCGCGCCCCACTTCGTCGCCTATGTCGTACGCATCGCCGACCGCCACGATCAGGCGGTCGCGGAGGAAATCACTCACATGCCGGCGCGGC
>CAYXRS010000095.1:0-12683 GCA_964467195.1 uncultured Gemmatimonadaceae bacterium
CGCGGCGCCACGCATCCAGCACCGTGCGCGGCTCGGTGGCGCGCAGCCCGCCCTCGCCCGTGAGCTTGGCGGCGAGCAGGTCCATCATCCCCTCCTGCAGGTAGTGCAGCGATGGATCAGCCGATGCCACGCGGAAGGGGAGCACGGCTACGACGCGTGAATCCAGAGGCGATGACGCGGCAGCCCATGGCCGCCGCACGGCAAGCCCGGCGGCCAGGACCAGCAGGACGGCGGCGGCGATTCCGGCGATCAGGAGGCGGGATGGTCGGCGTCGCGCCGCCGCCATGCTGTGTGTGCCAGTGGTCTCGAGTCCATCGAGCGCGTCGAGGATGTCACGTGCGCTCTGCGGTCGTGCCGCCGGATCCTTCTGCAGACATCGCATCACCAGCTCTGCCAGACGAATTGGTGTATCGGGAGCCACGTCGCGCACCGGCGCGGGGGCTATGGTCAGGTGGGCCGTGATCAGCGACTGCCGGGGGTGGTCGTGGAAGGGCGTACGGCCGGTGAGCAACTCGTACGCCATGACGCCGAACGAATAGATGTCGGCACGGTGATCAACGCGCGGATCGGCGGCGATCTGCTCGGGCGCCATGTAGAGCGGAGTTCCGAGCGATGTGCCGGCCACGGTGAGCGTCTCGGCGGGCGCCTCGCTACGCGCCGATGAGAGGGCCTTGGCGATTCCGAAGTCGGTGACCGCGGCTGATCCTTCCGACAGCAGCACGTTGTCGGGCTTGATGTCGCGGTGCACGACGCCGGCGGCATGCGCATATGCGAGAGCCCGGGCGACGTCGCGCAGCACGCTCACCGCTTCCGGTACGGGCAGCGCCGTGCCGGCGCCTAGCCGGTCGCGCAGGGACGCCCCCGCAACGTAGGGCATGACGAAGAAGGGTAGTCCTCCTACCTCACCGGCCGTCAGGACCGGCACGATCTGCGGATGCTGAAGCTGGGCGGCGAGAAGTGTTTCGCGCTTGAATCGATCGGTGTTCACTCCCGCCGCGAGCGACGGCGAGAGCACCTTCACCACCACCTGCCGCTGGAGGGGGAGGTCCTCCACCAGGAAGACCTTGGACATGCCGCCGCCGCCGAGTTCGCGCTCGATGCGGTAGGCGTTGCCGAGGGTGTTGGTGAGCTGTTCGCGAAGGTCCATCTCGACTCCCTGGTCACTGCTTGTCCTGGCGGACCAGAAATCTAGGCGGCGCTCTCTACAGCGGCTACCGAGAAGATTGCTCGGCTAATCGTCCCCACGCGCCTGGGGGTAAACCGCGATCGAGCGTCTTTCGCGGGTGCGTGGTGGCAACACGGCGGCTTCGCGCGCCTCCCACCCACCCGTCGCGCCAGCGCAACAGCCAACGGCTGGACTTGGGCCCCGACACAGACTAGCGTAGCGATTGTGGGCCTCTGTTAGCGGCACGACGAGTGCAGGCGACGAGGACATCCGACGCGCGATCCATTCAGGCAGAGGGATACATGGCTACCACCGTACGCAGTGAGATTCACGAGCTACTCGGCGACGAGGCCGACGACCTCCTTGGGTATCAGGCAAAAGGCTTTGACAGGGCCCAGCTGCACCTGCCAGGTCCGGACTTCGTGGACCGCGTGTTGGCGCAGACCGACCGCAGCCCGCAGGTGCTGCGAAACTTCCACTGGATCCTGAACAGCGGCCGTCTGGCCGGCACGGGATACGTGTCCATCCTTCCGGTGGACCAGGGGATCGAGCATGCCGCCGGTGCGAGCTTCGCACCGAATCCGATGTACTTCGACCCGCAGCGGATCGTGGAGCTTGCCGTGGAAGGCGGGTGCAACGCCGTCGCCTCCACATTCGGCGTACTGGGATCGTGCGCTCGCAGGTACGCGCACAGGATTCCGTTCCTGGTCAAGCTCAATCACAACGAGCTGCTCTCCTATCCCAACAAGTACGACCAGATCATGTTCGGGAACGTACAGCAGGCGTTCGACATGGGGGCGGCAGCCGTTGGCGCCACGATCTACTTCGGCTCCGAGGAGTCGACGCGGCAGATACAGGAGGTGTCCGAGGCCTTCGCCATGGCGCACGAGATGGGAATGGTGACGGTGCTCTGGTGCTACCTGCGCAACAGCGCCTTCAAGCAGGGCGACACCGACTATCACGGCGCCGCCGATCTCACCGGCCAGGCGAATCACCTTGGCGTCACGATCGAGGCTGACATCATCAAGCAGAAGATGCCCGAGAACAACGGCGGCTACAACGCACTGAAGTTCGGCAAGACGCATAAGAAAGTGTACAGCGACCTGATCCCCGGCGATCACCCGATCGAGATGACGCGCTATCAGGTGGCCAACTGCTACATGGGACGGATCGGCTTGATCAACTCGGGGGGCGCCAGCGCCGGTGAGAACGATTTCGTGGAAGCCTGTCGTACCGCGGTAGTGAACAAGCGCGCCGGCGGCATGGGACTGATCAGCGGTCGGAAGGCATTCCAGCGTCCGATGAAGGACGGCGTGCGGCTGCTGAACCTCGTGCAGGATGTGTATCTGGATGAAAGTGTCACCGTCGCCTGAAGGTCGGAGTCGTCGTTAGCGACGTAGTCCCAGGCACCGGACGGTTGCCTGTCCTGGTGACTGTGTGGCGCCCCGGTTCGCGATGCGAATCGGGGCGCTGTTGCTTAGAATGAACGCGCCTGACATGATCGCCTCTGTTCCAATCCCCACGGCGTTGCCCTCCGAACTACGGTTTCCTACATGGAAAGGACTCCCACTGCCCGGAACGTCGCGATCGCGGAACGCCCCTCCGCGGAGCTGCTCTACCTTCTGCATAGCGATCCCGCCGAGCTCACGGCCACGATCGCCTCGGTACACGGCGCCGACATCGCCGAGCTGCTGAGCGAGCTTCCGGCGGAGGCGGCGGCCCGCGTGCTGGCGGCGATGCCGTTCGACCAGGCCGTGGACGCTTTGGATCGACCAGAGTTCGAGGGTCGCTCCGAGATCATGGTCGCCATGGACCCGAAAGCGGCGGCGCATCTCCTGGAGGCGCTGAGCGCGGACGAGCGAGCCAAGATCTTCCGTGACCTGGAGTCCCGTGATCGGGATCGTATAGGCAAGCACCTCGATCGCGAAGCCGCAGGTGAGATCCAGCTCATCCTCGAGCATGATTCCGAGACGGCCGCCGGCATGATGACAACCGAGTTCATCACCGTTCCACCTGTCTGGACGGTGGCTGATGCGCTTCGGTACATCCAGCAGGTGGGTGGTGCAAAGGAGACGGTGTATGCGATCTACGTGGTGGAGGAGGAAACGGGACGGCTTCTCGCCGTGGTTTCTCTGCGCGAGCTGCTGATGGCGGAGCGCACTGCCCGGGTAGCGGATGTGGGGGAGCGCCGCGCCCCGATCACCGTTGAACCTGCTCTGTCCCGCGAGGCGACGGCGGAGATCATATCCAAGTACGATCTTCTCGCCGTACCAGTCGTCGCCGACGGCGGGCGCGTGCTCGGCATCGTCACGGTGGATGACGTGATCGATGCACTCGTCGAAGAGCACACCGAGGACGTTCAGCGCTTCGGCGGTATGGAGGCACTGGACGAACCGTACATGGAGACCGGGATCGCGGGGATGTTCCGCAAGCGAGGCGTATGGTTGACCGCACTCTTCCTGGGTCAGACCTTGACGCTGGCGGCGATGGGTTACTTCGAGGATGCGCTCGATGCGGCGTGGGTGCTGGCCATTTTCGTACCGCTCATCATCAGCTCCGGCGGCAACTCCGGCTCGCAGGCGACGTCGCTGATCATCCGCGCCATGGCGTTGCGCGAGGTGACGCTGGGGGACTGGTGGCGCGTCGTGCGACGCGAGCTCCCCACCGGGCTGCTGCTCGGATCGCTGCTCGGGGTCCTGGGCACGTCACGGATCATCCTCTGGCAGTTGCTTGGATTTGCGGACTACGGGCCCTTCTATGTACTGCTGGGTCTCACGGTGGGGATCGCCCTGGTGGGAGTGGTGACATTCGGCTCGCTGGCGGGTTCCATGCTGCCATTCGCAATGCGTCGCCTCGGCTTCGACCCGGCGAGCGCGTCCGCTCCTTTCGTGGCGACGCTGGTGGACGTGATGGGGATCATGATCTATTTCAGTCTTGCCGTGGTCATTCTCAGAGGGACGATACTCTAGAGGGACGATACCTCGGCGCCCGGTTCGAGGAGCAGCTTCGACCGCAGAGAACACAGAGAGCGCGGATCCCTCCTCGCTGTGCTCTAGTCGCGTGGTGCGGGCGGGGGTGCGGAGAACACGGGCGCGGCTTGAGGGATCGCCGCACCATCGTGCCGCGGGTCCGAGGCGCCGAACTTCACGCCGTCCGGAGTGCTCATCACCGCCTGCCCATATCCGAAGGCAGACGTGCGCAGGCCCACCGTACGGATATCATGGCCAAGACGCTGAAGTTCGGTACGTACGGTCTCGGGAACCAGCGACTCCAACTGCACGTCGCACCCCTGGAACGTCCCCTTGGTGAACCGGCCGGCCTCGAGCGCCTGCTGTAGCGTCAGTCCGTGGTCGGCGATGTTCGATACGAACTGCGCATGCGCCTGCGCCTGATTCCAACCGCCCATGATTCCGAAGCCGATGCGTACGCCGTCCTTCTCCATGAAGCCCGGAATGATCGTGTGCAGGGGGCGCTTTCGCGGAGCGAGCGTGTTAGCCTTCCCTGGCTCCAGGGTGAACAGCGTACCGCGATTGTGGAGCATGAAGCCCACGCCCGATGGCACGATGCCAGATCCGAAACCCGCGTAGTTGCTCTGGATCAGAGACACGATGTTGCCGTCGGCATCGACGACGGTGAGATAGATGGTCTCACTCCTGCCAAGCCCCGCCAGCTCGGGAAAACGCGACGGCTCCACCTCGCATCGAGCGCGGCCCTCGTCGATGAGCTTCGCGCGTTCAGTGGCGTGAGCCTTGTCGAGCATGGCCCTTACCGGTACGCGCGCCATGCGCATGTCGCCCGTGTACTCGAGCATGTCGATGTACGACAGCTTCTTCGCCTCGATCATCACGTGCAGGCCGCGAGTTGAATGGAAGCCCCACTCGCCGAGCGGATAGCGCTCCATGAGGTTCAGCATCATGAGCGTCGCGATCCCCTGCGTGTTAGGCGGGATCTGGCTCACCGTCCACCCGCGATAGCCGGTCTGGATCGGCTCCACCCATTCCGCCTCGAACTCGGCGAGGTCGGCGAGAGTCATCGTCCCACCCAGCTCTCGCGAGATGGCAACTATTGCCTCGGCTACCGGCCCCTGATAGAAACCTCTGCCGCGTTCGCGCGCGATCCGCTGGAGCGTCCGCGCCAGATCGGGATTGCGGAAGATTTCGCCGGCGCGCGGGGAGCGCCCGTCGATCAGAAACGTCGACCTCGAGTTCGGGTTTGCGCCGAGCATTTCTACTGAGCGTGTCCACAGGCCGGCGGTGATCTCGCCCACCGGGAAACCGTTTTCCGCATACCAGATCGCCGGCTGTAGCAGGTCGGCGAAAGGCAGGCGACCGAAGCGCTGGTGCATGGCGTCCCAGCCAGCGACCGCGCCAGGGACCGTAACGGTGTGAATGCCGCGGTAAGGGAGGGAATCGATTCCCTGAGCGCGCAGGTGCTCGACCGTCAATCCTCGCGGCGCCCAGCCGCTGGCGTTCAAGCCGTAGAGTCGCCCGCTCTGCGCCTCGTAGATGAGAGCGAAGAGATCGCCGCCGATGCCGTTTCCAGTCGGCTCCATCAGGGCGATGGCGGCGTTGGCTGCTATCGCCGCGTCGATCGCATTTCCGCCGCGTTCCAGTACCTGGACTCCCGCCGACGCAGCCAGAGGCTGGCTGGAGGCAACTATACCATAGCGGGTCGTGACCATGGACCGCCCCGGGATTGGATGGCGGGGGCCAACTGTGTCCGTTTGGGCGTCCGAACTCTCGAAGGGGAAGAACACGAGCGCGGTGACGAGGCTGAGGAAGGATAGGTAGCGCATGATAGCCAACCTGAGGTTCGCCGACGCGGGCCATCGTAAGGCCCGTTGGCCGGCGGTCTGGCCGGGCCTGGGGGTTACGTAACCCTCCAAAACGCCGCGCCGCTACCCCAGGGGGGATCAAGGGGGTCAGATCACTTGAAAACGTCAGGGGGGCCGTCAGACCCACTGCATCCCTTGCTGCCCTCTCGGTCCTCTACGGGGAACGCGGTTCTCTTCATACGCGTGCCCGGCCGCAGGATCCCTGGATGGCGTTTCAAGTACTCTGACCCCTCGGTACTCCCTGGTACTGGCGATCGGGGCCAGTGAGGCTCATCATCTGACTGGCGGCGGTGACCGCCGCTGGCCCTCGCTCATCCCGGCACTCACTGGGGCTGAGCGAAGGTCGTTCATGTCCATAACTGCCGAGCAAAGGGCAGTGGCGAAAAACATGGAGGGACTATGAAATCTCCGGCAGCACTTACGATCAGCCGAGTCTTGGCGACGGCAGTAGTGGCGGCGCTGTTGGCCAGCTGCACCGCGCGTACGGGTGACGATACTCAGCAAAGCGACCCCGGCACCACCGCCGTGCCGCTATACGACAACCTTGGCAGCCTGCACTACCCCGTCACCACCACCTCTGCCGAGGCGCAGAGTTACTTCGACCAGGGGCTGCGGTTGACCTACGCGTTCAACCACCCGGAGGCCATTCGGGCGTACCGTGAGGCGGCTCGCCTCGACTCCACCTGTGCGATGTGCTACTGGGGTGAGGCCTTTGCCTACGGTCCGAACATCAACCTTCCGATGGATTCGGCAAGTGCGGTCGCGGCGCACGAGGCGATAACGAAGGCCTCGCAGCATGCGGCCGGCGCCTCGGAGAAGGAGCAAGCGCTCATCGGCGCGCTGTCGCGCCGCTATGACGCGGCCGCGCCGGCCGAACGCGCCCACCTCGACTCCGCCTATGCCACGGCGATGCGCGAGGTCGCCGATCGGTACCCCGAAGACGTCGATGTGCAGACGCTCTACGCCGACGCGATCATGAATCTCAGCCCGTGGACGTACTGGGAGGGTGAGCGACCGAGACCGGGGACGCAGGAGCTCCTGACGCGCCTGGAAGGCGCCATCGAGCGCGAACCGAATCATCCAGGTGCCTGCCATCTCTACATCCATGCCGTGGAGGCAGCGTATCCGGAGCGCGCCGTTCCCTGTGCCGAACGGCTGGCCTCGCTGATGCCCGGTGCCGGACATCTGGTGCACATGCCGGCGCACATCTACATCCGGGTGGGACGGTGGGCCGACGCGATCGCCGCCAACGAGCACGCGGTGCACACGGACGAGACCTACATCGCGGACGTGCGGCCGCAGAGCGTTTACCCGATGATGTACTACCCGCACAACATTCACTTCCTCTCGTTCGCGGCGACGATGGCTGGCCGCAGCGAGATGGCGATTTCGAATGCGCGGCAGCTTCCCTCCAAGATTCCGGCGGAGGTTGCCGAGGGGATCGCCGAGGCGCAGCTGATCCTGGCATATCCGTATCTGACCTTCGTCACATTCGGGCGCTGGGATGACGTTCTGGCCGAGCCGATGCCGGCCGCCAACCTTCGGCTCACGACCGGGCTGGCGCACTACGCGCGGGGTGTCGCCCACGCCGCGAAGGGCGACGAGGCAGCGGCGCGTCAGTCGCTGGACAGCCTGAAAGCGATTGCCCGGAGGTATGAGGATCCCACCGGCACGACCGTGCTGGAAGTGGCGGACCACGCGTTGCAGGGTGAGATCGATGCGCGGGCGGAGCGCTACGATGGAGCGATCGCGCACTTCCGCGCTGCCGCGCGGCTGGAAGACGGGATCCAGTACATGGAGCCACCGCTCTGGTACTACCCGATCCGTCACTCGCTCGGCGCGGTACTGCTCCAGGCCCGCCGCTTTGCCGAGGCGGAGCGTGTGTACCGCGAAGACCTCAAGCGCTTTCCTGAGAACGGCTGGTCGTTGACGGGGTTGGCGGAAAGCCTGCGCCGGCAAGGGAAGAACGCTGAGGCTGCCGAGGTCGACCAGCGGCTACAGCAAGCGTGGAGAGGTGCGGACGTGCAGCTCACGTCGTCGCGTAAGTAGGCATCGCGCTGAAAGCGACACTGAAAGGAGCGCCGAGAGGTGTTGGCGAAGGTCGCCACACCCCTCGGCGCTCGTCGCGTCTATCGCCCGCCCCGTAAACGCGAATGCCGAATCGTCAGGCCCGCTTCCTGCGCCTTCTGCCCTTGAATCGTACGGGAGAGGGCAATGGCGAGGCGGAACGGAAGCGTGACAAGAGATGTGGTGAAGGGTGCGGTGGCTGGCTTGGCGGCCACATGGGTGATGGATAGGGTCACCACCGCCATGTACGAGCGACAGGATCCGCGCGCGAGGCGGCGAGAGGAACGAGTGCGCGGTGGCAAGACCGCCTACGTCATCGCCGCGGAGAAGGCGGCGCGCGTTGCTGGTCTGAGGGTATCGAAGCGACAGCTACGGAGCGCCGGCCAGGTGATTCACTGGTGGCTGGGCGCCGAAGCAGGGATCTCGTATGCATTGGCGCGGCGCCGTGTGCCGGCGGCAGGCCGGCTGAAGGGCATTGGTTTCGGATCGGGCTTCTGGCTGGTGGTCGACGAGATTGCGAATCCGCTGCTCGGTCTCACCAAGGGCCCGCGAGCGTTCCCATGGCAGGCGCACGCGCGCGGGCTGGCGGGGCATCTGGCATTCGGGGTGAGCGCGCACCTTACATTGAGCTTGCTCGATCGGGTCGGCTGATCGCTGGCGGTTCGGGCGCCGGTAAGCCATCGTCGACGAAGGCGGCGGTGGCTGCCGCACTCCCGCAACCCTGGGAGCGTTTCGCGATGACAATGGTTCACGATCGGTCCGCATCTGCCCAGCGCGCTCCCTTGCCCGGTGCTGCCGAGCTGGCGCGACGAATCCGCAACGGCGATCTAACCGCTTCGGCAGTGGTGGAGGAGCACATTCTCCGCATTGAGGCGGGGCAACCCGAGCTCAACGCCGTGGTCGTCCCCATGTTCGACGCCGCACGTGCGGCGGCGCGCTCCGCCGATGAGCGTCGTCGTCGCGGTGAGCCACTCGGCCCATTGCATGGCGTGCCCGTTACGATCAAGGAATGCTTCGACATCGCTGGCACGCCCACCACTGTTGGTCTGGCGCGACGGCGTGACCACCGAGCGGAGCGCACGTCGCCCATAGTGGAGCGGCTCTTGAACGCTGGAGCGATCGTGCTGGGCAAGACGAACGTGCCGGAGCTGCTCGTCTATTACGAAAGCGACAACCCCTGCTATGGTCGCACGAAAAACCCGTGGGATCCTGACCGAAGCCCGGGCGGGAGCAGCGGTGGTGAGGGAGCCATCATCGCCAGCGGGGGATCGCCGCTTGGGCTGGGCAGCGACATTGGTGGCAGCGTCCGCGTGCCCGCGCACTACTGTGGAATCTTCGGGCTCAAACCGACCAGCAACCGGCTCTCGAAACGCGGGGTATTCGGTGACGAGCTATTCCCCGGTCAGGAAACGATAGTCGACCAGCCGGGCCCGATGGCCCGAACGGTTGAGGATCTTGCCCTGGCGATGTCGGTCCTCGCGGCCCCGGGGCAGGAGCGTTTCGATGAAACGATCCCTCCTGTTCCATGGGATGATGGTTCCGCCGCAAGCGTGCGCGGCATGCGCATCGGTGTTTACGTGGACGATGGTGTGGTGACACCGGCACCGGCGTTGCGTCGCGCCGTTCACGATGCCGGGGACCTGCTACGCTACGCCGGCGCGGAGGTGGTGGAGTTCACGCCTCCCGACGTAAAGCAAGCCCTACGTCTGTACTTCCACTTGCTCGGTGCCGATGGCGCGCGATGGGCGCGCATGCTGCTTGGCCGCGGGAGGCACGACCGTCGTATTGGTGATCTCGTGCGGCTGGCGAGTCTGCGCTCTCCCCTGCGCGCGGCGATAACCGGGGTGCTGGGCATCTTCGGACAGCGAAGGCTCGCCGGCTTCATTGGCGGGCTACAGCGAATGAACACCTCGGAATACTGGTCAGAGGTGGCGGAGTGTACGCGCTATCGGCGTCGCTTCCTCGAGGCGATGGATCAGGCCGGCATCGACACGCTGATCTGCCCGCCGAGTGCTCACCCCGCGCTGCGCCATGGAGCGTCGTATTACCTGACCAGCATCGGTAGTTATGCGATGCTGTACAACCTGCTCGGCATGCCGGCGGGTGTGGTGCCGCTCACGCGCGTGCGGTCGGGAGAGGAAAGCGATCGGCCGCCATCCCGAGACCTGGTGGAACGCACACTTCAAAAGACCGAGCAGGGAAGTGCCGGTCTGCCGGTCGGGGTCCAGGTAGTGGCGCGTCATTGGCGCGAGGATCTGGTGCTCGCCATCATGCGCGAGCTGGAGGTGGCGGTGCGTGCACGGGCCGACTACCCGTTGCGCTCTACGCCGCCCTCCCCGCCCGGCTGAGCATAAACGATCTCGAAGTGACTTACGCGCAGGTCGCGCTCCACGAGGAAGCGATCATCTTCCGGGTAGAAGACCGCCGCCTCAGCGTCCTCGCCGGCAAACCGATGAATCGCATCCATGGAGCTCCAGAGGCTGAGGGTGATGAACTCGGCGCGGTCACCGGAGATGCGCCGCATCGCGTATGCGCCCAGATTGCCGGGCGTATTTCGGTAGGCCGAGAGTCCCGTCTGCTCCAGGTAGTCCACGTATTCGTCGGCATTCGCCGCGTCGGTGGCACCTCGCCAGAAACGTGCGATCATCGTGACGGTAATCCTCAGTGTTGAAAGGTGGATGATGTTTGCGCCGCCCCGCTAGCTGCCGCTGTGCCGAACAATCTGATGACACGGCGATTGCAGCCTGTGAGCCACTGACACGTTGTCGGCGGAGGTCCGAGATGAGGTACGGCACTGAAGTCCGCTTGTGGCTGTTGATCCTGGTGGTGGCAGGGTGCGGTCAATTATCGCGCGAGGAGGCAGCGGAGCAAACTCGTGCAGCTGATGGCTTCGCGCAGGCGCGCGAACGGATGGTGCGCGAACAGCTGGAAGCGCGCGGGATCAGCAACGCCGCGGTCCTCCAGGCCATGCGCAGCGTACCCAGACATCGCTTCGTGCCGGCGCAGCACCAGCATCGCGCCTACGGGGATCACCCCCTCCCAATTGCCGCGGGGCAGACGATTTCGCAACCCTACATAGTGGCGTATATGACGGAGCTCGCTTCGCCGGCGAGAGGAGCCAAGGTGCTCGAGGTGGGAACGGGATCGGGCTACCAGGCTGCGGTGCTCGCGGCACTGGGCGCGGAAGTGTACTCGATCGAAATCATTCCGGAACTAGCCGAACAGGCACGCGAGGTATTGCGCGCTACGGGATATGAGGAAGTTCGCGTTCGCACCGGCGACGGGTACGCGGGGTGGCCGGAGGAGGCTCCCTTCGATGCCATACTGGTCACTGCGGCACCGGATCACGTACCCCCTGCGCTAATCGGGCAGCTGGCGGAGAATGGACGACTCGTGATCCCGGTGGGCGTGGCGGTGGGGGTTCAGGAGATGATGCTGATCCAGCGGACAGAACACGGGGTGATGGAGCAGCGGACGATCCCCGTGCGGTTCGTTCCCCTGGTCCGCGAGCCGCCGCGTTAGCGCTGTCGATGCGGCCGGTGGCCGGCAAACAACGTGAGAATCATGCTCACGAGGCTGACCACGAGCGCACCGAGGAACGCCGGAATGAAGCCCGTGACTCGGAAATCGATACCTATGGCACCGGACACCGCCGCCGTCAGCCAGAGCAGCAGCGCGTTGACGACTAGGGTGAAGAGGCCCAGCGTGAGCAACACTATCGGCAACGAGAGCATCAGCAGGATCGGACGCACGAAGGCGTTCAGGATCCCGAACACCAACGCCACGCCGAGGAAGGGGAGTACGCGTCCCGCGTACTCCACACCGGGCACGATGCTCACCGCGACCCAGAGCGCCGCGGCGTTCAGGAGCAGTCGAAGAAGGAAGTACATGAAGCGGTCGTCTGTACGGTTGGCTTCCCGCATCGCAGGAAGCTATCACCGCCAGTCGTGATGCGCGACCACTGACGAGCTGACAACGCTCCGGCGCGAAACCGGCCGCCGCACGCTCCGATCGGATCCCGGTTGCGTACGGCGGCCTGAGTTTGGGGTGTGTATGCCAGCGCTATAGCATCGAGATCTGCTGTGTGGTCTCCAGGCGTAGTTGCGTTCCGCGCGGAAGCACGCCTTCCACATCTCCGGTTCCGAGCGAGATCACCGTTCCCGCGGCCGCGCCAGCTGCGGCGCCGGTGAGGATTCCACGCAAGTCACCGCCACTGAGAACCGCACCCAGAACGGCGCCGGCAGCGGCACCCACGCCAGCGGCCCGAAGGGTCTCGTCACGACCCGCGCCGCGCTCCTCGAGTCTCGTCTCCTGCACTCGCGCCGCCAGATCGTGCCTGCGACCCTGGTAGGTGAGGCTGTCGAAATCGAGGCGGATGAAGGCCTGCTCGCCCACTCTGGAAGAGCTCTGCACGGCGGTCACGCGTCCATGCACCTTGGCGCCCGACGGCACCACCGTCTCACCATTCTGCGCCACGATGGCGTGTGTAAGCGTTGCCGAGAACTGGTCCCCCTCGCGGCTCTGCTGGGTGCCAAGTTCCTGGTCCAGCGCGACTGTCATCTGTGCCCCGGCCGGCAGCGTGGCTGCGGTCGCGGGAATCGGCGCGCGCTCGGGGTC
>CAYXRS010000096.1:0-12637 GCA_964467195.1 uncultured Gemmatimonadaceae bacterium
TAAGGGGTCAGAGTCGTTGAAATTCAACGACTCTGACCCCTTGAGATCAACGACTCTGACCCCTTGAACCCTTGAACGACGGAACTCGACCGGTCGCCGTACGCAGGCACCCCAAGGTGGAAAAGCAGCGGTACGAACACCAACGCCGCAACGGCGACCGCGGTGTAGTGCAGTCGCATGGGTGCCGCCCAGAAGCGCTGACGCCACGCCACCACGCACAGCACCGGAAGTACGAGCGTGAGCAGCATTGCCGGGTGAAGCAGCCGCAACGCGACCGCGAGAGCCGGCGGCAGGCCGAACGCCAGGTCGTGAGTGTCGGTGAATGCCACGGCATGCACGAGTGCGCCTGTAACCGTCAGGTACGACGCGCACACGGCACCGGCTATGACGAGCGACAGCGAAGGAAGCACTCCTCCCTTCATCTCGCGGCGGCGGCGGACGACGCGCCGGGCGATGGCGGCAAGGGGCCAGATGAGGCAGGCGGACGCGAAGAGAAACAGGCTGACGATCGCGGTGATCCGGATGACCGGCCCCTCAATGCCCGGTACGCGGTCGAACAGGTCCAGCCCCGCCATGAGGCGAACGGCATCACCATCCTCGTCGAGCACGAAAACCACATTCCCCATGCCATCCTCGCGATGGAAAACGGTGCTCGATAATGGCCGGAGGGTCGTTGGACCATCGAGCGTACCAGTAAGCCTCAACGCACTATCGTCGTCCAGAATCACTGCGAGCCGGCGCGCCACCAGCAGATGGCCCACTCTCTCGAAGCCCGCGTCGGCGAACTCGACTTGCCGGTAGCTGCCGGTCAGCCGACGAAGCACTTCGTTTGGCACATCGGCATGCACCGTGGGCCCCGCCGCGAAGCGTCCGAAACGACTGACCACCTCGCGTGTGAGTGACTGACGAAGCTCCAGGGTCTCGGTGGAGTTGGCCGCCACGAACAGCCCAAGACGCGCGTCCGGGATGAGCACCATGAACGACGTATGCCCAGGCATCCAGCCCCCGTGGCGCAAACCGCGATCGCCGCGGTACTCGTACTCGTACATCCCCAGCGCCGTCGCGGCGAGTGCCGGATGGTTGCTGAACTGGCGGCGCGTCATCTCTTCCGACGCACTGTCGGAGAGGATGCGCCGGCCACCATACGCTCCACCGTCCAGCCAGACCCCCAGGAAGCGCGCAGCATCTGCCGCGGAGGAGAACACCGCCCCCGCCGGCACTACACGCACATAGGCTTCCGTCGCTTCGCGGTACGACCTCCGGCCATAGTCGTACTCATAGCCGATCGCGAGATCGGGGTGGTCACGCGGTGGCGCGATGAAGCTGCCGCGCTCCAGTCCGAGAGGCTCGAACACCCGCTCCCGCATGTAGCGGGCGAACGACAGACCGGATGTCAGCTCCACCAGATGTCCTGCGAGTGACATGCCGTGATCGGAGTACAGATACAGCTCGCCGGGCGGATCGCGAAACGGTGGCATTGCCCTCGCCAGGTACTCACCCAACGACTCTACATCACCTGGGTCGCGAGCCGCCGAGCCAATGAAGCGCGGCATGAACCCGCCGGTATGCGTCAGCAGATGTCGCACACGTACGGGCCGCCCGGGCTCTGAGTTCAGACGAAACGCACGCAGGTAGGCGTTCACATCCTCGTCAAGGTCGATCAGGCCGGCGTCCACCTGCTGCATCACGGCCACCGTAGTGTACACCTTGCTGATCGATCCGAGAGGGAAAAGCGTGCGCTCCGGATCGACGGCCGCACCAGTAGCCCTGTTGGCGACACCGTAGCCGCGCGAAACCACCAGCTCGCCCTCGTGCAGGACGGCCACAGCGAGACCGGTGACCGGCCAGCGGTGCATCTGCTCGGTGACGATCGCATCGATCACGCTGTCGAGCGCGGCCACTGCCGACGCCCGCGCCGAGTCCGACGGATTCGGCACCCGCGCCACCTGGGAGAGGACGGGAGAGGCGGCGACCAACAACGCGGCGACCACCATGAACGAGCCCATCGATTGACGCCCGAGACTGGAGGGAGGAGGGAGGGGGGAGGAGGGAGGGGGGAGGGGGGAGAGGGGGGAGGGTGAATGTTTCCGCGCCGTGGCTCCTACCGCGTCAGTGGCGCCGCCACCGGCCTCGGTGCTTCATGCCCGTTGCGGGCGGGAAAGTAGGCGTTGTGCACGTACTGCGACACCATGCGCTGAGTATTGAAGAAGGATCCGTTCAGCGCGATCGCGTAGCGCATCACCTCGGCGTAGGCGTACGGAAGACCGTAGAACAGCGGCACGATGACGCGCTCGAGCTTGTCGTACATGCTTTCCGCTTCGTCGTGCTGGTTGGGTGACGGCCGCCCATCACCAATCGCCCAGCCAGTCACACCCTCCACATGTCCCTCCACCCACCACCCATCGAGCACGCTCAGGCTCGGCACCCCGTTCAGCGCCGCTTTCATGCCGCTCGTGCCCGACGCTTCCAGTGGCTTGAGCGGGTTGTTCAGCCAAAGGTCGACACCCGGCACTAGCTTCTGCGCCAATGCCATCTCGTAGTTCTCCAGGTACACTACCCGCACTCCGTCACGCAGCTCGGCGGCGGCGGCGAAGATGCTGCGGATCAATGCCTTCCCGCCGCCGTCGTGCGGATGCGCCTTGCCCCCGAAGACGATCTGGATAGGCCCCACGCGCCTGGCAATGTCACGCAGCCTGTCAATGTCGGTAAAGATCAGGTCGGCACGCTTGTACGGGGTCGAGCGTCGAGCGAAGCCGATGGTGAACGCGGCCGGATCCAGCTTGTCGCCAGTTCGGCGCTGGATCTCCTCCAACAACTCCCGCTTTACCAGGGCGCGCGTAGCACGGACCTCCTCGAGCGGGATACTAATGGCATAACGCAGGTAGAGATTGTCCCTGCGCCACTCCGGAACATGCCGGTCGAACAGATCGCGAAAGGGCTGTGACGTCCAGGTAGTGGCGTGCACGCCGTTCGTGACGGAATCGACGGGATAGTCAGGGAACATCCCGCGCGAGACCTCCCGGTGCTTCATCGCCACGCCGTTGACGTATCGCGACAGGCGCAACGCCAGGTGCGTCATGTTGAGCGATCCGCCGTCGAGGCAGCGCGCAGCCTCCAGCAGCTCGGCGCGCTCGGCGCCCAGGATCTCGCGCACCAGCTCCACCGGAAAGACATCGTGCCCGGCGGCGACAGGAGTATGAGTAGTGAAAACACAGTGGCGCCGCACACCCTCGAGATCGGCATCGGTCACATCCCAGTGTCGGCGATCACCAAGCCGCCGCTCCAGCAGCGTGAGCGTGAGCAATGCGGCGTGCCCCTCGTTGATGTGGTACTGGACGCCTATTTCGTGTCCCACGGCCTTCAGCACTGCAGCGCCGCCCATGCCGAGCACGACTTCCTGGCAGAGTCTGTAGCGCCGGTCGCCACCGTAGAGGTTATCTGTGAGGCGACGATCCCATTCAAAGTTGCCCGGAACGTCGGTGTCGAGGAGATACACCGGCACGTGATGACCGTTGATGCCGCGGACCCGATAGCACCACGGCCGGACCAGCACTGTCCGACCGGCAATTTCGATCTCGCACACCAGATCCATCGCCTCGAGATGTTCTTCGGGCGTCCAGTCGACCGCCCGTTCGGTCTGGTTGCCTGTGGAATCAAGCCTCTGCTCGAAGTAGCCTTTCCGATGCAGAAGGGTGACCGCAGCCATGGGCACACCCAGATCGGCAGCCGATCGCAAGGTGTCGCCTGCGAGCACGCCAAGCCCGCCACTGTAAGTGGGCAGCGCCTGCTCGAGGCAGATCTCCATCGAGAAGTACGCGACGGTCTGCTTTCGAATCGGTGATGGCCTTTTCATTTGTGGTCTTCAGGAATTTGCTCGGCGCGCCGTGATACCGTCGGCATCGATGCCTGGAAAAAAGGGGGCCAATGGCTCCGGCCCCTGTGACGGAAGCGGATAGGAACGACGTCCCCTGGCGGGTGCCCCATACCCGGTACTCGGCCCAGGAAAGCACCTCGTTGCAGCCCTTCCGTTTACGACGCCTTCGACACCAGCAAAGCAACGGGAAAGTTCGCCAGTAGATGACCCACTCGCAACGTGCGCGGGTCACGTGATTCGAGCCTGATTGCGGCCTCGCGGCCGCACAGGGGCCGAAGATGCTGCGGAAACTCGGCGGGCAGGTGCACGACGGTCTCCCCCCACACGCCCTCCCCCACAGGCGGTGCCGATCCTCCGGTCAGCGTGCGGGACAGTCGCGGAACGACGGTCACGGCAGTGCTCCCATCTGATACCCGCGCGAAGGCGAATACGTGCCGAGCGTGTGGGCCGGAGACGGCGAGCGGCAGATACGCGCCGGTTTGAAACAGCCGTGGATCGTGGAAGCGCGCGGCGAGCGCGACACGAGTAACGTAGAGTTTGGCTCGTCCGTCCCAAATGCTGTCTGTCAGCTCGCGCTCCCCTGCCGCATCCCCCCCGCTCGTATCCCAGCCACCCTCCCTCTCCTGGCCTGGCATCAGCTCCGCCAGCAAGCGCTCCCGACGCCGCCAGTCCACCGGCCGCCGGTTGTCCGGATCCACGAGAGAGAAGTTCCACAGCTCGTCACCCTGAAAGATGTCCGGCACTCCCGGAGCCGTCAGTTGCACGAGCTGGCGCGAAAGCGCGTTCCATAGTCCAGGCAGCGCGATCTCGCGCGCAAGGTGCGCCACGCCGTGCAGCACGCTGGATCGAGCGTCTCCTCCCCCTCCCCCTCCCACTCCCACATCGAACAGCTGCTCGATGTAGTTCTCGAGAGCTTGCTCCCATTCCTTGTTGGGATCCGTCCAGCTAGTCTGCGCCTTCGCCTCTCTCGCTGCCTTGAGAGCGTACGCGGTCATGCGTTCACGTACTTCCGCCAGCACAACGGCCACGGGAAAGGCTTCCGGATCCAGCGCCGGCCAGATGCCGACCAGATTCTGGAAGAACAGGTACTCGGCGGCAGCGTCCGGAGCGGGTCGATCGCGAACGCGTGTCCGGAAGGGACGAGCCCGACGCCGCCACGAGGCAACCTCATGCAGCCATCGCTCGGGTATCTCGGAGAGCACATCGAGCCGCGCACGAACATCGGCGCTCCGCTTCGTATCGTGCGTGCTGACGGCCAGCAGGTTTTCCGGCCAGAGTTGAGCGCGCTCGGCGTTGGCTTCGTGCAGTCGTTCGACGGCTCCATCGAGCGGACGTGACGGTTCTCCGCCCACTTCGTTGAGCGACGCGAGTGGCACGTACCGGTAGAGCGCGGTATCCTCCACACCCTTCGCGGTCGCCGGACTGCTCGTCTGCTGGAAGCGCATCACGAATCTCAAGCGCTCCCCATGCGCAACGATGTCTTCCGGCTCACCGTGGTGAAGGAAAACGTCGGCAATCAGCTGGAGCACCGGCTCGGGAACGGCTCCGCGTGATCGTGCGCGTTCCAGCGCGCTCATGATCCAGCGGCGGTCATGCTCAGTGATCGTCTCCTGCTCACCGGTCACATAGGTCCGGTAGACCGGCAGAGCGGCGATCATCTCGACTATGCCTTCGGTGAGTTGCGCGCGCGAATAGGTGGCCGTATCGGGATTGCGACGGGCGAGCGGGATGAGAAGAGATGTGAGACGAGACACATCCGCTCGCAGCGCCGTGCGCAGAAGGTGCAGCTTGCCGCGATGTGCCACCTCGTGAAAGTCCACGCCTGGCGAGCGCAGTCTGATGATCCGGCGATACCCCTTCTCCACCTCCGCGGCACCTGCCGCCTCGATGAAGATGGATTCCAGATCGTTCATGAACTCGTAGCCGGTGGTGCCCGCTACCTGCCAGTCGCCGGGTAGCCGCTCTCCGGAACTGAGGATCTTCTCCACATAGATGGGGAAATGCTGCTCGCGCCGGGGCAGTCTTTCGTGCACAGCCTGGCGAAGGCGATGCAGGTAGCCCTGCGGATCATACAGACCATCCACGTGATCGATGCGGAGGCCATCGATCAGGCCGTCGGCAATCCATCCGAGCAGCAGCCGATGGCGTTCGCCAAAAACAGTGGGGTCCTCCATGCGCAGCGCGGCAAGCTCGTTGATCTCGAAGAAGCGACGGTAGTTGCACTCGCGCGCCGCACGACGCCAGAAGGACAGACGGTACGCCTGGGCATCGAGGAAGGAAAGCAGTCGGGCGCGGCCGGCATCACCTCGCGCGAACTCTCCCCTTCCGATCGCCCGCGTTACGGCATCGCGCACCGCCGGATGCGCCGACATCGCCGCTGCGAGAGCCAGCCAGCCTTCTTCGGCCAGCCGGTATCGCTCCACCTTCCCCTGCAACGTGATTCGGTTGCGGTTGGGCATCCGCTCGAAGGCCGCGATCGCCTGTTGCAGGGCGGCGGCACCGTTCGGATCGCTAATCACGTCCGCGGCGGCCACCCGAAGCACGCGTGGGGCCGTGGCAGGATCGATGGGAAATACGTGCTCGAAGTACCTCACCGTAATCCGATCGCCGGTCCACGCCAGCACCAGCTCGTCGCGCTCGAGCACCTCGTGAATCTCGTCGCCAAGAACCGGCACGAGAACGCGACCGCGCAACGCTCGCTGGGGAGGTTCCCAGTCGATATCGAACCAGTGCGCGTAGTGCGCTGCCTGACCATGCGTGAGCACATCCGTCCAGTACGGATTCTCGCTGCCTATACCCATGTGATTGGGCACGATGTCGAGCAGGATTCCCATGCCGCGTCGCCGCAGCTCGCGCGACAGCGCGCGCCAGTCTTCGTCCGTTCCCAGCTCGGGGTTCAGCGTGGAGGAGTCGGCAACGTCGTACCCATGTGTGCTGCCGCTTCGCGCACGCAGCACAGGTGACAGATACAGATGCGAGACGCCGAGTCGCTCCAGGTAGTCGACGAGGCGGTGGACATCCGCCAGTGCTTGCTCGGCGTTCACCTGGAGGCGGCAGGTGGAACGAAAGGTCCGCGGTCCGGTGTTCTGGACTCGGGATTCGGGCGTGCTCGGGTGCGGCTGAAGCGCCACTGTGCCTGGTGCCCGCTGAATCTCGTGACCAGCGAGTCGCGAATCGCGATTCTCACACCGCGCGATTCGACGAGCCGCCGCGTCATCGCGCAGCTCACCGATAGTGCGGGACAACCGTCGCGACCAGCTTGGATAACGGTCCTGGCTCAGTCCCGGAACGTTCACCGGCTCCATCTCGCCGGCGATGTCGTCCAGCGACAGGCCCACCAGAACGCTCGACGTACGACCGAGAAACTGGTGCACTGCCTCACGAAGCCTGGTGCCATCAACTTTTTCGTGGGCGCCGAGCACTCCCTCCACCACCAGTCGCCGTATCAGCGCGGCGCGGGCGTGGCTGCGTTCCTTGCGCGCGCTCTCCGCCTCGGCGTCGCTCTCGATGAGACCCACATCGCGCCGGAGCACGATGTCGCTGCCCTGCCAGAATCCCTCCAGAGTAGCCATGTCGTGCGTGTTCGCGGTGGCAAGCGCCAGTCGCGGATAGGAATCCGCTGAATGGAACGCGCCATGCTCATCGCGCTCGAAGTACAGTACTCTGGATGCGAGCAATCCCCACCGTTCGAGCGCCGGCCCGACTTCCGGCGGAACCGTGCCGAGATCCTCACCCACCACCACCGCGCCATGGCGCTCCGCCTCGAGAGCGAGGATGCCGAGCAGATCCTCCGCCGGGAAGCGAACGTAGGCGCCGTCTTCGCCGCTTCGACCGTGCGGGATCCAGAACTGCCGGAACAGGCCAAGGATGTGATCGATGCGCAGTGCACCAGCGTGCCCGAAGGCGGAGTGCAGCAGAGAAATCCAGTGACCGTAGGCGCTGGCGCGCAGCGCGAGCGGATTCAGCGGCGGCAGCCCCCAGTCCTGTCCCGCGGCGGAATAGTTGTCGGGTGGTGAGCCGATGCTCACTCCGGACGCAAAGAGCTGCGGCGACGCCCAGACGTCGCTACCCCAGCCAGCCGTTCCTATCGCCAGGTCCTGGTAGATTCCGATTGCCAGTCCGGCTCGGCGCGCTCGTTCGGCCGCGACACCGAGCTGCCGGTCGAGCTCGAACTGCACCCACGCATGGAAGTCCAGATCGCCGCGATTGGCCTGGGCGAAGGCGATTACCTCCGGCGATGATGGCGTTCGATACGGCTCGGGCCATCCGGTCCAGCCCCCCGGCTCGCTGCCGAAGTGCTCATCCAGCGCCATGAAGGTGGCGAAAGCGCGAAGTGGCTCTCCCTCCTCGTGCACCCAATCGCGGAATGCGCGGCCGCGCGCCGAATCCGTGTCGTGGTGCGCGTGCTGGAAGGTGCGGAAGAGCGCGAGCAGCAGCGTGCGCTTCACCTCCGCCACGGTTTCGTAGTCGATCCGGCTGGCGGCTCGCGCGCGATCGATGGCGGCTCGAACGTCGCGCCGCTCGAGCAGTGCTCGACACTCGGCGGACTCGGCGAGCTCCGGCACGGACTCGATATCGACGTAGATGAAGTTGCGATACAGGCGGCTGATGGGACTGTACGGGCTCACGTCCAGTCCACGGTTCCGCAGCGCGTGCAGCGGGTTCACTCCCACGAACGCGCCGCCCAGCTCACCGCACCACTCGGCCAGCTCACCGAGGTCGCGGAGGTCACCAACTCCCCAGTCGCGATCACCGCGGACGGTGTAGAGGTTTGCGACGTGGCCGAAGAAGCGACAACCGGGTCTCCCGGCGAGATCGTCGACCGATGGCGCTCGCGGCGGAACGACGATCAGCTTCTGCTGCGACGCGATCGCGCGGGAACCGATGTCGAGGGATAGATCGACCGTGTGATAACCCTTCTCCACTTTCGTGGGGAGGACGATGATGGCGCGGCCACTCTCACTCCTGGCCTCGCCATGGAACGTGAGGCTTTCGCCCTTCTCGTCCGCCAGCACCGCGTGCCACTCCACCCTGCGAGGCGCGCCGGCCGGAAGTCGCGCTTCGATGCGCTCCGGCGTCTCGCCGGAGCGGCGCACCGACACCGGTTCGAGCATTCGCGCGGCTTCCTCGGCCTGGAATCGCTGGAACGCGGCGCGGGCAGCTCGTTCGTCCGACGCATCGACGCCCATCGCTGCGAGCAGGGCGACGCGCGTCTCGTCGGATGTGGTGCGCGTCTGCCGCCCGGTCTGATCGAGATACTCGGGCAGGATGCCGGCCCGCTCCGCGAGCGCGCGCAGCGCGCCTCCACCGCCTCCCTCCCTCTCCTCCATGTGCTCGGCCGGCCTCAACCGCTGGGGCCGTCCTCCGGTGCGAGGACGATGGCGCCGAGCGGGGGGAGATCCAGCCGCACCGACTGCTCGAATCCGTGGAACGGCGACGGCTCCGCCTCGGCTCGCTGCCGCGTCTCGAAGCCGCTTCCGCCGAACCGCGGATCATCGCTGGAGAACCTCTCTACGTAGCTTCCCCTCTGCGGCACGCCCACCCGATAGTTCTCCCGCGGCACGGGCGTGAAGTTCAGCACGACGAGCACGTGCTGGTCGCCGTCGCGACGCAGGAAGCTGAGCACGGCATTGACGCGGTCCGCCACGTCCACCCAGGCGAATCCCTCGGGGTCCGGGTCGCGCCGCCAGAGCGCCGGTGTCTCACTGTAAATCCGACCCAGCTCCTGCATGAAGTGGCCGAACGCGCCGTGCTGCGGCTCGAAGGCCAGGTGCCAGTCCAGGCTCCTGTCATGGTTCCACTCCGTCCACGGCGCCAGCTCCGTGCCCATGAAGACCATCTTCTTGCCGGGCCGCATGTACATGTACGTCAGCAGCAGACGGAGGTTGGCAAATTTCTGCCAGACATCTCCCGGCATCTTCGACAACAGTGAGCCCTTGAGGTGCACGACTTCATCATGCGACAACGGCATGATGAATCGCTCGGTGTGCTCGTAGATCATGGCGAAGGTGAGCTGATCCTGGTGCCATGCCCTGTACAGCGGGTCGCGCGAGAAGTACGAGAGCGTGTCGTGCATCCACCCCATGTTCCACTTGAAGGTGAAACCGAGCCCACCAGTATTCGTCGGTGCGGTGACGCCCGGCCACGCGGTGGATTCCTCGGCAACGGTGAAGCATCCCGGAGCTTCGGCGTGCACCGCCTCATTCATCTCGCGCAGGAATTGAATCGCATCGATGTTCTCGCGACCGCCATGACGGTTGCGCAGCCACTCGCCGGCCTTCCGGCTGTAGTCCAGATAGAGCATCGACGCCACCGCGTCCACGCGCAGTCCGTCGATGTGAAACTCGCGCATCCAATACAGCGCATTGGCGATGAGGAAGTTGCGCACCTCGGCGCGCCCATAGTTGAAGATGAGAGTACCCCAGTCGGGGTGTTCGCCCAGGCGTGGGTCCTCATGTTCATACAGCGCGGTGCCGTCGAAGCGACGGAGGGCGAAATCGTCCTTGGGAAAGTGCGCCGGTACCCAGTCCATTATCACGCCGATTCCGGCGCCATGGCAGCTGTCCACCAGAAACCGGAAATCATCGGGTGTGCCGAAGCGGGCAGTGGGAGCGAAGTACCCCGAGACCTGGTATCCCCACGATCCCGAGAACGGGTGCTCGCTGACCGGCAGCAGCTCCACGTAGTTGAATCCGAATCGGGTGACGTGATCGACCAGACGCGGCGCAAGCTCGCGGTAGGTCAGCCAGCGGTCTCCCTCTTCAGGGACACGGGCCCAGGAGCCGAGATGCACCTCGTAGATGTTCATCGGCTCGCGCGGGTGATCCCGGCGGGCGCGTTCACTCACCCATGCGGAATCGGTCCACTGATGGTCATCGAGCGCCACTACCTTCGATGCCTGCGCCGGCGGCAGCTCCATTGCGAAGGCGAACGGATCGGTCTTGATGCGTGCATGGCCTTCGCGGGTGCGAAGCTCGTACTTGTAGAGCGCACCTGTCGGGATGTCGGGAATGAACAGCTCCCAGGCGCCGGAAACCCCAAGGCTGCGCATCGGATAGATACGACCGTCCCACCGACAGAAATCGCCGATCACCGACACGGTGCTCGCGTTGGGCGCCCACACCGCGAAGGACACGCCAGTCTCTCCGTCGACCGTCCGCGGGTGGGCACCCATGATCTCCCAGAGCCTTCGATGCGTACCCTCGCCCAAAAGGTGCAGATCCACTTCTCCGATCGTGGGAAGGAAGCGATATGGATCACCACGTTCCCAGCTGTTGCCATCGCCGAAATGAAAGCGCAGACGGTATCGCAGCGGCATGGTTGCACCGCGAAGAAATCCCTCGAACAATCCGTCGGACTGGCGCTCCAGCGTCAGCGACGAAGCGCCATGCACGAGCGCCTCGGCGCGCTGCGCATCGGGATGCCAGGCACGCAATACCACGCCGTCGGCGCCATCGCGTCGCGCCGGGTGGGCGCCGAGCACTCCGTGCGGATTGCCGTGGCGCCCTTCGAGCAGCCGCCGTACGTCCGCAGCCGAGGGACGGCTGGTATCGTCATCGGCCGTCTTCTTCGGCCGGCGCTCTCGCGTTCCCGCAGTTCGTTTATCCGTCATCCTTCGCTCCTTCGGCGCTTCGGCGATCGTGCTCGCGGGGAGGCGCGTGTCGCAGCAGTACCAATGAGTAAGGCGCGAGAGTGAGGCCCTTCCCCTTGATCTCGCGTGCGCTCGCCAAGGTGGCTGTATTCACCACTTGCACCCAGCTGCCGCTGTCGAAAACGCCGGGGAAGGTGAAGAACTGCTGCTTCGCTCCGTTGTGCAGCAGCAGGAGCAGCGAGTCGCCACGAATGGGCCGCCCACGGTCATCCGTCTCGTCGGCCGATTCGCCATTGATGAACATTGCCAGGGAATGACTGCCGGTATCGTGCCAGTCCGGCTCGGTCATCTCGCGGCCATCGGGACGATACCACGCAATGTCCTTGAGACCCGAAGACTCGGCGCGGCCATGGAAGAAGGCACGCCGCCGCAGCACCGTATTCGCGTGCCGCACCGCGAAGATCCGCTGTACGAAAGAGAGCAGCTCGCGACGACGGTCGTCCAGCTCCCAATCCAGCCAGGTGATCTCGTTGTCCTGACAGTAGGCGTTGTTGTTGCCCCCCTGCGTGCGGCCGATCTCATCGCCATGCGACAGCATCGGCACGCCCTGTGAGAAGGCAAGGGTGGCCAGGAGATTTCGCCTGGCGCGGTCACGCAGCTCGAGGATCCTGGGATCGTCCGTGGGACCCTCGACTCCCCAGTTGCGGCTCACGTTGTTGTCATGCCCGTCGCGATTGTGCTCCCCGTTTGCCTCGTTGTGCTTCCGCTCGTAGCTGACCAGGTCATGGAGGGTGAATCCGTCGTGAGCCGTCACGAAGTTCACACTGGCGTACGCCTTTCTGCCCGTCCACTGGTAGATATCGCTGCTCCCGGCAAGGCGAAAAGCCAGTTCGCCCACCTTTCCGTTGTCGCCACGCCATACGCTGCGGATGCCATCGCGGTACTTGTCGTTCCATTCAGCCCAGCCAACAGGGAAGTTGCCCACCTGATAGCCGCCCGGGCCTACATCCCATGGCTCTGCGATCAGCTTCACCTGCGACAGCACGGGGTCCTGCTGGATGATGTCGAAGAAGGTGCCGAGCCTGTTGACCTCGTAGAGCTCGCGGGCGAGCACTGGCGCGAGATCGAAACGAAATCCATCCACGTGCATGTCCAGCACCCAGTAGCGCAGG
>CAYXRS010000097.1:0-12485 GCA_964467195.1 uncultured Gemmatimonadaceae bacterium
GCGACGGCAGCTCGCGTGTGAGCGAAGCCACGCGCCGTGTACGTTGCTCCGGCCGCGGCGCGCCGGCGCCAGTGAGCAGCGCCGGCACCGCCGCTCTCAACACCAGGCCGATTGGTGCCACGTAGTAGCCGGCGAGCCAGCGGCACAGCCGCAACACCCCCGGCGTGAGAGCGGGCTCGGCGTCAGGCACGTCGAGTATCGGGCGAATCATTCGGGAACCAGGATCGCTCGCGTCGCCCATACAGAAACCTATGCGCCGCCGGTTGCGCACCTCCACCAGCACGCGCGAACCAGGTAGCAGAGCATGCGCTGGTTCGGTGTCAACGGCATAGGTGAACGTGCGGAACAGCGGAAGCGGGAGCGCGACTTCTACGTACCGCCGCGCCGTCATGCCCGTCGAACGCCCAGCCCCGACTCGGAGGAAGGAGGCAGGGTGATGACGCCCCCGGTAATCGTGGCCCCGACGAACGGATCGTTGGCGAGGAGCGCCGCGCCATCGAGATCCGCATAGTCGAGCAGCGGCGCGAGCTGCGCGGCAGCAGTGATACCGAGACTCGTTTCGATCATGCAGCCCATCATCACCAGCATGCCGTGCGCGCGCGCGGTCGCGATCATGGAACGCGCTTCCGTCAGTCCACCGCACTTCGCAAGCTTGATGTTGATTCCATCCACCGCACCCGCCAGCCGCGGGATGTCCGCAGCCACCACGCAGGACTCGTCGGCGATGATCGGCAGCGGCGAACGCTCGCGAACGAAGCGCATGCCCTCGATGTCCGGCCCCGGAAGCGGTTGCTCCACGAACTCCACGCCCTGGCCCGCGAGCATCTCCACGCGGGCGAGCGCCTGTTTGGCCGTCCAGGCGGCGTTGGCGTCGATGCGGATCACCTTGTCGGGCGCACTTTCGCGCACGGTACGGATTATCTCCTCGTCGCGATCGGTACCGAGCTTGACCTTGAGTATCGGATAGTCCGAAGCTTCGGCCACCTTGCGCCGCAACTCATCCCGGTCGCCGATCCCGATCGTGAAACTGGTGCGCGGCGCGGTGGCCGGATCGAGTCCCCAGGTGCGGTAGACTGGCGCACCCAGTCGCTTGCCGAGAAGATCGTGCAGCGCCGCGCTCACCGCACTCCGCGCCGCGCCGTTGTGGTGCACCACGCGCGCCATTTCCGCTTCCAGGGGCTCGATAGCCCAGGGATCGTAACGCTCGACGATTGGCGCGAGTTCGCGCATTACGGCCGAGACCGTTTCGACGGTTTCGCCATAATAGCGGCTCGGTGCCGCCTCGCCCCAACCCTCGAGTCCATCGCCATCCGTGATTCGCACCCACACCACACGCCACTCGCTCGATCCGCCGCGCGCGATGGTGAATGGGTGTCGCGTGCGAACGGTGAGCAGGTCGTGGCTGAGCTTCATCGCGTTACGGGTGTTATTCCGAGTCGTCGGGAGATCCACGCACTCCGGAATGAGGCGGCGTCATCCTGGTGGGAAAGATAACCGATCAGTGCGTCGGCCAGATCATTACCCCGCTGGTAGCGCTCGCCCGGCGCCTTGGCGAGACAGCGCATCGTGATCGCCCCGAGAGCGGGAGGAGTATGGGAGTCCACCACCTCCGGCGGCGTTGCCTGCTCGTGGACGTGCTTGTAGCCAATCGAGTACGGATCGGCTCCATCGAACGGCGGAAACCCGACCAGCATCTCGTAGAGCAGCACACCCACCGCATAGATGTCGCTCCGACCGTCCACCAGCTTGCCCATGGCCTGTTCGGGAGACATGTAGTGTGGCGTCCCCATTGCCCGGCCGGTGGCGGTGAGCCGGTTGTGAAAGCGTGCCGTGGCGATTCCGAAGTCGGTCACGAGCGCATGCCCATCGTCATCGAAGAGAATGTTGTCGGGCTTGATGTCGCGGTGAACGATTCCGCGACGCGCGGCGAAGTCCAGAGCTACGGAAACCTGTGCTGCCACTGTGGCCGCCAGCTCCGGCCGCACCGTGCGATCGCGAGCCAGCAGATCGGCCATCGATCCGCCGCTCAGGTACGGAAGCACCAGAAAAACCGTGTGGTCGATGATCCCGTAGTCGAGAATTCCCGCGATGTGCGGGTGTACGAGATGGGACGCTGCCTCGGCTTCGCGCCTGAAGCGCTCGCGCATCTCCTCGTCGCGGGCGAGCTGCGGGAGCAGCACTTTGATCACCACCGGCCGTCCGAGCTCACCCTGAGTGCCCAGATAGACGTTCGCCATGCCTCCCGTCGCCAGGCGGCGATGGACGCGGTATCGCCCTCCGGTGGATGCTCGCACCGCAAGCAGCTCCTCCTCAGGCTTCTCCGTGGGCGTATCCGCCAGATCCGGCAGATCCACGGTGCACCGCGTACATGTCGCCGCGGAGGCGCGGTTCCACGTTCCGCAATCAGGACAGAACATCGATCAATGTCGTGACCCCGTTGTCGGTCGGGTGAGGCTGTGGTTGGCCGGCGCGCGCGCCGGCATGAAGAATGACGCCTCGAATACGGGCCCAGCAACCTGAATCCGTCACCGCGTCCCTTCCTGATCGAGCTGCCATTTTACCCCTCCCATGAGCTGGAACCCGATCGCCCGCTCCCGGCTGAGGTCGTGCAGTAGCTCGGATTCGCGGCGTAATGCCGCCCGGGCCTGCCGCCAGCCCAGGCGCCGTATTGCATCCGCCACTATCTGAGCCTTTTGCCGCCAACCGAGGAGGGGGACCTCGACCGGCCCGGTGCTGCGGCTCCCGCTCCCCCCGGGGGCGCCGTCCGTCCAGTCCTGCACCTGAATCTCCACCACCCCGGCATTGCGCAGCATCTGCTTCCACTCCACCAGCAAGTGCGGACGAAGTCCGAGCCGCTGCACGATTGGCTCGCGCGTTTCAACGGGAGTCTCGGATGACCACGTGGGCTGCCACAGCACCACCCAACCCATGGGCTTGACCACGCGCGCCAGCTCTGCTATGGCCCGCTCCGGATCCAAGGCAGCGGACAGCGCCGGCTCCCCAACGCCCACGTCGAACACGGCGTCGGCGTGCGGAAGGTCATCGAGCGCGGCTGTTTCGTAATGAATGGGCTTGGTGAGAGCCAGCTCTCGGGCCCGATCCTCCGCCAAAGCAATGCTCTCCGCATCGGGATCTACACCGGCCACGGCAGCCCCGGTACGGAGCGCCAGCCACTGCGTAACGGCGCCGTCGCCACAGCCCGAGACAACCACTTCGGATTCCGCCGTCAGGGAGGTGAGGCGCACCATCTCCCGGTACAGGTCTTCGCTAGTGGCCCGCCAGCGCCCGAGCACGGCCTGCTGCACGAGCCGCAGTACGGCGGGTACGGGTGGGTTGGGGGACGCGCTGGAGGACGGCCGGCGCGGGGAGGCGCTCATTACCCCCAAACATAGCTGGCCCAGAGGGGGGCGCCATGGGCCAGGAGGCGCCATGCCCCCCGAACGGGCCAGCGGGGTCAGAGCAGCGCTCTGATGTGGCTGACGCAAGCTGCGCCGAGAGTATCGGTGTTGTAACCGCCCTCCAGCACGCTCACCAAACGTCCGCCGCACCAGCTCTCGGCACCCTCGACAATCCAGCGGGTGAGTTCCGCGACATGGTCGGATTCGAGGGTGAACCCGCCCAGCGGGTCGCCGAGCAGCGAGTCGAAGCCGGACGACAGCAACACGAGATCGGGAAGGAAGGCCGTGGTCGCGGCTTCCACTCCGCGACGCAACTCATCCAGATAGCGCTTCGGTGGGAGCGCCGGAGGCAGAGGGATGTTCCAGATGTTACCGACGCCGCGTTCGTCCCACGCACCCGTTCCCGGGTACCAGGGCCACTGGTGCATCGACACGAAACGAATATCGGGCTCCTCTTCCACAAGCACCTGCGTCCCGTTGCCGTGGTGCACGTCCCAGTCCACGATGAGAACTCGCTCGACATCGTGCCGGGTGCGGGCGTAATGCGCAGCAATGGCAACGTTGCCAAACAGGCAGAAACCCATGGCTCGATCGCGAACGGCGTGGTGACCGGGAGGACGAACGGCGCAGAACGATCGCAGCGCCCGACCATCGAACGCCATGTCCACCGCGTCGAGTACTGCTCCAGCGCCGGCGAGCGCGGCGTCGAGCGAGCCCTCGCTTACGATCGTGTCGGGATCGAGCCGGCCGCCTCCGGCCGCGACCAGCGACGTCACCCGATCGATGTAGCGGGAATCGTGTACGAGGGCGAGCTCCCCGGGCGTGGCGTGACGAGCCTCCGCATGCGCGAGAAGACCGAACAGCTCCCAGTCGTCACGAAGCGACGAAGTGATCGCGCGAATGCGGCCGACGTGTTCAGGGTGATGCCAACCGGTGTCGTGCCGTCCGCAGTCGGCGTGCGAGATGAACGCGGTGGTCACACGGAGTCAGGGACCGGCAGCGCGTGGTGGCTGGTTGGTCAGCGTACTGGACGGCGCCGGCGGTGGGTGAGAAGAAAGGTCGAGCCGTCGATGACGCCAGCGGCAGTGAGAGCCACGGATTCATCCAGCACCTCGAATCCACGCAGCTTCATGACGTACAGTTCGGGATCGGCGTCGGGTTTGAGGGCCTGCAAGGCCGCCAGCTTCACCGCCATCACGGATTCGCCAGCTGTCGCCCTGATCAGCACCACGTCCCACATCTCCGGGATCTGCACGCGTACGCCGATCGCCTGCGTCCCCTCGGGTGCTATGCTGACGGCGTCGCGACGCGCCCGCAGGGTGGCCACGAAGGCGGCGCTCACGCGGTCATCCCATCCGGCGCCACCGCCGGCCGCAGCGTGGTGAAGAAACGACTCACCTGCATGTCGAAAAGGTAAGTGGAACCGCGCACCGACGTGCCGTGTTCAGCAGGCTCCACCGCAATCACGAGCTCCTCTCCGCCCTGACCCCGGAATGTCAGGTAGTTCGGCCCTTCCTTCTCCAGGAAAGCGGCGTAGATCGGATTGCGTCGTGTGAAGAACACCTTCGCCGCTGCCAGCACCTCCTCTGGGGCGAGAGAGGTCAATGTCTCCTGAATCATGTCGCCTCGGCTGAGCGGGAATCACGCCCTGACTCGCGAATCTTATCGCCATCCCCCCGCTGAGTGTAGTGGAGCGGAAGCTCGGCGGTGAACTCCGACCCTCTGCCCGGCCTGGAAGCCAGCACGACGTCTCCGCCGAGCAGACGGGCCAGGTGGCGGGCCAGGGAAAGCCCGAGTCCCGATCCGCTGTAACGACGGGTGGGCGATCCGTCAAGCTGGCGGAACTCCTCGAAGACGAGCTGGTGGGCGTCGGGAGGGATGCCGATACCAGTATCGCTGACGCGAAGACGGACGAGCCCGCGACCGCATTGCATGGACACACGTACCTCGCCGTCCGCGGTGAACTTGTAGGCGTTGGCAATGAGGTTGACCAGCACCTTCATCACCTTGCCACGGTCACTGCGCATGTTGCACGGCTCGGGGGGAAGATCGACCACCAGCTCCAGCGCGCTCGGTGGTCTGTGTACGCCCGCAATGGATTCGCCTACCACATCGCGAACGTCGAAGTCCTCGAGGACGATTCGATAGTCCCCGCGCTTGAGCGCGGTGAGCTCCAGCAGATCCTCGATCAACCCCAGCAGGTGCTCGCTCGACGAAGTGACTTGCGCAAGCGTATGTCGCTGCTCCGCGGTGATCGGACCGCTCATCCCCTCCTGGAGGAGGTAGATGTAGCCGAGTACCGATGTGAGCGGCGTGCGCAGCTCATGTGAGATATTGGAGAGAAATTCCTCCTTTAGCTGGCGCGCCTCGACCGCCGCGGAGTACTGCCGTTCCAACTCGGAGTTGGTTTCGGTGAGCGTCGCGTTCGCCCTCCGCAGTTCATCGATGAGGGCGGCCCTGTCCGCCGATGCTGCGACCTGGTCGGCGACGATGCGGAGCAACTCGTCCTCCTCCCCGGCGAACCTGCCGGGATCATCAAAGTAGAAGGTGATGGCGCCGAACACGTTCCGCTGAGTCTGGAGAGGAAGTGCCACGAGCGATCGAAATCCGAGCTCGCGCGCCACCTCCTGCCACTCCGCCAGCTCAGGGCTTGCGAACACATCACGGACATAGACGGCCCGTCGTGTCGCAGCGGCCTCCCCGCTCGGACCCCGTCCCAACCGCACGCGCATCTCGCCCAGGAACGGCTGGAACCGGTCCGGCCAATTGTAAGAAGCCGCAAGTCGCAGCAGATCACCCGAGTCCTCCATCAGGAACACGGAGGCGAAGGAGGCACCGACCAGCGGTGTCACGCTCGCCAGGGCGAACTCCAGCGCATCCTCCAGTCGTTCCGCCGTCAGGAATGCGTGCGCGATCTCGCGCACGACCATCAACTCCCGGACAGCGACCTCCCCCACGGCCAACGGGGGACGTTGTCGTTGATCAGTCACGGGCCGGAAGATATCGGCCAGTGCCGGCTCGATGCCAGTCGTCTCGCGCGGCATCTCACGTTCTCATGTGCGTTGTGGCGGGGACGTGACGCGCAGCTCGACGCGCGCCATCAGTACCTCGCGCGGTGCCTCCACAACCTGCGCTACTGCCTCGGCCACTGCCTCGGGGCGCATCATCCAACTGGTGTCAGTGCCGGCCCGGAACAGCTCCGTGGCCACCGACCCGGGCATCACCACGGCCACGCGAATCCCGTGCGGCCGCACCTCCAGCATGAGCGACTCCACAAACCCCATCACGGCATGCTTGGTGGCGGCGTAACACGTACCGCCGACAAAGGCGTTTCGCCCGGCCAGCGACCCTACCACGATCACATCGCCACCTTTTCGTTCGACCATGCCGGGCAGAACTGCTCGGGTCACGTGATAGAGAGCGTTCAGGTTGACATCCACCATCCTGTGCCAGTCGTCGTCGGACAGCTCCAGAAAAGGCCGCATGGTGGCGACGCCGGCATTGTTGACGAGGACGTCCGCTTCGATGCCATCCAGCGCCTCACGCACGGCCGCGGCCTCGCGCAGGTCCGCGGTGACAGCACGACACCGTCCGCCACTGCGATCGATGTCTTCCGCCAGCGAATTCAGCGCCGCGGCGTCGCGCGCCAGTGCGACGATGTCGAAGTTGCGGGCAAGCCTGATCGCGACGGCACGGCCGATGCCGCGCGACGCGCCGGTCACGAGCGCCACCCTTCTGGTGGTCACGAAGCCACCCTTCGAACCGCGCTGAAGAGGAAGCGCGTGCCGAATAGCAGCGAGTCCACGGAAATGCGCTCGTCGTGCGAGTGCATGCGATTCTCGTCCTCCTGGTCCATCGGAAACGGCAGGATGCCGTAGCACTGCACGCCGAAGTCGCGCATCACCGCGCTGTCGGTTGCTCCCGTGCTCATGTACGGCACAACGAGCAGTCCGGGAAGCAAGTCGCCGGCGGTGGCGACGAGCGCCTCGAACAACGGCGACTCGAAGGACGAGGCAGGCGGATCGTACGCCGGATCACCAAGCTTTTTCAGTTCAACCCGGGGATCCGCGATCAGCAACTGGAGCCGGTCGACCAAATCGTCGATCCGCTCTCCTGGCAGCGTGCGAACGTTGAGCGTCGCCCGCGCCTCGGCAGGGATCACATTCACCTGTACTCCCCCGCTGAGCATTGTCGGCGAGATGGAGTTGCGGAGGAGAGCGCTCATCACCGGTAGCCGGGCCAGCACGCGTGCTCCCCGCTCCACAAAGGCGTGGTCGTCCGACGCGACGTCCAGCATGGCGCGTCGCTCGGCTTCCTCCGGCCATACAGTGCCAAGCCTTCCGAAGAACTCACGGGTGGTAGCGTTCAGCTGGACCGGCTCGTGATGTCCGCCGATCGCCGCCAGCGCACGCCCCAGATGGATCAGCGGGTTGTCCGGCAAGGGAATGGACGCGTGTCCGCTGGTGCCGCGTGCCGACAGCTCGATCACGTGCGACACCTTCTCCGTGGTCTGCACTGCCGCGTAAAGCGGCTTCCCGTCAATGATCCGGGTGCGTCCACCCTCGTTGATGGCGAACTCGGCGCGAATCATCTCGGGGTGACTGGCGATCAGCCAGTCGATCCCCCACGGACCTCCGGTCTCCTCGTCCGCGGTAGCGACGAAGATCACATCGCGCGTGAGCGGCCCGCCACCGGCATCCAACCAGCGCCGCAGGAGCAACATGGTCATGAGGTTGGCGGCGAGCATCCCCTTATCGTCAATCGCGCCGCGCCCATAGAGGAAGCCATCATGCACTTCCCCTGCGAACGGATCATGCGTCCAGCGAGTCGGCTCCACGCCCACCACGTCCATGTGGGCCATCAGTATCACCGGGCCATGCTCGCCGCTGCCCCGAAGACGTGCCACCACCGTGCCCCGTTCAGGGGCCGGCTCCAGCAGAGTGGAGCCTATGCCGGCGCCGGTGAGCACCTCGTGCAGATAGGTGGCAAGGGCCAGCTCGTTGCCCGGCGGGTTGACCGTGGGGAACCGGATCAGCCGCTGGAGGTGCATCAGCACTTCCTCCCGCACCGCATCCCAGTTCGCTACGGCACCATCACGTACGGACATCATTCCTCCACCACCACTTTCCACACCGCCCCACATCGGTGACGCGACACCAGCCGCGTGTCGTCATGCGCGCAGTCGTTGCGCGAGCATCTCGGCTACAGCGTCGGCGGCAATGCGCTGTTGTTCAAGCGTGTCGCGGTCACGCACCGTCACTGTCCCGTCGGCGCTCGACTGACCGTCCACGGTGATACAGAACGGTGTGCCCACCTCATCCTGCCTCCGATAGCGACGCCCGATCGCGCCGGATTCATCGTAGAACACGGCGAAGCGTCGACGCAAATCAGCCGCCATGCGCATCGCCATCTCCGGCATGCCGTCCTTTTTCACCAACGGGAAGACACCCGCCTTGATGGGGGCGAGTGAAGGGTCAAGCGCCAGCAAGGTGCGTCCCTCCTCTTCCCCTGCCACGCTCTCCTCGCGATAGGCGTTCACGAGGATCGCCAGCAGAGTGCGGTCCGCGCCCACCGACGTCTCGATCACATAGGGAACGAAGCGGCGATTGTTCGGCTGATCGAAGTAGTCCAGCCTCTTGCCCGAGTACTCCTGGTGTCGCGACAGATCGAAATCACCACGGTTGTGCACTCCCTCGATCTCCTGAAAGCCGAGCGTGCCGCCGAAGTCGTACTGCACATCCACCGCCGCGCGCGCGTAGTGCGCCAGCTCCTCCGGGGTGTGCTCGTGAAATCGCAGGCGGTCGGCCTCCAGGCCGATGCTTCGGTGCCACACAATGCGCTCTTCCTTCCAGCGCTCGAACCAGTCCATGTCAGAACCAGGCTCGACGAAGAACTGCATCTCCATCTGCTCGAACTCGCGCGTGCGGAAAATGAAGTTGCCCGGCGTGATCTCGTTGCGGAACGCCTTGCCGATCTGGGCTATGCCGAACGGCACCTTCTGTCGGGTGGACTGCTGCACGTTCACGAAGTTCACATAGATCCCCTGCGCGGTTTCCGGTCGCAAGTAGACTACCGCCGCGGTTTCCTCCACGGGTCCCATGAAAGTCTTGAACATGAGATTGAACTGCCGCGGCTCGGTGAGACTGCACGCCTCGTGCTCGCCGGCACGCTTACTGGGCTTGAGCGGACAGCGGGCGTCCGCGAGCTGGTCGGCCCGAAAGCGCGCCTTGCATGCGCGACAGTCCACCAGCGGATCGACAAAACCGCTGACGTGCCCGCTCGCCTCCCATACGCGCGGATGCATCAGGATCGCCGCGTCCAGGCCTTCGATATCGTCGCGGGCACGCACCATGGCGTGCCACCAGCAATCCTTGAGGTTCTTCTTCAGCTCCACGCCCAACGGGCCGTAATCCCATACCGAGCCGGTCCCTCCATAGATTTCGGACGACTGGAAGATGAAACCGCGACGCTTGCACAGCGCCACGAGCTTTTCCATCACGTCGGGATGGCTGCTGGTCGTACTCGTCATGAGTGTCGGAGTCGGTGACCACCGGCGCACGGCTGGAGCGCCGTGCGCAGTGTCAGTGAATCTACACTCCGCGGATGGCGGAGGGCAGACGCGCCCCTCGCAGCGTCAGGTGAGCGCGATGATCTGATCGCGACGAGTGCCCACACTGATGTACACCACTGGCGTCTCGGCAAGCTCCTCGATGCGATCGAGATAGCGTCGCGCCTGCGAGGGAAGGTCCTCAATGCGTCGTGCCTCAGCGGTGGAGCTCTGCCAGCCGTCCAGCCACTCGTAGCGCGGCACCACGCGGTCCAGCAACACGAGGTCACCAGGGAACTCGGTGTAGGTCTCGCCATCGTCCTCGTAGCCGGTACAGATCGCCAGGCGCTCGAGCGTGTCGAGCACATCCAACTTGGTAACCGCAAGCCCGCTCAGCCCATTGACTCGTGCGGCATAGCGCACCACCACGGCGTCGAACCAGCCGCAGCGCCGCGGCCGTCCGGTGGTGGCACCGAACTCCGCGCCGAGCCGCCGCATCTCGGACGCGAGCGGCTCATCCAGCTCGGTAGGCAGCGGACCGTTGCCGACACGGGTCGTGTACGCTTTCACCACACCCACTATCGCATCGATGGCGGACGGGGCGATGCCGGCACCAACTGCCGCTCCGCCGGCGGTGGTGTTGCTGGAGGTGACAAACGGATAGGTGCCATGATCTACATCGAGCAGCGAGCCCTGCGCACCCTCCAGCAGAATCGCCGCGCCGGCAGCGCGCGCCCGGTGGATAGCGAGGCCGACATCATCTGCAAGGGGAAGCAGCCGCGGCGCGAGGCGCTCGAGCATCTCGAGCGTCGCCGCGGCATCGGCGCGACGGCTCGTGCCCGACACCGCAAGCCGGGCGTCGGCGAATTCCGCGCCCCGCTCGACCAGATCCCGTAGCCGCTCCGGGTGCCGCAGATCCTGCACTCTTATGCCGCGGCGAGCGACCTTGTCCTCGTACGCCGGTCCGATTCCGCGTCCCGTCGTGCCTATCTCGCGACTGGCGGCGCTCTCGGCGTCGACGAGCTTGTGATACGGAAGGACGAGGTGCGCGCGATCGCTCACGTACAGACGCCCTTCCACATCGATCCCGTCCCTTACGAGCTCATCGATCTCGGTGAACAAGGTGTCGGGGTCCAGCACCACGCCGTTGCCGATGGCGCAGCGCACTCCGGGATGCAGGATCCCGCTCGGGATCTGGTGCAGGATGAACGAGCGGCCGCCAATCTGCACGGTGTGCCCTGCGTTCGCTCCGCCCTGATAGCGCACCACCCAGTCGGCCTTCTCGGCCATCACGTCGACGAGCTTTCCCTTCCCTTCATCGCCCCACTGGGCGCCCGCCACCACGACCGTCCGTGTGCGCGTGTCGAACATGCTCCTCGTCTGGACAGGTTATAGAGCGCCGCAATCCTCCGGCAGGAAACGACGAACGCCCCGCGCAGCGCGGGGCGTTGTTCGAATCTACCGGCACATATGGCGCTGTCAACTCGTCAATGTTTCCAGCTCGATCGCCCGGCCGATGACGCGACTCGCCATGTCCACGCCGACTCCCCGCACACGAGAGAAATCATCTTGTGGCGTGTGGATCCGCGCCACGGTGCGAGCGTCGCCGCGGCTCACAGTCACTACCTCCCAACCAGCATCGGCCAACGCAACGCCGTCCAGGAGGACGCCGGGAATCAGCCGACCGGGCCTCACCTCCTGCTGCATTTCACCCGCCGCTTGCCCGAGCGCGCGGAGCAGCCGAAGCGGCCGACGCCGAGTGTAGGTGAGACGGAATCGGCCGCGATCATCCACCCCATCCACGTTGATCGCACGCGCCGCTGCTCGACCACTGGCGAATGCACGAGCTCCGGCCAGACCAAGCTCCTCGGCGCTCGTCATCAGGACTCCCAGTGGAAGTTCGCGGGGTACGATCGCGGCCGCGAGCAACACCGTTGCCATGCCCGTGGCGTTGTCCACGGCTCCCGCGGACCGGGCCTCGACAACGCTCGCGGCAACGGGGATGCCGGCGAGGCTGCCAGTCAGGCCGATCATCAGCCAGAGATCTGTCATCGGCTGGCCACCCAGCTGGGCGACCGCTGCCAACAGTGCCGCAATCCAGATCAGCAGCGAGGCGGAAACTCCAATCGCCCGCACCATGATCGAAACGGGCTGCGACTTCGAGTCGAGGTGCGCCACCAGCCATAGCGCGGGCTCCCCCCTGGTGGCTACGAGGTTGGTCGAGCTGCGCCGCCCGAGAGGAAAGTCAAGGATCCCGCGGCGCATCAGCCAGAGGGATGCGACTCCCAGAAACAGGCCGCCAGTACCGAGTATCGCCAGCGCGGCCGCCGCAGAACCACGATAGCCGGCCAGCGCGGCAGCAGAGAGCAGCAGCATGGACGCCAAGCCCGCAGCCGAAGTGGCATACTTGCCTGGCCACTCCGAGTAGTCGAACTCTTCCTCACGAACCGCGAAGCCCGCACCCTCCAGCTCGGCGGCGCAGTAGGCCCTGGCGGCCGCCTCGGCCGCGCTCCCCGCCGGTCGCGGCTCCCTGGCGAGTA
>CAYXRS010000098.1:0-12423 GCA_964467195.1 uncultured Gemmatimonadaceae bacterium
CTGGCCGAGGACGCCACGCGCCGCGGAGAGCCGATGGCGGCAGTGCGCTGGTGGCGCATGCTGGCGGCGCAGAATCCCCTCAATGACCGGGTTGCCGCTGCCCTCATGGAAGCATTGGTCGCTGCAGGTGACCGCGAGGGTGCGGTGCGCCACGCGCGCTTTCACGAGGCGCTCGTGGCGGAGCGGCTCGACGTCCCGGAGGACGCCACGGTGCTGGCCCTGGCGCAAACGATTCGCGGTCTGGGGGGCAGGGGTATCCGGAGTCCCGGTGATGGCGGGGTGGCCCTGCTCGAGGCGCCGGCCAGAAACGGCGTGATGGCGAGAGCCGAGCCGATCGCCGCGTTTGCGTCGGCGCTCACCGATCGCTACGTGGTGGATCGCGAAATTGGCTCGGGGGGATATGGCCTTGTGCTGCTGGCGAGAGATCTTCGGCATGACAGAAGCGTGGCCATCAAGCTGCTCCGTCCCGAGCTTGCGGCCACGCTGAGCGATGATCGCTTTCTGCGCGAGATTCGACTTGCCGGCTCGCTCCAGCATCCCAACATTCTGCCGCTGTTCGAGTCCGGTACGGCAGCTGGCATGCTCTACTACGTGATGCCGTATGTCGAAGGAGAATCGCTGCGGCAACGACTCGAGCGCGAGCCGCAGCTGCCACTCGATGAAGCCGTCGCGATCGCTGCCGATGTCGCAAGTGCGCTGGATGCGGCAGGGAAGCGCGGCATCATCCACCGGGACATCAAGCCTGAGAACCTGCTCCTTTCGACTGAGGGACGGGTGCTCGTCGCGGATTTCGGCATTGCGCGCACGCTGGAGTCCGACGCGGATGAGCGGCTGACGGACACGGGCGCGGCAATTGGTACGCCCGCCTACATGAGTCCCGAGCAGGCGGACGGACAGTATCCTGTGGACGGCCGCAGCGACATCTATGCTCTCGGCTGCGTGCTCTACGAAATGATCGCCGGCCATCCGCCGTTCTCCGGTGGCTCACTCCGCGCGGTACTGGCGCGGCACGCCCGCGATGATGTGCCATCGCTTCGGACGGTGCGACCGACCGTCTCGCCTCAGCTCGAGGCCGTAATTACTCGCGCACTAGCCAAGGTGCCGGCGGATCGATATCCAACAGCAGGAACGTTCGCGAAAGCGCTCATCGCGACGCAGCGCGAACAGCCAGCTTTGGACATCGAACCGTCGGTCAGGCGCCGTCGGGTCGGCGCGATCGCTGCCATCGTGCTGGTTCTTCTCCTGGTCGTTGCGGCTTACGTGTTCGGTGCCGCCTTCGCCGCCGAGAGGGAGCCGCTGAAACCATCCATTACCACACGACACAGAGATGCAGAGGTGCGCCAATGACTCCCGAGCGTGAACGACTGGTCCGCGAGAGCTGGGCGAAGGTGTTGCCGAGCGTTGGCGAGGCGTCGCGGCTTTTCTACGAACGTCTGTTTGAACTCGATCCGGCGGCCCGTGCGATGTTCGGTCACGTCGACATGCGGGAACAGGGGGCGAAGTTTATGGGTATGCTCGGTTCCATTGTCGGCTCGCTCGACCGCGCTCAGTCGCTGGTGGCCGACGCGGCATCGCTGGGGCGCAGGCACACGGCGTACGGGGTGAAGCCCGAACAGTACGAGTCGGTCGGTGCGGCGCTCATCTGGATGCTGGACCAGATGCTCGGTGAGGAATTCACCCCGGAAGTGCGTGCGGCGTGGATGGAAACGTACGCGCTCGTCGCAGCAGTAATGGAGCGCGTATCCGGAGGAGGGGTGGCCGCGGGGCGCCCGGCGCGATAGCCTTGCCCCGATCGCTGCCGTTTGACCTCAAAAAAAGTCCTGCATATGCGTAACCGGCACACAGCTGTCGCTCTGATCCTGCTTCTGGCCGGCACGGCGGTGCCGGCGGCTGTATCTGCCCAGCTCCAACCGGACACCCGTCTGGAGCCGATCCGGGCATGGCACCGAGCACACGGCGCCGCGGTGTTGGCCGAGTTGGCCGAGTTCCTTGCCATTCCCAACATCGCGTCGGACTCCGCGAATATTCGCAGGAACGCCACGCATCTGGTCGCGATGCTGCGCCAGCGGGGGATCGACACCCGACTCCTGGAGACACCCGGCAGTCCGCCAGCGGTGTTCGGCGAGCTTCGCACTCCGGGGGCGGAACGCACGGTGGTGCTGTACGCGCACTACGACGGACAACCCGTCGATCCCGATCTCTGGTCCGGCGATCCATGGCGTCCCACGCTGCGCGACGCCGCGCTGGAGGCCGGGGGTCAGGAGCTTGCGCTGCCAGCCCCTGGAACGGTCCTCCCGCGCGGCCACGAAGAATGGCGCTTGTACGCCCGCTCGGCGAGCGATGACAAGTCGCCGATCGTGGCCATGCTGGCCGCGCTGGACGCATTGCGAGCCACCAGGCAGCAACCATCGGTGAATCTGAAGTTCTTCTTCGAGGGAGAGGAAGAGGCTGGCTCACCACACCTCGCCGCGATGCTCGAGCAGCATCGGGAGTTGCTTGCCGCCGATGCCTGGATCTTTGGCGATGGCCCGGTGCATCAGAGCGGCCGGATGCAGGTGGTGTTCGGGGTGCGCGGCGTGGTCGGCCTGGAGATGACGGTGTACGGTCCTACGCGCGCTCTGCACAGTGGCCATTACGGCAATTGGGCGCCCAATCCAGTCGCCATGGCGGCTCAGCTCGTGGCGAGCATGCGCGACACGGCAGGTGCAATCAGCATCGCCGGCTTCCGCGATGACGTGCGTCCAGTGGATGACGCTACCCGCGCGGCGCTCAGTGGCAGTCCGCATCCCGACCACATGCTACTGAGCGAGCTGGGTCTGGCCGCGCCTGAAGCAGAAGGCCTGCTCGCCGAGCGCATTCTGTACCCGGCGCTCAACGTGCGCGGGATAGAGGGCGGTCGCACCGGATCAGCGGCGGCAAATGCCATACCCACGCACGCGCGGGTTTCCATCGACTTCCGCCTCGTGCCCGATCAACGCCCCGACCGTGTGCGCGAGCTCGTCGAGGCGCACCTGATAGCTCAGGGATACCACGTCGCGCGCGACAGCGTGACCACCGACATGCGGCGACATCACCGGCGAATCGTGCTCATCGAATGGGATGCCGGCTACGCCGGCGTTCGTACACCGACCGATCTGCCCGTCTCCCGCGCGGTGCTCGATATCGTGTCACAGACCGTGGGCGAGGAGGTGATCACTGTGCCTTCGCTGGGTGGCAGCCTGCCGCTGGTGCATTTCCAGGATGTACTCGGCGCCCCGTTGATCATCGTGCCAATCGTGAATCACGACAACAATCAGCACGCCGCAAACGAGAACCTGCGCCTGGGTAATCTTTGGCGGGGGATCGACGTTTTTGCGATGTTGATCGGCGAGCTTGGGCGACGCTGGTAGGTGGCGTCACGAAGGTCCAGTCGCCTCCTCAGCCCGGGTCGCGTTGACACGGGAGCGGGGGGTATTACACTCATTGGGGAGCGCGAACATTCACCGCAGAGACGCCGACCGTGATCTTTCATCAGGCTCATCCGTTGTGAGGCCCTTTCGCAGTCTGCTCGCGGCACTCCTTGGCGCATTCGTGCTGCCGGGTCACCTGCTGGCGGTGATGCCAGGCTGTGGATCACACCACCCTTCCGACAACGCGGTGGAGATGGTGAGCGCCAGCGCGCATGCATCGCACGCTGTGTTCGGCGGCGAGGCGCACGGTTCGCGGCACGGCGATCTGCTCGATCACGAGCCAGTGTCGCGCGAGCAAAGCGACTACCAGCAGAACCCCTCTTCGCCGGCCGGGTCGTCCGTCCGGCTGTGCAGTGCCAGCATGACCTGCATCGGCGCCGCTCTGGCCGGCGGGGTGGCCGCAACGGAACGCGGCACGCCCGGCGAGAACGTGGTCGCGACCAACGTTCGTACGATGCACTCCCTCCCCAGCGCGCCCGACACGCCTCCTCCGCGCGTCTGATCCGCGCAGCTCTCCGTCTCGACCTGTACAGCAGGGCGACACGGTAATATCGCCGCGCCAATCTCATCCCATCACCAGTCGGCTCGCGCCAGCGCCGTTTAAACGCGCGGCCGAGAGAACGGCTCACGTTCACCGGATTGCATATGACGTTGCGGATCCATCTGACATATCGACCAGTCGCACGTCTCCTGGGGTACAAGTGTGCTGCCGGAGCCTTTGCGATTCTCCAGCTGGCCGCACCAGCGTTGCTGGTGGCGCAAACCGATTACTACAACACCGATGCGGGGCGCCCGATACAGGTGGAGGATGCCACTGCGATCGAGTACCGCGCGCTGGAGATTCAGCTGGCCGGCCTCCGCCTCGAGCGATCTCCCGGCGGGATCTACCAGTGGAGCATCGAACCAGAGATTTCGGCGGGGTTGCTGCCGCGCACACAATTCGGGATCGGCTTGCCAATGCTCGCCGTAGACGGCGGTTCGGGCACGAGCGGCCTGGCGGGTATTCACCTGCGTGTTCTGCATACCCTCAACGTCGAGACCTCCATTCCAGCCTTTGCCATTGCCGGAGAACTTCGAATACCGGCTGGTTCGCTCGGACCGCGGCGCGCATATCCCAGCGTCAAGGGCATTGTTACCAGGAGTCTTCCCGCGGCGCGCTTTCACTTGAACGCACAGCTCACCTTTGGCGACCGGCTCGATGGGGAGGAGGAGCTGTCTCGTCCGGCCGAGGGAGAGCTGTCGCGCTGGCTGCTCGGAGTAGCGGTCGACCGGGCGATTCCACTTCGCTCGCTCCTCGTTGCTGGCGAGCTGGTCGCGCGACAGCCGCTGTTGACCGGAGAGGACGTTGCGTGGAGCACTGGTGGGGGAATTCGTTATCAGTTCAGTCCGCGCGTGGCTGGTGACGCAGGGGCGGGTTACCAGTTGACCGGCGATCACCGAGGCTGGTTTCTGACGGCCGGTGCCGCCGTCACGATAGGACTTCCGTGGTCGCCGTGACCATGCGTGATTCAATCAACCGACCGTTCGACACGGGCGTCCTGCAACATGAGCGGCGGCGCGCGGTGTATGGCGAGGGATACATGAATCGAGTCAATGAATACGTGTCGACCGCGGCAGGAGTTCTCGGGGCGGTGCTGCTGATGATGCTCGCACCGGGGGCCGTTCACGCGCAGTGGGTGACCAAGCACGAGCAGTCCTATCTATCGGCCGCTCACAATTGGGAGTTTCGCAATCGATATCAGGCCGCCGACCGCCTGTTCAACGCGTTCGATTACGGTCATGCCATCCTCTACGAGACGCTTCTGAGGCGGCCGCGACCCGTGTCCGTGCTGGAGGAGGAGATCTACAATCGGCTCACCCGGCGGATACTGGTGGCCCCCCCGCGATTGCCAGTGGCCGAAGCGGCGGTGGCGATCCGATATGCGCAGCTCGCTCCCGAGGCGATGGCGATGTTCGACTGGGCGCACGTGCTCCACCGGCAGGTCTACGATGTGTGGGCAGACGAATCTATCCCGGCACCACGCAAGGATGACCAAGTAATGAGCCTCCTGGACTACTACCGGAGCCGCGCTGACATCGCTTTCAGCAGCCAGCCAAAATCCATGACGCTAATGCAGGAGCAGCCGTACTCGTTGGCGTTCCGGAGGAATTATCCCAAGTTCAACGGGCTCATCTGGGCGTACCACTGGTTACAGATCGGATTGTACGAGCCACTGCTGGTGGGACGCGACAGTGATGAGCGTCAGGCGCTCGTGCGCGCCACGGTCGCTCGATTCTGGCAGATGCTAGCCGATCCTCCGCGCAGCATGCCACACGTGATGCCGATGACGGCGGCCGTCGCGCCCAACTTCGCGGAGCGATACCCCGAGCTGGCGATCATCTTCGACAACCTTCATTCAATGCATGACGTGATCAGCGACATCCTGGCCAATCCGGAAGTGTCGCGGAATCGTAAGCGTACGGAGATCCTTCGCATCGCTCGCCTCTACCGTGACGATACCTCGCATGTGATGCCGGTGAAGGCGTGGCGCACGATGGCGAGAGAAATGGGTGTCGAGAACCAGGGCGGCCAGGCCGTCGGATTCCTCCCGGAGCTTCCCACACCGACGGTGACCTACGGGGCGGCCATGCGCCACGATGATGCAACGGGTCGGATGACGGGGATGCTGTACGGGGAGATGCTGGAGGAGCATACCGATCATGAACGGCCAGCTGACCCCGCGCGTCCCGACGATCACGAGCATCACGAGCACATGGATCACCAACCGGAGGAGCACGAGCACGCCGCCATCAGTGATTCGGCATCTGTGGTCGCGGTAGTGAACCTCTTCCATCAGGCAATGGAGCGTGGCGACAGCGCCGGCCTCCTGGAGCTGCTCGTGCCGAGCGCCCTCGTGTTGGAGAGCGGCGCAGTGGAAACCGTGGCCGAGTACCGTGCCCATCACCTCCCGGCGGACATGGCTTTCGCTGGAGCTGTTCATGCGTCACGCCGGCTTCTCCAGCTTTTGGTGCACGGCGATGTCAGCTGGGTCGTCTCGACCGTCGCAAGCGTGGGCGAGTTCCGGGGACGCCCGGTGGACTCGGAGGGTGTGGAGCTGATGGTGCTCGCCAGGACGCCCGATGGCTGGAGGATTACGGCCATTCACTGGTCATCCCGCCGGCGCAACTGACCGACAGCCCGGAGTCTTTGCCCGAATGGCGCGAAGTGGCGACCAGCCCTGCTATTGCCCTGCGCCCATGTCGCTCAGGGTTCCTCCACCAACTCCCCGCGCTCGACCGCGCGCTCGGCGATGGCGCGCAGACGAGCATCGTCGTTGCGCGTGATACCTCTGATACTGCGCCGGGCGCGGCGGCTCGCCATCGGCACGTATGTGCGAACGTAGTCGAGCTGCTCCGCTACCTTCTCAGGATCGCCACCGGCGCGCTCGATGGCGCGCGTGGCGCGAGTGAGCGACGCCACCGAGGTGTAGATGTCGATAGCCGCATTGGCCATTCGCTCCTGCGCCATCTGCCGCTCGATGATCTTCTTGCCGTGACGCATGAGTGAACGCTCCACCGCCGCGCCCAGCTGTTGAACGAGCGCCGCTATTCCCTCGGCCTCTGATTCGAGAGCCGAGTGCACGCCACGGAACGATGGCCGCGAAACCGTACGGCGTGCCCGGCCGGCGAGGAAATGGCCGATCGCGCCGATGGAGTTGAGTGGATCGCGAAACGCCGCGCCAATCTCGCGCAGTCTCTCGCCCGGTTGCTGGAGTGCCGAGAGCGCGATGAGTGCGCGAAGGATCTCATTCGTTCCTTCGAAGATCAAATTGATCCGTGAATCGCGAACGGCGCGCTCGTATGGATACTCTCTCGAGTAGCCGATGCCTCCGGCTATCTGGAGCGCCTCGTTGGCGGCGCGCAAGGCGAGCTCCGAGTTGAAGACCTTGCAGATTGCGGTTTCCAGAGAATAGTCGACGCCCCCGCGATCCACCATTCCGGCAGTAAGCATCCAGGCTGCGTCCGCCGCGTAACATTCCGCCCCCAGTACGGCGATCTTGCGCTGAATCATCTCGAAGCTGCCGATGGGGCGGCCGAACTGCTCGCGCTGCGCCGCGTGCGCCAGCGCTTCTCGCATCACCCGCCGAGTTCCGTGTGCCGAAGCGGCGGCGAGTCCGAGGCGCCCCGAGTTGAGGATCTCGAGCGCGATGCGAAATCCCTGTCCCACGTCGCCGAGCCGATTCTCCACTGGTACACGAACGTTCTCGAAGAAGATAGTGCGCGTGTCCGAGGCCTTGATCCCCATCTTCTCCTCGATCTTGCCGAGGCGAACTCCGTCAGAGCGGGCGTCGACGACGAAAGCTGTGACGCGCTCCTTCGTTTCGCCGTTCACCGCAACGGGCACCTTGGCAAATACGGTCAGAAGCGACGCGTAACCGGCGTTGGAGATCCAGATCTTCGTCCCGCTGAGTGTGTAGTGCGAACCATCTTCGCTCGGAACTGCTCGCGCCTTCATTGCCTGCGCATCCGAACCGGATCCGGGCTCGGTAAGGCAGAAGGCGGCGATGGTCTCACCAGTCGCACAAGCGGGAAGGAATCGTCGCTTCTGTTCCTCGGTGCCGAACAGCACAATGCCCTTGCAGCCGATGGACTGATGGGCTCCGAAGTAAACGGCGAGTGACGCGTCGGTGGAGCCGATCTCGCCGAAGACGCGATTGAACACCAGCGAGGAGGCGCCAAAGCCGCCGTATGCCTCCGGAATAGCCAGCCCCATCAGACCCAGTTCGTGCATTCCATGCCTGGCGGCGTCGTCGAAGCGACCCTCCCGATCATGCCGAGCAGCGTCAACGTGATCGGTGGCGAAATCGCGAAACGCACCCAGGATCATCGCGAGAGCCTCCTGATCCTCCCGCGTCGGCTCGGGAAATGGAGTGACCAGGTCCTCCCGGATCTCACCCAGGAAAATCCCGCGCGTGAACGATGGGTTGACCTCCGGCGCGGCAAGTCGAGCGGCGCCTTTCGTTCGGGTACGAGTGCCTTCTGTCATGCGGGGAGCCTCTCATCATGAGCGAGGCGCACGCTCGACCGGGCACGTGCGCAGCCAGACTGAAGAATACTCAGGCGGGTTGATATTGTGAGGAGCGGTCCGCTTCGAGCCTCTTCCGCCGCCGACGTCCAGCTCCTTTGCTGTCTTCCATGCTCGCACAGTCAGAAGGTGCAGGCGACTTCAATACACATCTCCACGGCTCTTCTGCACAGCCCCTCGTGATTGTCCACATGCGTGCCATTTTGTACACAATGCCCGATCAATTGTACACACGCGTGCATGGAATTGCGGTCTCGAGCGCGAAAACGATTCGGTTTTTTTTCTCTTGTTGCGCGATACGAGTGAGCGTACGTTACGCTCGCGTTCGGAAGATACGGTCAATGCTTCTGAGCGTGTGCTCTCGAGCAGGACGCTGTAAGAGAGATGTTCGCCGGCAGGTTCGATACCGGTGAACCGGTTGCGGGGTCGCTGGCCGTAACCGAATGCATCGGCAGGAGCCGAAGCGCCCTGAGTCGTGACCGTACGATGAGGGTAAGAGATCCGTCGGACCACGCACGAACGTGGATCGAACCGACAGATTAGGATCTCACCAGCGGGAACCGAAACCCCTTGGGACGCGGCGTGCCGCTTCTGAGGGGTTTTGCACATCCGTGCGCCAGGAGCTCAGGTACGGTGGCCTGGCTACTGGCCGCCTTCCGACGCATCCGGTCAGCATCTGCCTGGTACCACCCTTCCGCATAATCCAGCACCGCCTGTCTGATCCCGGAGGAATCGGACGCCGCTTGTGCCGGCGTCGGTGTGTGGGTCGCCAACACCAGGCCCAGGGTAGCAGTCAATACCAGAATTGCGCGCATGCGACTCTGAGTCGAGGGTTTGTAAAACGCCCGGATACCGGTGAGGGCGGCGGGCCGATACCGGAAGACTGGCCCTGCCGCTCGACACGCGACAGGTGCCGGCGCCGAGAGCTGGTAACAAACGGATGCTCTGCGCGGCCAGCCCCGCTTAAGTCGGAATTCCCGTACCCGATGCCCTGATTCCCCACCTGGCTGTCCGGATTTCCCCGCCCCTGAAGGGTGAACTTCCCGGCTGAAGGGTCAACCTGCCGTTTCTACCTTGCACCTCATGTATTGGGGAGGACCGCCAAACCGCCCGGGGACGCCGGTGGTGGCCGGCGTAACGCCTCCAGACAGAGGATACCGTCCACACACGCGAGGCATCAATGCAGACACTCACTCGAAAGCTGATCCTGGGGGCGGCCGGTGTGGTCGCCGCTTCAACGCTGTTCTACGCTTGCTCGATGAAGCGTCCAGGCTCAGGTAACCTGGTCAGCGGCGATGCCGCCAGCCGCGTCTATGTCGCTCCCGGCGATCACGACGAGCTGTACAGCTTCATGTCCGGTGGTTTCAGCGGCCAGGTGACCGTCTATGGGCTGCCCTCCGGACGTCTGATCAAGACCATCCCCGTCTTCTCCCAGTTCGCCGAGAATGGCTACGGCTATTCCGAAGAAACCAAGCCGCTGCTCGAAACGAGCTACGGATTCGTGCCCTGGGATGATTCGCACCATCCACAGCTTTCGAAGACCAATGGCAACGCCGACGGGCGCTGGCTTTTCATCAATGCCAACAACACGCCGCGAATCGCGCGCATAGACCTCACGACGTTCGAGACTGATGAGATCCTCGAGATCCCGCACTCGGCAGGAGGGCATGCATCGCCCTTCGTGACCGGCAACACGGAGTACGTGGTATCGGCCACGCGGTTCAGCGTACCCGTACCGAACGCCGACGTGCCGATCGCGGAGTACCAGAGGCATTTCCGCGGCACGATCACGTTCGTGCGTGCCGACCAGCCAGGAAAGATGGACGTGGCCTTCCAGATCAATGCTCCGGGCTTCAACTACGATCTCGGGCGCGCCGGCAAGGGTCCGTCGGAGGGGTGGTTCTTCTTCACATCGTACAACACCGAGCAGGCGTACACGATGCTGGAGGTGAACGCGTCGCAGAACGACAAGGATTTCATCGCGGCAATCAACTGGAAGTTGGCGGAGCAGTGCGTGGCCGACGGCAAGGCACGCGACAAGGTGGCCAACTACCGGCACAACTGGACGGACGAGCACTCGAGGATTTCTCGGTCGGATGTGAAGAACAGCGTGAAGATGCTCGAGCCGCGCGACTGCCCGGGCGTCATCTACTTCCTGCCCACGCCCAAGTCGCCGCATGGCGTGGACGTGGATCCGTCGGGCGAGTACATCGTTGCCAGCGGCAAGCTGGCGAGCCTGATCCCCGTTCACGGCTTCAGCAGGATGCAGCAGGCGATCGCCGACAGGGCCTTCGACGGTGAGTTCGAGGGGATTCCGGTACTCAGCTACGAAGCGACGATCGTAGGCGAGGTGCAGAATCCCGGCCTGGGCCCACTGCACACCGAGTTCGATGGGCGCGGCAATGCCTACACCTCGATGTTCATCTCCTCGGAAGTCGTGAAGTGGAAGCTTGGCACCTGGGAGATCGTGGATCGCATTCCGGTCTACTACTCCGTGGGACACATCATGATTCCGGGCGGCGACGCGCGTGAGCCTTACGGCCGGTACCTGGTTGCCATGAACAAGATCACCAAGGACAGGTATCTGCCGACGGGCGGAGAGCTGGCGCAGGCCGGGCAGCTGATCGACATCAGCGGCGAAAAGATGAAACTGCTGCTCGATTTCCCGCTCATGGGCGAGCCGCACTACGCACAGGCCCTGCCTGCCAGCCTGATCAAGGACAGGCAGGTGAAGTTCTTCGAGCTCTCGAAGAACACGCATCCGATGGTCGTGAAGGACGTGAATCAGGGAGGCATCGAGCGTCGTGGCAAGACCGTCCACGTCAGGATGGCGGCAATCCGAAGCCACTTCGCGCCGGACAACATCGAGGGGATTCAGCTGGGTGACACTGTCCTCTTCCATGTGACCAACGTCGATCAGGACTGGGACATTCTGCACGGCTTCGCCGTTGTCGGAGCGACGAACGCCAACCTCATCCTCCAGCCCGGCGAGACACGGACTCTGAAGTGGATTCCGAGGCAGGTGGGTGTGTTCCCGTTCTACTGCACGGATTTCTGCTCGGCGCTCCACCAGGAGATGCAGGGCTACGTAAGGGTCTCACCGGCAGGCTCCACTGTGCCGCTGGTCGCGAGCGTGAGCAATAGGGCGCTTACGCAGGTGACGCGAGCCAACGCATTCAACGGAAACCGGCGCGGCGACTGACGCACCGGCCGGGCGGAGGACGAACGAGCTCCTCCGCCCGGATCCTGCTGTTCCTCCGAAGCAATGATTCCGAAGTCGGGTAATCACGAACCCCCCCGAGTCCCATGAAACTTCCCGTTGTCTCGAGAGTGCTGGTCGCGGTCGCGGCGCTTCTGCTGCTGGTATTGTACTTCGTACCGCTCTGGCAGATCGCGCTTGGCGCTCCCCAGTATCCCGAAGGCCTCGGATTGAAGATCTGGATCAACACCATTGCGGGGGTGAAGCCGCACGATCTCAACAACATCAATGGCCTGAACCACTACATCGGCATGAGGCCGATCGTGCCCGAGTCGATTCCTGAGCTGCGGTTCATGCCCTGGATACTGGGCGCCCTGATTCTTTTCGGTCTCGGGGTCGCAGCCGTGGGTCGGCGCGGGCTGCTCTGGGGGTGGCTGGCAACACTCGTCGGACTTGCCGCAGCCGGCCTGGTGGACTTCTGGCGGTGGGGGTACGACTACGGCCACAACCTCGATGAGGCGACGGCGATCATCAAGGTTCCTGGAATGTCGTACCAGCCGCCAGTGCTCGGTACGAAGCAGCTCCTGAACTTCACTGCCACATCGTTGCCCGACCTGGGTGCCTGGATCGCGTTGCTGGCGTTCGCGTTGGGCGCGGCGGCGCTGTGGCTCGCGATGCGCCGGAGAGTGGGCGCGCGCGCCGCGACGCCG
>CAYXRS010000099.1:0-12418 GCA_964467195.1 uncultured Gemmatimonadaceae bacterium
CGCCGGCCATGAGCAGCGGCGGCATGGTCTCGATGGCGATCAGGATGCCGAGGTAGGTCGAGCCCCAGATGACGTAAAGCGCCGCGAACGCGGCGATGAGCTTGAGGCGGAAGGCGCGGTCGGCGTCGCCCATCACGCCTCGCGCGCTGCTGGCAAATCAACCGGTAGCGCCGCGGTCTCCCGAGTCGTTCCCAGCACGACGGTGGTGCGGGTGGAACGCACGGTGCTGATGGGGCCGAACTGCTCGCGTAGAAGCTGCCCCAGCGCCTCCGGATCGGCGGCGCGCACCTTCACCAGGAAGCAGTCCTCGCCGGCGACGTGATGAACCTCCTGCACGGCCGGTATCTGTGCCAGCGCATCCGCCGTTTCGGTGCCGCCGACCCGCTCCTCGGCCCGGACGAAGACGAAGGCGAGCAGCGGCAGGCCAATCGCCGCGGGGTCGATTCGGACCTCGTAGCCGCGAATCACGCCGCGCTCTTCCAGCTTTCGAAGCCTCTCGAGCGTGCCTGAAGGCGCCATCCCGATTCGCCGCGCGATTTCCGCATTCGAGGTTCTAGCGTCCTGCTGAAGTATGGCCAGTATTGAGCGGTCTATGTCGTCGATCATGCGGCAAGTATGGATGTATTCCGAACTATATACGGTTGGGGTGTCGGGGTAAAGGGGGGGTCAGAGTCGTTGAAAGGGGAAAGGGGCGAGGGGGTCAGAGTCGTTGAAACCGCGGTTTCAACGACTCTGACCCCCTCGCCCCTTTCCCCTTTCAACGACTCTGACCCCTTGAAAACCGGCCAAACCTTGATCCCCTTCATTGATGCACGAAAACCTGCCATCCCGCCTGACCGATGCCGTTGCCCGCGGCATCATCACCGCTGCGCAGCGCGAGGAGATCCTCGCCCTCCCGGACACCGCTCCGCCAGGCGCCGAGGCGCGGGGGCTCAACGCCGTCACGGTCGCTTACCACCTCGGCGCACTCATGGTGCTCTTCGCCGGAGCGTACTTCCTGATGGACAGGTGGTTGGCGCTGCGCCCCGGTGGTGTGCTGCTGGTGTCGCTGGCGTACGCTGTCGCTTTCGCCGCCGCGGCACTGCTCTTCCGCCGGCGAGGCTTCCGACTCGCCGAGGGAGTGGCCGCCACGCTCGTCGTAGTCATGGTGCCCGTCATCTCGTGGGCGCTGGCAAGCCTTGCCGGAGTGTGGGCGCCGTACGACGTCTTCATTCCCATTCGTCCCCCGGGTGCCGCGGCCTGGGATTCGGGCAGATGGCTGATCCCGCAGATCGCAACCGTCGTGGCCGCACTCATCGCCGCACGCCTGGTGCGCTATCCGCTGGTGCTCGCGCCGGCAGCCTTTGCGGCGTGGAGCATCACCATCCCTCTCACCGAGCTCGCCTTTGGCCTGACGCTCGGCGGCTTCATTGTCGCTCGCGTGTCGCTCCTGGTCGGAACGATCATGATTGCCGTCGGCTACATGGTAGACCGGCGCACTCGCACTCGCGGGTGGGGATTCTGGATCTATCTGTTCGGCGCGATCGCCACTTTCATCGGGATGGTGCAGACCGCCTCCGACTACCTTCTCGTCCGCCACCTCTCGCCGCTGGTCTCGCTGGCGGCCGTGGCCTTCTCACTTCGCATCGGACAAAAACTCTTCCTCGTCGCCGGCGTCCTCGGCCTGATCGTCTACCTCGGCCATCTCGCCTTCGACGTGTTCTCGGGCACGGTGCTATTCCCCGTGGCCCTCGCCGCGCTTGGCCTGGGCATCATTGTCGCAACGGTCTGGATGCAGCGCGCCTATCCCGTCCTCGCGGCGCGCATGGGTGCGGGTGCCGGCGCCGCTCGTCGAGTGCCTGGCGATCTGGTGACGATGCTGGTGCCGGCCGCGCTCGCCTTACTGCTGCTCGCGATCAGCGTTCCGCGCGAGCGGGCTAGGGCCGAGGAGCAGCTGTTGCAGCGCGAAAGGGTGCGCAAGCAAATGGAGCAGATCGAGCTCGAGCGAGCGCCAGTGCGGGAGCCGGGCCTGTGAAACCCGACCGGCGCCGGCCCCCGTTCAGCCGGGCCGAAACTCGAAACACGCAGGGGTCGTAGGGTCCCCACCGACAGGTCGCACATACAGGCGGCTTCCGCACGGCGGAGCCGCCGCGTGCCCGTTCCGGGTTCTTCAGTCCGAGATCCGATGAGACACTCCTTCCTCCTTGCCCTGTTCGCCGCCTCCAGCCTGCCGCTGGCCGCACAGGAACCGACCGACACCACACGAGAAGTCACCGTTGGCGCCACCGGCGCGGAAGCTGACGGTCGCGGCGGCCGGCCCGTTCGCCGTGACTCCGTCACCAGCGAGCATATCGCCACGGCGTTTCGCTCGGCAACTGCGCGTGACCTGCTGCTGAGCGCGCGCACGGCGCGACTGGAGCAGGATTCCACGCTCGTTGCCTACGACGCGCGGGCGCTGCGGCGGATATCCGCCGGACTCGCCTTCCGCCGCATCGGCCGCGATCGCCTCTTGTTCCGCCACGAAGCATCCGGCCGCGTGCGTTGGAACGCGGACCACGGTGCATGGGTGGACGTGACCGGATCGCGTACGGTTCTGCCTATGCTGCCCAGGGGAAACGTTCGGGTCAACATGGACGACGACCAGGTTGCCGTTCCCTATTATCCGGGCCGCGAGGAGTTGCTGGTTGGAGGGCAGCGTCTTCGCCAGGAGGTGGACGAAGAAGGATTCGTACACCCCATCGCCCTGGGATCGGAGGCCTACTACCACTATGCACTTGGCGACTCTGCCATCTTCACTTTGCCGAACGGTGATCGGATCCGCATCCTCGAGTTGCGCGTGCAGGCGCGCCGTCCGCAGTGGAATCTTCTCGTCGGGTCGTTCTGGTTCGACACCCGCACGTCACAGCTCGTGCGCGCCGTGTACCGGCCATCTATACCGCTCGACATCGTCATGCTAGCCGAGCGAGACGGTGATGATGACATCCCGCGCTGGCTTCGCCCTATGGTGGCGACCGTTCACGCAGTCACCATCGAGTACGGGCTGCACCGATCCGAGGAGGGACGCACCTACTGGCTGCCGCGCCTGAAGTCGGCCACCGGCGAGGCGCAGGTCAGCTTCATGCGCCTGCCGTTCTCGGTAGAGGAGTCGTTCCGCTATGCGAGCGTAAACTCCACGGATCCGTTCCCTGAGCTTCCCGCTGTGGCGGTAGCCGATACGGCTGCGACCGACACGACCGACACGACCGACACGACCGTCGCGGAATCCGCGGATGCCGACACTACCGCGGACGGGCGTCGTGGGCGGCGCGCGCGGGGTGCGCCGACAGTCTTCGACGACGGCGACGCAACGGTGCGCGTTTCCACACGCCGCGAAACCGGGTTGCGCGTCTACTCGCGCGTCCCCAAGGACAGTACGGCGCTGATGACCTCGCCCGACCTTCCTCCTTCGCCGTACGACTCTGGTGAGGAGCTGTTCGGCGTGGCCGAACGCGACGCGCTGATCGACCAGCTCGGTTTCGGTCTTCAGGCGCGCTGGGGACCGCAACTGCCGAACGTCTACTACGGTCTCGAACGCGGCATGATACGCTACAACCGTGTGGAGGGACTTTCCGCCGGTGTCGGCGCCGACATGCAGCTGGGCAACGGACTCACGCTGGACGGCAACGTGCGGCTGGGGGTGGCCGACCTCGAGCCGAACGCCGAGCTTTTCGCGTCCCGCTCCGATGGTCGTCGCACGCTGGAGCTCGGCGTCTATCGACGGCTGGTGTCGTCGGGCGACTGGGAGGAGCCGTTCGGCTTCGGCCATTCACTCGGCGCATTCCTGTTCGGTCGCGATGATGCCTTCTATCATCGTGCGTGGGGTGCGGAGCTGCGCGGACTATGGCGCGCCGGGTCGCCGGTGTCGTTCCGACTGTTCGCGGAGCAGCACGGTGTGGCGGAGGTCGAGACGCACTTCTCGCTTCCCAATCTGATCTCGAACGACAGCTTTCCCGCCAACATCGTGGCAGACAGGGGGACGGCGGTGGGTATGTCGGCGCGCTATCTCGGGTCGTACGGCCTGAACCCGCGCGGCCTTCGCACTACGCTCGACGTGCGCGGCGAAACGGGATTCGCCGACTTCGAGTACGCGCGCGGCGCGCTGGACCTCACGTTCGCGCACCCTGTTGCGCGCAACCTGCACGCGTCCGTCACCGCCGGGGCGGGAAGCTCGGTGGGCGAGCTGCCGGTGCAGCGGCTCTGGTACCTTGGCGGAGTGCACACGGTGCGTGGCCAGCGTCTCGGCACGATGGCCGGTGATGCCTACTGGCTGGCGCGCGCGGAGCTTGGGAGCAGCTTCGCGCTGGCGCGTCCCACCATCTTCGGCGACATGGGCTGGGCCGGTTCGCGCTCCGACTGGTCGCGCCCAGGTCAGCCGATGAGCGGTGCGGGGGTTGGCGTCTCGTTCCTTGACGGGCTGTTCCGCTTCGACGTGTCGAAGGGGATTCGTCCCAGCCGGGGGATCCGCGCGGATCTGTACCTCGAGGGAAGGTTCTGAGAAAATGGGGTCAGAGTACTTGAAAGGAGCACGCTCCTTTCAAGTACTCTGACCCCATGGTTCCATGCTTCCAGGCGTACTGTCAGAACGTGGCGTTCAACCTGAAGCCCAGCGAGCTGAGCCCAACCGTGGGCGTCATGCTGACGCGGTTACCCGGAAGCTCAGCCCTGGTCCAGCGGCGCGGTGCGAAGATCGCTCCGAATATCGCTCCAGTCCCCCCACCGACCACCGCCATTATCGCGGTCGCTTCGCCGCGCGAAACCTGATAGCAGTACGTTTGGCCGCTGCAATCGTTCTCGCCGGATAGAATTCCAAGCACGGCTCCTGTACCGGCACCAATGAGAAAACCCTTTCCCATTCCGCGCGCGCGGTCGCGCCCCCGGGACGGGACACTTACACTGTCGATCGCTTCGATCGCGAGGCTGTCCGCGCCGAAACGTTCGCCTCGCCGCAACACCAGCACGCCGTCGCTTGTGGACACCACCTGCCCGGTGAGCCGGATGAGTCGACCTGCCTCGTTCGTATACTGTACGCGGGCCCGGTCTCCCGGGCTCACGGCACGAGGCTGCTGCGCGGCGAGCGTTCCTGCAGCGAACATGGCTACGGCGATCGAGAGAAGCGTGAGCAGGCGTCGCATGGGATCCTCCGGGATTCAACGTCCTGGTTGTTGCCGATTCGTGGAGGGAGAGTAGGTTGCCGCGTCATCCTGTCCCATACGCGGCGTGACGTATTCTGCGGTGGAGAATCGCGTAGCTCGCTGCTGGTCTTGCGGCAGAGGCGTCAAGCCGCTGCGAGGCGGGGAGAGGGGGTGAGCTGCTGCCGCTTGATCTTCGCCCTTCGGCCACGGATATTCCGGGCAGCCGGGTGGATGCCTGGCGACAGACCAAGATGCCTTCCCTCGCCGGCAGGAGCACCCCATGCAGCAGGTCCGATCCACCCTGGCGCTCGTCAGCCTGCTAGCGGGATCAATCGCGATCGGCGTTACCGTCCCGGCGGCGCTTTACTCACAGAGCGCCTCTGCCCCCGCCCCCGCCGCAGCTGCGTTCGATTCGCTGGCGTTTCCTCGTCAGGTTCTGAACTGGCTCTACCTGTCGGAAGCTGACAGCCTGTGGGCGCACTCCTCCGAAGCGATGCGCGAGCAGATGGGCACCGTCGACCATATCGAGGAGGCCGCGATACAGATTGCAGCCAACCTGGGCGAGGAGACCGAGGTGCTGGGTGAGCAGCTCCTGACTCGAGGGGACCGGGTGATCTATCTCCGCGGTACGCGCCACGCGCAGATGCCCGAGCCTCTGTACTGGGTGGTGATATTCACCCCCGCAGATGGGCAGATCCATGCGCTCTTCCCGGCTCCGCGCGCCACGATCGAGGAGCAGTTTCCGGGGGCCGAGCTGCCGTAACCTGCGGAACCGGGCAACCTGATCGCGGGTTAGTTTCAAGGGGTCAGAGTAGTTGAAAGGATCTTGATCCTTTCAACTACTCTGGCCCCTTAATCAACTACTCTGACCCCTTGATCCGATGCGTCGCACAATGTGCAAGTCCAAGATCCACCGCGGTGTACTCACCGGTGCCGACCTCAACTACGAGGGGAGCCTCACGGTAGACGCCGACCTCATGGACGCGGCCGACATCCTGGAATTCGAGAAGGTGCAGGTGGTGAACATCAACAACGGCGCGCGTCTGGAGACGTACGTCATCACCGGCGAGCGTGGAAGCGGCACGATCCAGCTGAATGGCGCCGCCGCCCGGCTCGGCGTGCCAGGCGACATGGTGATTGTGATCAGCTACGCCGAGTACGACGAAGCCGAGCTGGCCGGTATGGTGCCGCGCATCGTTCACGTCGATGAGCAGAACCGCATTCAAGCCTTTCAAACCTTCACCGTCGGCGTCTCGCCGCCGTCCCGCTCCTCGGCCACCAGCACCTCCAGCTCCCGCTCTCGAAGGTTGAAGGTGTAGCCGGAGCCCACGATACCCACGCGAAGGTAGCTGAGCGTGAGCGGGGCGCCCTGGTGCACCTCGTCGGCGTTGTCGAAGCGCACGCCGCGGCCGTCCACGAAGAACAGCGACCCGCGCCCCACCACGTCCGCCAGATGGCCGTTCACTATCATGGCCGTGTCCTCATCGATGCCGAGGCCCAGCAGCTCGGGATTCTCCGCGACCTGACGGAAGAGCCGCTGGAGCCGCCCGCGACGCGAGAAGTGCGTGTCGATCACCGACGAGAAACCGAGCAGGCCGAGGCCGGGGCCGATATAGACGTCGGCCTGCGAGCCGCTCGTATCGAACTCGCCGCCGGCGAGCACCGTCTCTGAAAGCGCCGCCGCTCCGGCGCTCGTGCCGGCCACCACCGTGCCTCGCGCGAACGCATCTCGGATGGCGCGCCCGACCCGCGAACCCGCGATGGTAGAGAGGAGCTGTACCTGATCGCCCCCGCCGAGCAGGATGCCATCGGCCTCCTCGAACAGCGCCGCCACCTTCGCGTCCTGCGCGCGGGCGCGCCGATCGATGATCGGGAACTCGGCGTTGCGCACGCCGGCCGCTGCCAGCGATTCGCTCCACTGCCGGGCGGCGCCCAACGGGTCGGCGGAAGCCGTGGTCACGCCAACCACGCGTCCGCCATCGCGGGCGCCGCACAGATCGAGGAACGCACCGAACGCCGGCCCATGCGTATCGGAAGCCCCGCCGATCAGCACGAGCGCACCGCTGGGGTCGGAGCGACGCCGCCCGGCAGTACGCTCCCGCCCTCCCGCGGGCGACTGGCCGGCTTGCTTCCGTCGCTTCGCCACCGTGCGCTCTCCACTCGAGGCCAAATCACACACTCCGCGCACACAGCGCACACAATGCCGCGGCAAGCTGCGCGTCCGCCGGCGTCTCTCCGCTCAGCGGCTCATCCAGCAGCCGCTCGCCGCCAATCTCGACCGTCATCCGCGCGCCGCCATCATCGAGCCACGCGCAAGCGAACGCCACACGCCGGGCGCGCGCCGGTAGCGCACCAGCGCTGAACACGGCCAGCCTGCGTTCACGATCAAGGATGCGGTCCTGCATCTCCCATTCTTCCCCGGGCGCCACCACTACTCCGCCGCGCGGCACAACGTCGGAAACCACCGTGACGAGGGATCGCGCGTGCTCCCGCTCGGCGAAGCGCTCCGGCACACCGCGAGGCGAGGCGTCCAGGATGACTGCCATATCCGCGGAGGCGAAAGGTAGCCCTGCCTCGAGGATGAACGCCGGAGAAACGTCCACGATGTCATCTCCTCCACCGAGCCCGCGGCGCACGAGCAGATCGCGTACGACGTGCCTCGCGCCGCCTCCGGTGATCGCGCAACGCACGCGTTCCACCAGCGACGCATCGCCGGCGCCGTCGCCCAGCGCACGCAGCTCGGCCACTCGGTGCTCCACAGTTCGCAGCGATCCGTCGATCGCCTCCTGAAGCACCTCGAGCGCGAACTGCGCGGCGCGGAGCCCGACGGCGGCATGCCGGTGCTCGAAGACGAGCGTGTACTCGCGGCCGTTGCCGGTGCCGCGCGTCTTCCCGAAAGTAACGCGATGACCGGCGCGCTGCTGTAGCTCGATCGCGATGTGCTCGGTGATGTGCGCTGCGTACGTGCCGCGCCGCAGCCGCGTGAGGAAGCCGCCACGCTGGCCCACGCTGCACGTGTGCTCGATCAGCCCCGGCAGCGCCTGCATCAATCTCTCAATGAAACCGGGAATCTCCGCCGATGAGATCTCGTCGTAGCGGCCCACGGAAAGGTCCATGCGGGTCACGGGACGCAGCGCCCATATGTTCGGGCCGCGCAGCGTCTGGAGCTTGCCCAGGTGGATCTCGAGATGCGGATCCGGGAGCGCGATCGTCGTGCTCATGGCGCGGCGGCCACGGCGCGAGAGTGCGCCCGCACGGCTGCAAGCACGCGCGGCACGTGGCTCGCCAGGATCACCACCAGCTCGCCGGGGCCCAGCTCCCCGAGTGCCAGCTGCACGGCGTCACCCTCGGCGAGCACGGTGCGGATGTTCTCCGGAGCCATGCCTCCATCCCTCACTCCCTCCTCCAGCAGCGCGGCGATCTCGCCAACATCACGCCCGCGACGGTCGTCATCCTCCTTCAGGATCACCGCATCGAGCCGGGCCGCCTCACGTCCCGACTGTCTGATGTCATCATCACGCCGATCACCCGGCGCCGCAATCACCGCCACTCGACGGACGGCGGGCAGCTCGAGCGCGAACTCCACCAGACCCCTGATCGCGGCAGGGTTGTGCGCGTAGTCCACCAGCACCCGCCCGCCGCCCAGGTTGATGAGGTTGAGGCGTCCCGGCGTCATGGTGGGTGAAGGGAAGAACGAGAGCAGACCGGCGCGGATGTCATCGTAGCGAACGCGCTGCACGTAGGCCGTGGCAATGGCGGCCATGATGTTCTCCTGCTGGAAGCGCGCGGCACCGCCAAGCATCAGCGGCACCTCGCGCACGGCGGCGATCGGGATTCGCAGCCGGCCGCGCCTGATCACGAACGTCTCATCCTCGATCCGCACGGCGATCCCGCCCTGCTCGATGTGCTCGTCCACGATCTCGTTCTCACCTTCGGCGCTGGCGGAGAAGAAGGCGACATCACCGGCGGTATGATCGCGCAGTGCGCGAACGAGCGGGTCATCGCCGTTCAGGATGGCGTGGCCGTCACGGCGCACGACCGCCGGAACCACACCCTTCACTTCGGCAAGCTGCTCGAGTGTCTGGATTCCCCTCAGTCCCAGGTGATCCGCCGACACGTTCAGCACCACGCCCACGTCGCATTCATCGAAGCCGAGTCCGGCGCGCAGAATGCCGCCGCGCGCCGTCTCCAGCACGGCCACGTCCACCGTGGGATTGGAGAGAATGATGTTGGCCGAGAACGGGCCGGTCATGTCTCCTTCCATCACCAGCCGGTTGCCCAGATAGACGCCGTCGGTGGTGGTGAAGCCGACAGTGCGATCGGTGTGGCGGAAGAGGTGCGCGATGAGGCGCGTCGTGGTCGTCTTCCCGTTCGTGCCGGTGACGGCGATAATGGGAATCGTGGACTCGCTTCCAGGTGGGTAGAGCATGTCCACCACCGGCGCGGCTACGTTTCGCGCCATCCCCGCGGAGGGGTGCGTGTGCATCCGAATCCCCGGCGATGCGTTCACCTCTATGATGACCGCGCCGTTGTCGCGGAAGGGGACGCTTATGTCGGAGGTGATGACATCGATGCCGGCAATGTCGAGCCCCACAATGCCGGCGGCCATCTCGCAGGCGGTGGCGTTGTCGGGGTGAATCTCCTCGGTTCGGTCCACGGACGTGCCGCCGGTAGAGAGATTGGCCGCGGCGCGAAGGGTGACCACCTCGTTCACAGGGGGAACGCTGTCGAGCGTGAGCCCTCTCCCCGATCTGCGCAGATGGTGAACGGTAGACTCATCGGCAGTCAGACGAGTGAGCGTTCGCCCATGCCCAACGCCGCGTCGTGGATCTTCGTTCACGCGATCGATCAGCTCGCGAATGGTGGAGCGGCCGTCGCCGACCACGTGAGCCGGGATGCGCTCGGCTACCGCGACGACGCGCCGGTTGATGACGAGAACGCGAAAATCCCTGCCGGTGGCGAAAGACTCGACGAGCACATGACCCGAGATTCCGGCGGTGTCGTTCCAGGTGGCGCGCAGCGACTCGGCGTCGTCGATGCGCGGTGAGATACCGCGTCCCTGATTGGCGTCGCGTGGCTTGAGGATTACCGGGTAACCGAGCTCCCCGGCCATCTGCACGGCCTCATCCATGTTTGCCGCAACTTCGCCGCGGGGAACGGGGAGCCCCACCTGCTCGAGTGCGCGTTTCGTCTCGTCCTTGTCCTGCGCGATGCCGACGCCGATGGTGCTGGTGAAGTCGGAGGTGGTAGCCTGAATGCGCCGGAGATTCTTGCCGAGGCCGAGTCGAACCAGCGAGCGTGAGTTGAGTCTGCGCACGGGGATGCCGCGGCGTCGCGCTTCCTCGATGAGCGCGGCGGTGGATGGGCCGAGTCGAACGGCCTCGTAGAGTTCCTGGAGCGCGCGCAGCGTGGCCGGCATGTCGAAGGGTTCGCCATCGATGCAGGCGCGGATGAGATCGATGCCTCGGCGCATCGCCTCCAGTCCGACATCCTCCTCGTCGTATGCGACGATCACCCACCACACACCTGGATCACCCGAGGCGACGACGCGCCCGAAGCTGACGTTGGAGCCGGCGAGCACCTGGAGCTCGAGCGCGACATGCTCGATCACGTGCGGGAGGCGCGTTCCGGCGCGCAGCCGCTCCACGAATCCGCCGGCGCGTCCGCGCGTGCATTCGTGCTCATGCAGCGACGGCAGGTAGTGGAGCAGCTGGTCGGTGAAGCCGGGGATCTCCGCCGAGCTCACCGTTTCAAGTGCACCGAGTGCGACGTCGCAGGCGATCACCGGCGCAAGCCGCCAGTAGTTCGGCCCGCGCAGCGCGCGCAGCCGGGTGACGCGCAACTCGGAGGCGCGAAGCGTAATCTCGAGACTGGTCATTGGCTGCCGTGTGGCACGAGGATCAGTGGGCGTGACCCCTGCGATCGTCGCCGCCGCGCGGCGCGCCGCGTCTCCGGCGCAACTGAGTGACGGCCGGAGGGGCGAGCTCCTCGGAGCAGTCGATTCGTCTGACCGGCGTGCGCGCGGGCAGTGGTGCGGCCGCCTGGTGTGCGTGCTCCTGATCGGCGGACGGGAGTCTCGGCGGAGCCGGCCTGCCCGTGTTCTGCTCCATACTGCGCCCCTGTTACCGGTTCAGCATCGGCGTGGGCAGGAATCGGACCACGTTGGTGGGTTCAAAACCCGCCCTCTTCACTCACTCATGAACGGGTACCGGTAGTCGTGCGGCGGAGACAGCGTCTCCTTGATCGCGCGCGGGCTGACCCAGCGGACGAGGTTGAGCTTGGAGCCCGCCTTGTCGTTGGTGCCCGAGCCGCGGGCGCCACCGAAGGGTTGCTGTCCGACCACTGCGCCCGTCGGTTTGTCGTTGATGTAGAAGTTCCCGGCCGCGTTGCGCAGCGCCACCAGCGCCTGGCGCACGGCCGCGCGGTCGTTGGCGAAGACCGCGCCGGTGAGCGCGTACGGCGACGTGCGGTCCACGGTGCGCAGGATGTCGTCCCACTCACCGTCGGGATAGACATAGACGGTTAGCACCGGGCCGAAGATCTCCTCGCAAAGGAGTCTGTAGCCGGGGTCATCCGTCTGAACGAGGGTGGGGTGGATGAACCAGCCCTTGTCGCCGGCCACGCGACCACCGGCCACTATCGTCGCGTTCTGACCCGCGTCGTCGATATAGCCGCTGATCTTGTCGAACGCCTTCTTGTCGATCACCGCGCCCATGAAGTTCCGGAAGTCGCGCACGTCGCCGATGTCGATGTCGTCGATCATCGCCACGGTGCGGTCGCGCACCTCCTTCCAGAGGCTCTGCGGGATGTACGCCCGGCTCGCTGCCGAGCATTTCTGCCCCTGGTACTCGTACGCTCCGCGTACCATGGCCACGGACAACGCGTGGGCGTCCGCCGACGGATGCGCCACGATGAAGTCCTTCCCGCCCGTCTCGCCCACGATGCGCGGATATGAACGATAGTTGGCCATGCTGGCGCCGATCGTCTTCCACATGCTGTTGAAGACGGCCGTGCTGCCGGTGAAGTGCAGTCCGGCGAACTCGTGGTGCGAGAGGAGCGTCTCGGAAATCCTGACCGGATCGCCGGGGACGAAGTTGATCACGCCCGGCGGCAGCCCTGCTTCCTCCAGCAGCCTCATCACGTAGTACGACGACAGGATCCCGGTGCTGGATGGCTTCCAGACTACCGCGTTCCCCATGAGCGCCGGCGCGGTCGGGAGATTTCCGCCGATCGCCGTGAAGTTGAACGGCGTGATGGCGTAGACGAAG
>CAYXRS010000100.1:0-12370 GCA_964467195.1 uncultured Gemmatimonadaceae bacterium
TGGTGGAAAACACCATGTTGCCGACCTTGGCGCCCCAGAACCACGAGTCCGTGAAGTGACGCCCCGACTGCGCTTCGGCCACTATCGGCACGACTGCCGAAAGTACGAGTGCGGTCGCGATCCGTCGGATCGTGCGCATGGTGAAACTCCTCTCTTCGGGTACTTGAAGGTTTACCTGCGTTCTGCCGGAGCGTTGTCCAGCAGTGCGTTGAATAGCAAGCGAAACGTCCCCCACGACTGCCCGCGGTGTTGCGGCCGGAAGCCAAACATCACCACGCGCCCACGGCCGAATGGGGTCTCGACCGCTGCCGCCCTTCCCGCGATCGTCTCGGCCTCGCGGATATAGCCGCTCATCAAAACGTCATCGCTCCGTGCCGGGTATCGCGCGATCACCCGCACCGGCGCGCCCTGCGCCACATCAAAGGTCACGGAATTCGTGAAATACACTCCAGCCGTGTCCGCCATCCCGGCCGCTACCGCATGCGATCCGTCCACCAGCACACGCAGAATGGATCCTGGCGCGTACACCCCTCCGCGGTCTTCATCTCTCTCGCCGGGCATCGCGCCTGCCGACCGTATCAATTTGACCGGAAGCTGGAGCACCTCGGTGGCGAACTCCGATGCACGGTCGAAGAGCACGAGCGTTCCACCGTCGCGCACGAATGCCGCGATGGCCTCCATACCCTCCGAACCGAGCCCACCAGCATACTGAGGGGGCAGCACGGTATCCGATCGCCCCTCCCGCATCTCGCGCAGGCTCATGTTTGGGACGATGAGGACGTCATACTGGTCACGCAGCCGGCTCGCTCCGGCGCGGGCGGCGGAGTCGGTGAGGCTACTATATGGGAAACCGAACTGGTCCAGCAGCCAGCGCGTCCAGCCCTCATCCATGTTGGCCGTCCACGGCCTGTAGAGTGCCACCCGCGGGGCCCCGACAAGCGTACGGACGGCGGATGGCCGCTCGCCACGCTCGCAGGCGTCAGCCAGCCCTCGGCTGTACTCGCTGTCCGGCTCCCCGTCCAGAATGAAGCTTCCTGCCGGCCAGGACCGGCCGTCGGGGCCCCGGACCGTTGCCGCGGCGACCCGTACCGCTCGGCCCCCAGCCAGGCGGCTGGCAACCTCCTGGTAGGCGCGGGTGTCCCGGACGTCGGCTATCAGCGCGCCGCGCGCGCCCCCGCGAGGGCAACTCGCATGTCGCACCGGTATTGGCGCACGTGCGGCTGCAAGTCGCGCCGTGACCGGCGTATCAACTTGCACCACGCGCACCCCCATCTGCATTGGCAGAGTCCAGCCAGCGACATCATAAGGCTGCATGCCAGGCGGAAAATGCTGCGGCTCGAGCAGATCCTTCGCATGAGCCCGATAGGGCTGGTCAAGACGGACCACGTAGGAGCCAGGGCGCTCATGAATTTCTACAGCGCCGTCGCGAAGGACGCGCAGGAGTTCACGCATCGCGCCTTCATCGTGCTGTTGCCACGGTATCTCGAACGCATACGGTGGCTCCGTCGCGCCCAATTGCAGTTGCGTTCGGGCGAGCGCCACAAAGTTGCCAACAAGATCCCGCCGACGGCGGCTCATGAGGTACACTAACGCCTCGGCGGCGATCAGCTCGTAATCGACGATGTCACGCAACCGCCAGCTTCCACCCGGCCATGGATTCGGGAAGTTGATGCGCCGCTCATATCGCGGCAGGCCGCGTGCGTGCCCTCTCAGCATCGAGCTGTCCTGCTCGATCGGCGTCGCGATCCGTACGCTCGCGGCCTCACTTAGAATGCCGACTATGTTGTGACGAGTGGGTGTGGAACGCATGCCGCCATGCCACCACAGATCGAAAATCGCGCTGCTCCCCACACCCTTCTTCCCACGCTGCTCGAGGGCGAACTGAAGGTCCATGCCGATCAGATCAATGGTGCGTACGATGAGCGGATCGATGTTTGGGTTGATGGGGTCCACGAACGGCGGCACGAAGAACCTCATTCCCTCGTTCCCCATCTGATGAACGTCGAACAACACCTGCGGGAACCATGTTCTGTACAGCAAATCGGTAACGAGCTTCGTTTCGCGCTGGGTGACCATGAACCAGTCGCGATTGTTGTCGTGGCCCACGTAGTGGTGATAGAGCCACGGCAACGTGCCACCCTCCCAGCGCGTGTCGAGGTACTCACGGTAGTAGTCCACCACCATGTCTATGCCGTCGGGGTTCACGGACGGAATGAGGACGACGACGGTGTTCGCGAGCGCTGCCTGAAGGGTGTCATGGGTGGCCAACCGCCATGCCAGCTCCATCGACATCTGGGAGGCGGCTATCTCGTTGGAGTGGATGCTGCACGAGATCACAAGTACGCTGGGCTGGGACGCGACGAGGCGTGCCTCTTCGTCCGGCGCCAGCCGGCGGGGATCGGCAAGGAGTGCCTGATTTGCGCGGATCGCCGGCAGGTTCCGGATGTTCTCCGGCGTGGAGATGGTGACCGTGATGAAGGGTCTGTCGAGCGTGCTCACGCCCAGCGTATCCAGCTTGACTGCGGGTGAGAGTGTTGCGAGGTTGGCGAAGTAGGCCACTATCTGAGACCAGCCGGCGAGCTGGCGGTCGGCGCCGACCTCGTGGCCGAGGTGGCTGCGCGGGTGTTGGGTTTGCTGTGCCAGCGCTGACGTTGCTGGGAGCGCCGTGGCAAGCAGCGCCAGGAGGATGGTCCGGTATGATCGCATGGTGGGGGCAGTGGGTTTGGATGTGGTGGAGGAATAAAACCCGCGGCACTTCATCCTGCCACCGCGCGCGATGAGGTGATCCACCCGTGCCCAGAATACCTCCCCACGACGAACGCTTTAAGACGCCGGTCTACGGCACCGTGTTCGGCAAACGACAGGAGGTCGTGCAGCGATTGAATGCGGGTGACCGGCTCATTCTCGTACCGGATCCGCCGGGCACCGACAATCCCCAGGTATGGGTGCATGCCCGTGGCGGCGACGTCGTCGGACATCTCTCCGATGATGTCGGACGCTGGCTCTGCCCCTGGATGCTCGATGGCGGTCGCTGTGGCGCCGTCGTGCAGAAGGTGGGCGATCGGGACGTTGCGAGCTGGCGACGTCTGATCATCGAAGTCACCTGCAGGCCTGACTGACTCGGGCCGGTCGTCGGCGGCCTCGGCTCATGCGCTTGGCCGGTGGTGCGATCGCGCCACCGGTCGACCACTAGACCACGCCCAGCTCCCGCCCAACCTTCCTGAACGCGTCGACCGCTTCGTCGAGATCCTCACGCGTGTGCGCGGAGGACAGCTGGCAGCGAACGCGCGCTTGGCCATGTGGCACGACGGGGAATCCGAAACCGGTGACGAAGACGCCGTGGTCAAGCAGACGCTCGCTCATTCGGATGGCCAGTGGAGTCTCGCCCACGATAATCGGGACGATCGGCGTTTCACCCTCGAGCGGGTTGAAGCCCGCCTCCCGGATGGCTGCACGGAAGTAGCGCGTGTTCTCGTGCAGCCGGCGAACGCGCGCGGGGTCGGCCTCCAGTACGCGGACGGCCTGTAGGGAGCTGGATGCTACGGTAGGCGGAAGCGCATTCGAGAAGAGCTGTGGTCGAGACCGCTGCGTCAGATAGTCTGCGAGCACCTCCGGTCCGGCCACGAAGCCTCCCGCAGCGCCACCAAGAGCTTTGCCCAGTGTGGAAGTGATGATGTCCACCTCGCCAACGACGCCAAAGTGTTCGGCGGTACCACGTCCGCGCTCGCCCAGTACGCCTGTCGCGTGCGAGTCATCCACCGCGACGATGGCGTCGTGGCGCCGCGCCAGCTCCAGGATGTCGGGGAGCTTGGCGATCGAACCCTCCATCGAGAAAATGCCATCAGTCCAGATGATACGCCGACCGGCGGCCTTCGCTCCCTCCAGCTTCTCCTGCAGGTCGGCCATGTCCCCATGCCTGTACACGGCGCTCGTGCACTTGGTAATGGACTTCGCGAGACGGATGGAGTCGATGATCGAAGCGTGGTTCAGCGCGTCAGAGACGACGAAGTCTCCCTCGGTGACGATGTTGGCGGTCAACCCCTCGTTTGCGTTCCAGGCGGAGACGTACGTCAACGACGCCTCGGTGCCTACGAACCTCGCGAGTGCCTGCTCCAGCTCCCGGTGCACGGTGAAAGTGCCGCAGATGAACCGGACACTGGCAGTACCCGCGCCGAAGCGGTCGAGGCCCTCATGGCCAGCACGGACCACATCGGGGTGATCGCTCAGGCCCAGGTAGTTGTTGGAGGAGAGAATGAGTACATCGCCGCGACCCTCCATCCGCACGCGTGGCGCCTGCGGAGACTCAAGGTAGTTGAGCCGCTTGTAGACTCCCTCGGTCTGCAGCTGCTCGATCGTGTCCTGCAGCGAGGTGACGAACGCGTGATTGATTGCCATCGTACGTGCTGGTGTGCTGGTGAGTCTCAGGCGATCTCGAACACGACCTTGCCGGCCTCTCCAGTGCCTATCGCCTCGATGGCATGATCAAAGGCCTCGAGCGGGAGGCGGTGCGTGATCACCGGAGAGGGGTCGAAATCACCGGAGCGGAGAAAGCGGGTCATGAGGTGCCAGTCCTGGTACATCCGGCGTCCGGTGACACCGTACACTGTCACACCCTTGAAGATCAGCTCGGTGGCGAAGTCGAAGTCCATTGGGCGTGAGGGCACGCCGAGCATTTGAACCCGACCGGCAGGTCTAACCATGGCGAATGCCTGGTGGATGGCAGCCGGAACTCCCGACATCTCGAGCACCACGTCCACGCCGAGTCCCTCGGTTGCGCGTCGCACAGTGGCTTCCACCTCGGACGGATGGACGGCATCGTGGGCTCCCATATGCCGGGCCAGCGATAGTCTTCGCTCGTTGACGTCCGAGGCAATGATGCGCGATGCGCCGGCTACGCGGCAGATTCCGCAGGCGAAGATGCCAATCGGCCCACAGCCGGTGATCAGCACGGTCGAGCCGGGAATTTCGGCGGTGAGGGCGGTGTGAAAGGCATTGCCCATGGGATCGTGAATCGCACCGATGTCGTAGGAAACCGCGTCGTCCAACGGCCAGACATTGGAAGCGGGCATCGCGATGAGCTCGGCAAAGCACCCATCTCGATCGACGCCGATGACTCGTGTGGAGGGGCAGGCGTGCGCGTTGCCGGTGCGGCAGAGCAGGGAGCGGCCGTCCACGATATGGCCCTCGGCGGTCACCCTGTCGCCGGCCTTCCAGTCAGTTACGAGGGCGCCCACTTGCACAATGTCGCCAGCGAACTCGTGTCCCACCACGATCGGTGGCCGGACCCGTCTGCGCGCCCAATCGTCCCACTCGAAGATGTGTACGTCGGTGCCGCAGACACCCGCGCAGCGAACCCTGATGAGCACTTCATCGTCCCGTATGCTCGGCTCCGGAACATCCTTGAGCACGAAGCCTCGTTCGGGCCGCTCCTTCACCAGCGCTCTCACGCCGCGTCAGGCTCCTGTTGAGGTTGGCGCGACCGGGCGGTAGCGCGGCCTGAAAGCTCGCATGTCGTTCGATCCGATGCCAGTGAGGGGAATCGTCACGCTTCCGTCAGCCGGGAGCGAATGCGCTGTGCCGCTCTCTCGCCGGTGAGCACGGCGCCCTCGATGAGGGGCGCCGAAAGGTAGTCACCGGCGATTGCTATTCTTGGCGGCAGCGCGTCGGCCAGACGTCGCGCCAGCGATCGGTCTGCCGCGAATCCCGGATGCGGTAGTGGCGTTCCCTCGCGAAAGCGGTATACCCGGGCGCGGGTGATCCGGCCGCGCACTGCCGGAAGGAGAAATTCGATCTCCGGAAGCATGGCGTCGACGATTTCCTCCGGCGGTGCGTCGACCAGGCGCAGTGCGTATTCCGGTGTGGGCCATGCGAAGGCGACGTCGGAATCGGTCACGAGGTTCGGGAGCTTGGCGCCATGTGCCGCGCAGGCACTGACGACCGTCGCCTCCTGGCGCGCGCGGAACATGCCGAAGCGCCGTCGATCGAGGGGCACGTCCACCGTGAGCGCGAGCGTGAATGTCCGGCGAATCGGCACCGCGGCCAGCCACTCGATCAGTGAAGGCGCGTCGATTCCGGCACCGGCGAGAAGTTCGCCAGCGGAACGGGCGTCCGTCGCCAGAACCAGAGCATCGGCGCCCCATTTCCGTCCGTCGGCAGCAACCACGACCACGTGTGTGCGCTCCATGGTGAGCTGGGTAATTCGGGTCTCCAGCGCGACCTCGGCACCGCCGACCGAACGGCCCAGGAGCACCGACCAACCGGAACGCGGCGCGAGCATATCGGCATCGGTGGCGTAGCGGCCGAGAGTGAGGAGGAAGCCGAGACTGGTCTCCGCACCGCCAGCCGCATAGAAGGAATTGGTGGTCGTCTCTGCCAGAAGTTCCGCCGCGTGCGGGCCGACATGCGAGGCGATGAAGTCCGCCGCGCTCTCCTTGTCGAGGGAAACGGGGAGCCGTTCGGCCATGGCGTTCAGGTGCGTGCGATGTCGCGCGAGCATCGGGACGAGGTGCCGTCCCAGCCGCAGCTTCTCCATGGCTGACAGACCACCGAATGTGAGCAGACTGCGAACGGAGCCGAACTGGATGTCCATTTGCTCACCGCCGCTCACGATCGCGTCGCGACCGGAGGTGCGCTCGAGACCGGGCGGCACGCGTGCTGCAGTCTGTCCGAAGAGGCGCAGCGTGTGTTTGAACGATGACGCGACAAGTTGCGCACCGGTGTCGATGACGATGCCGTCCAGTGTGTCGCTTCTCGCTCGGCCGCCAAGCGTGCGCGCGCCATCTATGAGGGTGACGGCGGCACCGCCGGCAAGCAGGTGGTGCGCGGCAGAGATGCCGGCGAAGCCGCCACCGACGACTACGATGTGCGGGTCATTCACGGCGGATGGCGGTCCGGAGGAGGTCGCCGATGTCGGAGCTCATTTGATGTGGACTATTGCGTGACTATTTCAACGTTCCTATATTCGCGCATCGATACATACGATGCGGGGGTGTGCCGAGTGGCGTCGACCCTACGACAACGGTGGCTGCAAGAAGAGCTGGCCTCGAGAATCCGTCAGACGAACGGAAGCCAGCGCGTCGCCACTCCCGCCAGCTTCTCGCCTCCACATCAGCACCGCCCACTCTCCGGCGATGGCGATTTCACCTCGAGAATCACTCGATTCGCAATCACTGGCGGCAGCCGTCCGGCTCACCGGTCACGTGTCTCCTGCGTAACAAAGCTGCCTTCGAATCGTCAGAGCGATAAGATGTAGCGATACGCGCGTCTTTTCGCGCGAGTAGTAGGAGTCAAATCAGATCGTCGAAGGAAAGTCGGTCGTGAGCGTCCAAACGGGCGCGAACGTCCGATCAGGATGTGTGGTGAGATCCTCGTGATCTTGCCCACAGGGCCGCCGGTCCACCGGGGGATCGGTCGGCGCAAAACTCCAGTACTGGAGATGTGAGTCATGGCAACCACGAAGAAGCGGTCCGCAGCGAAGAGGAAGACGGCGAAGCGTGCGGGTGCGAAGAAGGGCGCCCGTAAGTCGACCCGCAAGGCCGGCGCGAAGAAGGCAGCGCGCCGTCCGGCCGCCAAGCGGAAGCGCGCAGCGAAGAAGCGCGCGAAGAAGTAGCAGCAGTAGAGGCAGCAAAAAGGCCGGCGAGATTCTCGCCGGCCTTTTGTCTTTGATGCCATTCAGCTACTCATCACGCCGCTCATCTCACGCCGCTCTTGGCGTCGGGTCCGACTTCTTCGGCTCGGGCGCCGGCCCCCATACGTAGGCCCAGAATGAAGGGGCGGGCTCCTCGCGACTGCCGCGTGAGATGACGATTCCGATTGGTTCGCCGGATTCTGTTTCTTTCCTGGTTCCTGCCACGGGACATCCTCTGGGCTCAGGCCGCCCCCGGAACGGTCGGGGGCACAAGAGCTTAGAGCACTGGGCGTGCCAAATTCTGGTGCACAGCTAAGCCATTGATAGCGCTGCAATTACGCCAAGCAACAACAGTCCGCATGGCGCGGACTGTTGCCTAATGACACATCCAGCTGTACACGATTTGTGTCATTTCATTACGCAACACCCTTGCGAGCCAGAAACAGAGTTTCGCTGGCGCGGTGATCTCGCTCCACAGAAATCTCCCATCCGCGGTAGCGCTCCTCGAGCTCTGCAATTCCAATGACTGCCGCTCCCTCACCAGTGCCCAGTACGTGCATGCCACCCTCGGTGGTCGCTTCCTGGAGGAGACGGAGGACACGCGCGCGATGCGACGGCGTGAGCTGTGAGAGCGCAGCCGCGGCGCAGATCACGGCATCCAACGGGATGTCGGGCGCGAAGTCAGCGAGATCGCCGACGAACGCGCGCAGTCGTCCGGTGAGCCCGACCTCGACAGCTGCATCCATCACCCGGTCCACTACATCGCCCGTGTGGTGCAGTGCGGTAACGGCACAGCCGTTGGCTGCGAGATAGAGGGCCGGGCCTTCCTCTCCTGCACCGGCCACGAGGACATGCCCTTCGCGCGCTCCCGTCATCGTGCGTGCCAGGGCGCTGTCGGGCCGGAGACCCCAGCGCTCGGGCCGGCTCAGCTCGCGCAACGCGTGAAGCCGACGTCGACGCCACGTGGCATAGCCAGGTAGCCGCAGGCGACGTCGAATGATTCGGTCGACTTCCTCGCAGAGGAGCAGTTCGGTGAGCGCGAACTGGGGTTGCGCCGTGAGGACGGTGACGGCTTCGTCCCCGATCCCGAGCAGCATGCCGCGCGAAACCGATTCCTTGTAGTCCTCGATCTCGCGCTCGACGTACAGTTCGTATTCGTGTCTTAGCGAACGTGGGCGATACGCCATCTGCACCGCGCTGACTGGTGAGCCGTTCGGTAGCCGCTAAGCTTAGGCGTTTGTTCGCATCGCGCAAGAGCGAATTTGTCTGAAGAGGCGAAATGCCCGAACTTCCCGAAGTAGAGCGCGCGCGCCGGCTGCTGGAGAGAGCGGCTGTGGGCCGTCGCATTGCTCGCATCCGTACACTACACCGTTCGCACACACGCAGGCTCAGTGCGAAGCGCGTGGCCTCGGCGCGAGGTCGCGTGATCGAGCGCGTAGAACGGCATGGCAAGCATCAGCTTCTGCGCCTCTCTGGCGGTTGGATGTTGCACGTGCACTTCCGTATGAGCGGTGGTTGGGAGATCGGCAGTACGGCGATCGAGCCGACAGCACACACACGCGTGCTGGTGGATCTTTCAGACGACACGCGCCTGTCTCTGGTGGATCCCCGCGCCCTTTCGACCTTCACATTGCACCCTCCCGGGCCGGATCCGCTCCCCCGGCTGGGGCCCGATCCACTCTCCCCGGCCTTCGATGTGGATTGGCTGGCTTCCACTCTCCGCAATCGCAAGGTGTCCACCAAGGTGGCGCTACTCGACCAGCGAGTGGCCGCCGGTGTTGGGAACATCTACGCTGCGGAGGCGCTGTGGGTCGCGCGCATCAACCCGCGAGCCGTGGTGGCGACGCTTCGCCGCCCGCGCCTGGCCCGATTGGCCGATGCCGTGCGCCAGGTGCTGACCGACGCCTCGGCGCGACAGGACGACGAGTCCCGCGACGACTTCGCCGCGTATGGCCGGGAAGGGGAGCCCTGTCGCCGATGCGGGTCGCAGATCCGTCGAGTCGTCCAGGCAGGCCGTTCGACCTACTTCTGCCCGCGCTGCCAGCGCAGCTGAGCGGATGCTTGCAGCGAGCCGCAAGAAGAATTAGCTTATTGGCTAATTCTACAAGAGCAGCGCCGTGAACGATGTCTTTCGGGCGCTCGCGGATCCCAGCCGCCGCGAGATCCTGCAGTTGCTTCGGGGCGGGCCGATGACTTCGGGAGAGATCGCGCGGGCTTTCACTACCAGCTGGGCGACCATCTCGCGGCACCTGGGTGTCCTGCGTGACGCGGGGCTCATCCGCGCCGAGCGCGATGGACAGCACATTGTCTACGAGCTGGACACAACGGTGTTCCAGGACGTGATCGCACAACTCATCGAGATTGGAGGGAGGAAGAAGCGTGGCTAGGTGGCTTCCAGTAGCTCTGATCGTATTGGCGCTCGGTGCCTCGATGCTCCTATATGGTCAGCTTTCCGAACCCATGCCCACTCACTGGAACCTTCGTGGCGAGGTGGACGGGTGGTCGAGCCGGCCAATCGGTGCCTTCCTGATGCCTTTGATGGCGCTCGGCATCTATCTGCTGCTGCGCGTATTGCCGCGGATCGATCCGAGGCGGAAGAACTACGCCCGCTTCACCGGTGCATACGAGACCATGATTCTCGCCGTTGTCGCGACGGTCGTGGCGATCCACGGCGCGGTGCTGGCCGCAGCGCTGGGGATGCCGGTAGCAATGGAGCGGCTGCTGCCACTGATCGTCGGGGTGCTGTTCATCGTGATCGGCAACGTCCTTCCGCGGGCGCGTTCCAATTGGTTTTTCGGTATCCGGACACCATGGACTCTGTCCAGTGAGCGGGTCTGGACGCGTATGCACCGTGTAGGTGGTGTGGCGGTGGCTCTGGCCGGCCTCACGATCGCTGCCGCGGCGTTCACGCCACAGCGGGTCAGCATGGTGCTGCTCGGCGGCGTGCCACTCCTGCTGGCAGTGTGGGCCTTCGGTTACTCGTACCTGCTATGGCGGCGGGAGCAGGATGGAAGCTGGCCCGGCTGATTGGGTGCTAGGCCATCGCCTCCAGTATCGCGCCCTTGACATAGCCGCTTTCGGGGATCGTGAGTATCTCGGGGTGGTCCAGCGGCTGTCCGCGCAGTTCGCGCAGCGCGATGCGCCGTCCGCTGTCGGCGGCAGCAACCTCGAGCATCTCGAGAAAGGTCGGGCGGGTCAGGTGGTAGCTGCAGCTCGCCGTGAAGAGGAGACCGCCCGGAGCAAGGATCCGCATGGCGCGGAGGTTGATCTCCTTGTATCCCCGTATCGCGGCGGAAAGCGCGCCTCGGTTCTTCGCGAACGCGGGTGGGTCGAGGACGATGGTGTCGTATCGCGCGCCGCGCTCCTCCTCGCTGCGGAGGAACTCGAATACGTTCGCCTCCCTGAAGCGAACATTGGTGCAACCGTTCAGCGCTGCATTGCGTTCGGCGCGCGCCAACGCGGGTAAGGAGCTGTCCACGGCTACCACGTCGTTGGCCCGGGCCGCGAGGTGCAACGCGAACGAGCCGTGGTAGGTGAAACAATCGAGCGATTTACCGCGCGCGAGCGACCCGATCATAGCGCGGTTCTCCCTCTGATCGAGAAAAGCTCCCGTCTTCTGCCCATCCCATGGTGCTGCCAGGTAGCGTACGCCGTGCTCGAGGACCTCCACCTCGTGGGGAACATCGCCATGCAAAAGGACCGTCTCGCGCGGCAGTCCTTCACGCTCGCGAACCGGGGCGTCGTTACGGGCGAGGATGCCGCTCGTCCCCGAGAGCTCGCGCAGCGCGTCGGTAATCTCGCGGCGGAAACGCTCAGCGCCGGCGCTCTGCAGCTGCAAGACCAGGTAGTCGCCGTATCGGTCACAGACCACCGAGGGACAGCCGTCGGCCTCAGCGTGTACCAGACGGTACGCGCTGGCGACACTGGCGACGGGCGCTCGACGCCGGACGGCACCAGCGAGACGTAGTCGCCACCAGTCCGCGTCGATGGCGGCGTCGGCGTTACGCTCCAGCAGCCGGAGGGATATTTCGGAGAGCGGGCTCCAGAGCGCCCAACCGAGTGGCTGCCCGCGAGTGGAATGCACTGCTACAGTGCCCGCGTCCACCGCGGGTCGCTCGACGACGTCGCTGCGGAAGATCCACGGGTGTCCCTCGCTCCATCGTCGGGCACCGCGTGTCGACACGACTGCTGATTCCACCATGACGAAGAAGCTAGTCTGCGTCGCATGCTGACGTAACGGCGCGACGGTGCGCGACGTAAACACGCGTTGACAGCAATCACGAACCGGGCTAATATTACAGGTTGCGTGCGACTGCGCTCGATTGTTCGCGTGCTCGCGCGGTGCTGTTTGACAAGTGATGGAATGTGGAGCGATCGAGCGGTTCTCCGTTTCTGAGAGTCGCGCGATCACTCGTGGGAAATGAATCCTCATCGCGTCACGCGGACCTTCGGGTACGTGGCGGCGTGAGAGAATGTAGATCGTGTTTATGCGCGTGCTCTGCTTGACACAATTGCTGGTAGTCAAGCGAGCGAAGGCATGTGGGGGATGCCTGGGCACACGGAGGCGATGAAGGCCGTGGTAAGCTGCGATAAGCCAGGGGGAGCGGCACACACGCATTGATCCCTGGATGGCCGAATGGGGAAACCCGGTTGGGAGCGATCCTGATCACTCGTCATTGACGAGAGCGAACCTGGGGAACTGAAACATCTCAGTACCTGGAGGAAGAGAAATCAAACGAGATT
>CAYXRS010000101.1:0-12274 GCA_964467195.1 uncultured Gemmatimonadaceae bacterium
TTCGAGATTTCCGGTCATCTCGTCAACTTCAAGGAGAACATGTTCGGGGCGATGGACGTGGAGGGGGCGGCCTACCGTCCCAAGCCAATGAACTGTCCCGGGCACATCTGCATCTACCAGACGGACGTTCGGTCCTATCGCGACCTTCCTATCCGCTACGCGGAGTTTGGAACGGTCTACCGCTACGAGCGCAGCGGCGTGCTTCAGGGGATGCTTCGCGTGCGCGGATTTACCCAGGACGACGCACACGTGTTCTGCACGCTGGAGCAGGTACCGGAGGAGATCGATCGGCTCCTGGATCTCGTTCACGAGATGCTGGAGGTGTTCGGCTACCCGTACACGGTGGAGCTCGCGACACGGCCGGAGAATGCGCTGGGCAGCGAGGATGTGTGGAACCGCGGCGTCAGTACCCTTGCCGAGCGCCTCGACCGGCGGGGACAGCCCTACGAGATCGATGAAGGTGGAGGAGCGTTCTACGGACCGAAGCTCGACTTCAAGCTCATTGATGCCATAGGCAGGAAGTGGCAGGGTCCCACCGTGCAGCTGGACTTCAATCTGCCTGAGCGCTTCCAGCTGGAGTACATCGGAAGCGACAACCGTCCGCACCGTCCGGTCATGCTGCACCGCGTGCTGGTCGGCTCGATGGAACGCTTCGTGGGTGGGCTGATCGAGCACTATGCGGGGAATTTCCCACTATGGCTCGCCCCTGAGCAGATCGTGATCGTGCCGCTTGCCGTCGAGATGCATCCGGCCGCCGTGTTTGTGGCCGGCAGGCTGCGCGATGCGGGTATCCGGTGCACGTTCGATCCGGACGACACCACCGACTACCGAATCCGGATCAGAGACGCTTCCAGGATGAAGGTGCCCTACATGGCGATCATTGGCAGGCGGGAAGCCGATGCGGGGACGGTCACGTTGCGTTTCCGCGGAGCCGAGAAGCGGCAGGAGACGCTGTTGGTCGATGCGCTTGTGGAGAAGCTCGTGGCAGAGGTAAGGACACGGGCCAAGGCATGACATACACGAAGGAGGAGCGCGTGAAGACGCGTGGAGCAATGATTCTGGGAGCGGCGCTGATCGTTGTCGCTCCGCTTGGCGCCCAGGCACCGGCGACGAACGGCAATGGTGGCATCGCGGCACCAGTTGCGCCGGTGATCCCCAGGGTTGACACGCTGCACGGAGAGGTGCGCGTGGACCCGTACCACTGGATGCGATTCCGGAACGACCCGGAGGTGATAGGCTACCTGAAGGCGGAGAACGAGTACACGGCCGCGATGATGCGGCATACTGAGCCGCTCCAGGAGCAGCTCTACCAGGAGATACTCGGACGCATCCAGCAGACGGATCTGTCGGTCCCGGAGCGACGCGGTGACTACTACTACTATACGCGCCTCGAGGAAGGGAAGCAGTACTCGATCTTCGCGCGCAGGAAGGGAAGCCTCGACGCAGCGGAAGAAGTACTGCTTGATCAGAATGAGCTTGCCGAGGGGAAGACCTTCCTCACCGTCGGCGCCATGGTGGTGAGCCCTGACCACCGGCTGCTCGCCTTCTCTATGGACACCACCGGCTATGAGGACTTCATGCTGTATGTGAAGGACCTCCGTACCGGCGAGATACTTCCCGAGCGGCTTGGCCCGCTGTACTCGGTGGTATGGGCGAGCGACAACCGAACGCTGTTCTACACGACACCGGACTCAGCCAAGCGGGCGCACCGACTGTACCGGCACCTGCTGGGGACGCCGGCGAGCGCCGATGAGCTGGTCGTCGAGGAGTCAGATGTCCTATTCCGGCTTGGCTTGAGCCGGACTCGAAGCGGCGCATACATCGTACTCACTTCGTCCAGCTTCACCTCGTCGGAGGTGAGGCTGATTCCCACCGATCGGCCGCGGATGGCCCCTCGCATCGTGCATCCGCGGCAGGCAGACATGGTCTACTCACTGGATCACAGCGGTGACTGGTTCTACATAGTCACCAACGATGAGGCCACCAACTTCAAGGTCATGCGTGCGCCGGTTGGCCAGCCCGGCCACGCCAATTGGCGCACATTCCTGCCGCACCGGGATTCGGTGAAAGTCGATTTCGTGCAGGCGTTCAGAAGTCACCTCGTGATATACGAGCGCGAGGGAGGACTGCGCCGGATGCGCGTTCACGACCTGCGGTCGGGCTCGTACCACTACGCGACGTTCCCCGAGCCCGTGTACACCTTCTCTCCCACCGGAAACCCGGAGTTCGACATCAGCGTGGTACGCTTCAACTACACTTCGCTGGTCACTCCTGGCTCGGTATTCGACTACGACATGAACGGTCGCACCCGCGAGCTCAAGAAGCAGACGCCGGTACTTGGCGGTTACGATCCAGCACAATACGGTACCGAGCGCGTCCTCGCCCGTGTACGCGACGGCACCATGGTACCCGTGTCACTGGTGTATCGGAAACCGCTGCGCCTGGATGGCGAGCGGCCGATGCTGCTGTACGCATATGGCTCGTATGGGTCGAGCGTCGACCCGAGCTTCTCGTCGCCGCGCCTCAGCCTGCTCGACCGGGGGCTGATCTACGCCATCGCGCACGTGCGTGGCGGCCAGGAGATGGGACGCCACTGGTACGATCAGGGAAAGATGCTCAACAAGATGAATACCTTCACGGACTTCATCGACGTCGCCGAGCACCTGATCGGGACTCGCTACACGCGATCCGACCGACTGGTAATCCAGGGAGGAAGTGCGGGCGGTCTTCTGATGGGCGTCGTGGTCAACATGCGGCCCGACCTGTTCAAGGCAGTGATCGCCGATGTGCCGTTCGTCGATGTGATCAACACCATGCTGGACGCATCCATACCACTGACTGCCGGCGAATGGGAGCAGTGGGGGAACCCGGCGGTTCGTGAACATTTTGACTACATGCGGCAGTACTCGCCATACGACAACGTGGAGTCGAAGGAATACCCGCGCATGCTGGTCACTACCGGACTCAACGATTCGCGCGTTGCGTATTGGGAGCCGGCCAAGTGGGTTGCGAAGCTGCGAGCAACGAAGACGGACGCCAACCCTCTGATCCTGCACACCAACCTGGGTGCGGGACACGGAGGGTCGTCGGGGCGCTACGATTCACTGCGGGAGGTGGCATTCCGTTACGCGTTCTTCCTGGATGCGCTCGGGATTGGGGATCCGGCTGCGCCATAGCAGGACCGACGAGCTGCGACGAGGCGCGTGGACCAAGAGGACCCGGTGAGGAAGGCGGCTGAGCCGTTCGTTCGACACTGTTGAACGGTGTTCCGGCGCCCGGTAGGTTATCTTGCTGGAAGCGTGGGCGGCATGGCCTTGCGCAACAGACGTATATCGAGGAAGACGAATGACGGACGGAGCTCGCTCGCCGGTGATCGTTGGCGCGGCGCGAACGCCGATTGGCAGATATCTGGGAGGACTGGCCCCGCTCAGCGCACCGGAGCTGGGCGCGATTACCATTCGGGAGGTACTCTCCCGCGCGGGTGTGGCCGCCAAGGATGTTGAGGAAGTGATAATGGGCAACGTCGTGCAGGGCGGCGTGGGCCAGGCGCCTGCACGGCAGGCAGCGATTCACGCAGGTCTCCCCGGCACGGTCGCAGCGCTCACTGTCAACAAGGTGTGCGGATCGGGACTGAAGGCGGTCATGCTCGCGGCTCAGTCGATTCGCGCCGGCGATCAGCGCGTGCTGGTTGCCGGGGGCCAGGAGTCGATGTCGAACGCGCCGTACTACATCTACGGCATGCGCAATGGTGTCAAGTTCGGCGATCAGACGCTGGTTGATGGGTTGATTCGCGATGGGCTGTGGTGCTCATTCTGCGACGTACACATGGGCGGACACGCCGAGTACACCGCCCGCAAGGCCGGAATCAGCCGTCAGCAGCAGGACGAGCTCGCCGCACACTCGCACGAACGGGCGGTGGCAGCGATAGATGCGGGCAAGTTCGCCCGTGAGATCGTGCCGGTGGAGATTCCTGGGAGAAAGGGCCCGACGGTGGTCGATACCGACGAGGGTCCTCGTCGCGACACCACGATCGAAACGCTCGGCAAGCTGCGCCCGGCCTTCGCCAGTGCCGCGCCCCGGGACATGAGGCCTGAACAGCTGTCCGTCACGGCCGGCAATGCGTCGAGCATGAATGACGGTGCCTCCGCGCTGGTGGTCGTATCCGAGGATTATGCGCGCGCCAACGGACTGGAGATTCTGGCGCACATTACCGGCTACGCTACCGGCGGAGGTGCGCCGGAGGATCTCTTCTTCGCGCCGATCGTGGCGGTGCGGAAGCTGATGGAACGTGCCAGGACGAGCATCGCCGACTACGATCTGATCGAGGCCAACGAGGCGTTCGCCGCGCAGGCGCTGGCCAACGGCCAGGGCCTCGGCTGGGACTGGGACCGTGTGAACGTCAATGGCGGCGCGATCGCCCTTGGCCATCCCATCGGCGCAAGTGGCGCACGCGTGCTTACGACGCTTCTCTATGCGATGCGCGATCGAAATGCTTCCACTGGCTTGGCCACGCTCTGTCTCGGTGGCGGCAATGCCGTGGCGATGAGCGTGGAACGGAGGAATTGATGCCCCTTCGCACGTCTCTTCTTCCTCGGCAGCGCGCCCTCGCGCTGACCGGTGTCGTCGGTTTCGCGTTCGCCACGGCGGTCGCCGCACACGTCGCGGTTCCTCTGCCGGGGACACCGGTGCCGATGACGCTGCAGCCACTCGCCGTGCTGCTAGCCGGCCTGTGGCTCGGGCCTCGCGCCGGCGCGGCGAGCCTTCTCCTCTACCTTACGCTGGGAGCCATGGGAGCTCCCGTTTTTGCTCCGGTAGGTCCGCCCGGCATCGCTCGACTCATTGGCCCAACCGGTGGCTACCTGCTGGCCATGCCGGTTGCGGCATGGATCGCTGGAACGCTCTCGGCGCGCTGGCCCGGATTCTCAGGCCGCCTGATTGCCGCGGCTCTCGCCCTGCTGGCTATCCACGCCGGTGGTGTTGCTCACCTGGCCGCAATCACGGGAAGCGTCGCGACCGCCGCCACTCTCGGCATGCTGCCGTTCCTCCTCGGCGACGTGGCGAAGGTCGCCGTCGCCGCGGCCATCTCGCCCAGGCGCGGCCCTTCCACTCTCGGTTGATTGAACCCGCGCGCCCTCCTGTACCGTGGGGATGGCGCGCTGCGAGCGCCGTGGCGCCTGCTCGCATTCGCGATCATCGCTCTACTGGCGATGTTCGCGCTCCAGTTCCTTGCCTCCGCGGTGCGACCCCTTGCCGACATTCCGCCAGCCGATCCGCGCGTGCTCGTCGCGAGCTTCAGCATCCTTGCGATCTCGCTACTTGTTGCACATGCCGTGATGATCAAGCTCGTCGACCGGAAGCGCTGGGCATGGGCCGGCCTGGGGGCCGAGCACGCAGAACCGAAACCGCTTCTCACCCAGAGCGCGCTCGGTATCGCCGCAATAGGGCTGCCGGCCATGCTGCTGCTCGCAATCGGGTGGCTCCGCTTCGAGCCGGCGGCCGGTGGTACCGCAGAGTGGCTGGTGTTTGCGATCTCCATGCTCGCGCTCCTCGCCCCCTCGGCGCTGTTCGAGGAGCTGCTGTTCCGCGGTTACCCCTTCGCGGTACTTCGCGAGGCCGTCGGCTGGAAATGGACCGTGCTCGTCACGAGCATGTTGTTCTCGATCGTGCACTACGAGAACCCCGGAGCGGGACCGCTACCGCTCTTCGTCGTCTTTCTGGCCGGCCTCTGGCTGGCCGCGGTGCTTCTGGCCACGGGAAGTCTGCTGGCGGCCTGGCTGGCGCACCTGGCGTGGAACTGGACGCTGGTGGCACTGCTGCATGCGCCAGTGAGCGGCTTTCAGCTGCCTCCGCCGGCTTACCAAGCGGTGGATGTGGGGCCGGCCTGGGCTACTGGTGGCATCTGGGGCCCGGAGGGAGGCGTCTTCGCGGCGCTGGGCCTCGTGCTCGTGACATGGTATCTATTCACGCTGTGGCGGCGCCGACAGGAGAACGTCGAATGACGGATCGCATCGCGGTCATTGGGGCGGGGCAAATGGGGAGCGGGATCGCGCATGTGTTCGCGCTCGCCGGTTTTCCGGTGGTGATGGTCGATGTCTCGAGTGACGCACTCGCCAAGGGACGAGGGAGCATCGAGAAAAACATGGCGCGGCAGGTCCAGAAGGGCACGATCGACGAAGCGACTCGCGCTGCTGCCCTCGACCGTATCTCCTCGGCAGAGAAGCTCGACGCGGCGGCTGAAAGCAACCTGGTGGTGGAGGCCGCGACCGAGAACACCGACCTCAAGTTTCGAATCTTCGGCGACCTCGACCGCCTCTGCGCGAGGGATGCGATCCTCGCATCGAACACCAGCTCCATCTCCATCACCGAGATAGCGGCGCGTACCAAACGACCGGAACAGGTCATCGGGATGCATTTCATGAATCCCGTGCCCGTGATGCAGCTCGTTGAGGTCATTCGCGGTCTTGCCACATCCGACGCGACCACCGCCAAGGTGCTGGAGCTGAGCAGGAAGTTGGGAAAGACACCGATCGAGGTGAACGACTTTCCTGGTTTCGTTGCCAACCGCGTCCTGATGCCAATGATAAACGAGGCGGTCTACTGCCTGATGGAAGGCGTGGGCACGGCCGAGGCGATCGACACGGTGATGAGGCTTGGCATGAACCATCCCATGGGTCCGCTAGCCCTCGCCGACCTCATCGGGCTGGATACCTGCCTCTCGATTCTCGAGGTCCTGTACCAAGGTTTGGGCGACCCGAAGTACCGTCCCTGTCCGCTGCTGCGCAAGTATGTGGCGGCGGGTTGGCTCGGACGGAAGAGCGGGAGAGGGTTTCATGCGTACTCGTAGCGCTGGCTTGTCGGTCATCCGTATCCGGGGTTCGGCGTCCGGGGAGGGCTACTTCGCCTGCGCCTCGATTCTCGAACTCTCGTATTCCGGATCCGGAACCCCGGCTTTTTGATGTCGTGGGCCCTCATCCCCCTCAGCGAAGAGCAACGCGAAATCCAGCGCATGGCGCGCGAGTTCGCGCTGAGTGAGATCGCGCCCCACGTGGAACGGTGGGATCGGGACGCCCAATACGACGATGCGATCATTTCGAGACTTGGCCAGCTTGGCTTCCTGGGAATGCTGATTCCTGAGAAGTACGATGGGCTCGGCCTGGATGCGCAAACCTATCTTGTGGCGCTCGAGGAGATCGCTGCCGTGGACGCGTCGGTGGCCGTGGCGATGAGCGTGCACAACTCGCTTCCCACGCAGATGATACTGCGCTATGGAAGCGAGGAGCAGCGAACCCGTTTTCTCGGCCCGATGGCTCGTGGCGAGTGGCTGGGTGCGTTCGCGCTTTCGGAGCCCGAAGCAGGCTCGGACGCGGCTGGACTGAGGGCACAGGCGCACCGCGATGGAGATGACTGGATTCTGGATGGGACCAAGGCGTGGGTGACCAGCGGTACGGATGCCGAAGTCATCCTCGCGATGGTCCGAACCGACAGCCCCACGGATCGCAAGGGACCGCGCGGTATCAGCGCGTTCATCATATCTCCCGACCTGCCGGGCTTCCGGGTGGGGAAGAAGGAAGACAAGATGGGGTTGCGTGCCTCTCCAACCGTGCAGCTCGTGTTCGATCAGATGCGAGTTCCCGGGGACCGTCTGCTCGGAAAGGAAGGGATGGGCTTCGTGTACGCAATGCAGTCGCTGGACAACGGCCGGCTTGGGGTGGCCGCGCAGAGCATTGGAATCGCAAGGGCAGCGCTGCACGCGGCTGTCGGATACGCGGCGGAGCGGCGGCAGTTCGGCAAGCCGATCAAGGAGTTCGAGGCGGTTCAGTTCAAGCTCGCCGACATGGCGACCAGGATCACGGCGTCGCGCGCTCTGCTGCACGCCGCCGCGACATCGAGGGACAGAGGTGAGCCGATCACGCAGTTCAGCGCGATGAGCAAGCTCATGGCCAGCGAAACCGCCGTGTGGGTGACCACGCAGGCGGTGCAGATCTTCGGCGGGTACGGCTATGTGAAGGATTACCCCGTCGAAAAGCTGTTCAGGGATGCGAAGGTGACCGAGATCTATGAGGGGACGTCCGAAATTCAGCGCATCGTGATCGCGCGCGAGCTGTACGCCCGTTCCTAGCAGCCCCACCACAAACAGAGAGAGCCACTCGACCAGATGAAGATCTTCGACACGATCGCCGAGATGGGGCACGAGCAGGTGGTTCTCTGCCACGACTCGTCGTGCGACTACCGCGGGATCATCGCCATTCACAGCACGGTGCTCGGTCCCGCGCTCGGTGGCACCCGGTTCTGGATGTACGCCAGCGACGAGGAGGCACTGATCGACGTCCTTCGCCTGTCGCGCGGCATGACGTACAAGAACGCGGTAGCTGGGCTGAATCTGGGAGGAGGCAAGGCCGTGATCATAGGCGACAACCGCACCAAGGCGCGCGAGATGGTATTTCGTGCGCATGGCCGGTTCGTAGAGTCGCTGGGCGGCCGCTACATAACTGCAGAGGATGTGGGTACAAGCACGGCTGACATGGACTTCGTCCACATGGAAACAGAGCATGTCACCGGGCTCGCCGGCCGTTCCGGGGACCCATCGCCGGTGACGGCGCACGGTGTCTTCCGCGCCATCCAGGCGTCAGCAAACTGGCGCTGGGGGTCCGACAGTCTGACCGGCCGCACGGTTGCCATCCAGGGATGCGGCCACGTCGGCTACTATCTCGGGAAGGAGTTGCATCAGGCAGGGGCGAAGCTGATCGTCAGCGACATCGACCAGGAACGTGTGCAGCGCTGCGCTCGCGAGTTCGGTGCTACGGCCGTGAAGCCAGACGACATCTACCGAGCCAAGGCTGACATCTTCGCCCCGTCGGCCCTGGGTGGGATAATCAACGATGAGACCGTGCGGAAGCTGGAAGTGGAGATTGTCGCCGGCGCCGCCAACAACCAGCTTCTGGAGGAGCGGCACGGCGACCTGCTGGAGGAGAAGGGAATCCTGTACGCCCCCGACTACGTCGCGAATTCCGGCGGCGTGATCAACGTCTATGGCGAGCTCAATCACTGGGACTCCGTCCGCGCGCTGCGGAAGGCCGACGAGATCTACGACACGGTTTTGCGTATCCTCGAGATCGCCAAGGCGGATGGCATCCCCACTTACAAGGCGGCCGATCGCCTTGCCGAGCGAAGGCTGAAGCAGGTTGGATCACTGGTGGGCGGGGTCGCTCGTGCAACCTACTGATGGTGTGGATGTCTCAGACATGAACGCGAAGCTTTCAACTCCGGTTTTCGTATCCTGAGCCCAGTATCATGATGTCTTCATGGACCTCCTGGCCCAACCGCCCCCCGGGCGAGGCGCTGCGCACCACCGATCCGGAGGTAGCCGAGGCGATCGCCGACGAGTTCCGCCGGCAGGAAGAGGGGCTCGAGCTCATCGCGAGCGAGAACTTCGTTTCTCCCGCCGTGATGGAGGCGATGGGGTCGCCACTCACGAACAAGTACGCCGAAGGGTACCCTGGTAAGCGTTATTACGGAGGCTGCGAGTACGTGGACGTGGTGGAGCGCCTCGCCATCGAGCGCGCCCGGGATCTTTTCGGCGCTGAGCACGCCAACGTGCAGCCGCACTCCGGTGCGCAAGCGAACATGGCGGTCTACTTCGCCTGGCTCAAGCCGGGAGACACGATACTCGGCATGAATCTCTCCCACGGCGGCCATCTCACCCACGGTTCGCCCGTGAACTTCTCGGGGCAGCTCTTCAAGGTCGTGGCCTACGGCGTCGATGTGGAGACCGGTCGAATCGACTACGATGCGCTGCGGAATCTGGCACGCGAGCACCGGCCGCGAGCGATCATTGCCGGAGCGAGCGCGTACGCGCGCACCATCGACTTCGCCACTTTTGCCGAGATAGCGCGAGAGGTGGAGGCACGCCTGGTGGTGGATATGGCGCACATCGCCGGTCTGGTTGCGACGGGGCTCCACCCGTCTCCGATGCCCTATGCGGACGCCGTGACCACCACCACGCACAAAACGCTGCGCGGTCCGCGTGGTGGCCTGATTCTCTGCGGTGCAGCTGAGGCGAAGGCGATCGACAAGCAGATCTTCCCTGGCATTCAGGGCGGTCCACTCATGCACGTGATTGCAGCTAAGGCCGTTGCACTGGCGGAGGCATTGCGGCCGGAGTTCGCGACCTACCAGCGACAGATCGTTGCCAACGCGAAGGCTCTTGCCGAGGCGCTGATGGAGCGCGGGTTCAAGCTCGTCTCCGATGGCACCGACAACCACCTCATGCTCGTTGATCTCCGCAATCGCGGGCTCACCGGCAAGGAGGTGGAGAAGACGCTGGAGGCGGCGGCCATTACCGTGAACAAGAACACGGTGCCCGGCGAGACGCAATCGCCGTTCGTGACGAGCGGGGTGCGGATCGGCACGCCGGCGGTGACTACCCGAGGGATGCGCGAGCCCGAGATGCGGCGCATCGCAGAGCTCATCGAACGCGCGCTCGCGCGGCCAGGCGATGATGCGAACACCCAGTCCGTGCGTGCCGAGGTGCGCGAGCTCGCCCTCTCGTTCCCCCTGTATCTTGCCGGGGCGCAGCCTGCCCGGTTGTAATATTGCGGTGCCCGCTCCATCTTAGCTGACACAGGCGTGGTGGCTGCAGCCAGCATGCCGGGAGGCGGATGCACCGCGCGCTTTGCACGCGAGATCTGAGGTGGAGCTTGCCGCAACTCGCTTTTCGCGATGGTATCATGGAGCGTATTCTGGCTCGGGAGCCTCGCTTCTCCGAGAGCGCGTATCTGTTCGTGCTCTCGGCGCTCGAGTTCTGCCAGACAAGACTCCCGGAGCGTCGACACATCAACGGCCGGGAGCTGGCGGTCGCCTGTCGGGACCTCGCCCTGGAGCGCTATGGCGTCATGGCGCGGCCGGTGCTCGAGCACTGGGGGGTACGGGCCACGGCCGACCTGGGGGACATCGTCTTCACTCTGGTCGAGCTTGGCATGCTCATCTCGCAGCCCTCAGACACTCGTGACGAGTTTCTGGCCGTGTTCGACTTCGACAGGGCGTTCGACCACGAGTATCCGTGGCCAACGGGACAGCTCGCCTGAAGGGTACGAATCGTGCGCGATGAGCCGGGTGGATGGGGAGGAGGGTGCATGGGATGCAAGCGTTCGAGCTGCCTGAGTGCCGGAAGTGCAGGGAAGGAGTGCTGATCCCGCTGAGTGACTACGGCCGCGATGGCGCGCCGATCACATTCAAGGCCTGGGTATGCATCAACCCAGAATGCGGATTCAACATCCGCATCGACAATGGTGAGATCAGCCTGGGACGGGCGCTGAGCCAATCGGCCAAGTGATGGTGTGGCCCGCCCACGGATCGCTCGCGCGGCGGCTCTGACGGCCGCCGCTTCTCGTTCACACACATGCCCCACACTCGTCCTCCCACCGCCAGCGGCACCTTCTACCCCGCGCTCCCAGGACGCCTCCGCGCCGACGTGAAGCGCTTTCTGGAGATGACCAGCGTTGTGCCGAGACGGGTTCGCGGCGTCATGGCGCCGCACGCCGGTTACACCTACAGCGGCACGGTTGCGGCCGCGGCATTCGCATCCGCGGAGATCCCGTCCACCTGCGTCCTGCTCGGGCCAAGCCATGCCGGCAGTGCGGTGGGCCGCGAGGCCGGAGCGGTGATGCTCGACACTACCTATCGCACGCCGCTTGGAGACGTGGCCGTGGACGACGAGCTTGGCCGCGCGCTGATAGTCGAGTCAGCCGGACAACTCCGGGAGGATGGAGCGCCGCACTCCGGTGAGCACAGCCTGGAGGTGCTTCTGCCTTTCCTCCAGGTTCGCAATCCAAAGGTGCGTGTTGTCCCGATCCTCTTTGATGGAGGTCAGTGGGAGCGCGCCCGCGCTCTGGCTGGAGCCATCGCGCGATGCGTGTCCGGGCGCGATGATGTGCTGTTGGTAGCAAGCTCGGACATGAATGGTTTCGACCCGGCGGTGCAGACAGTGGACAAGGACACCATGGCGCTCGATCGTATCATCACCCTCGACGGCGAGGGACTGATGCGAGCAACAACGGAGCACCGTATTGGCATGTGTGGGCGTGTACCGGTAGCCTGCGTGCTGGAAGCGGCGCGGCTTATGGGTGGGCGCGCTGGGGAGGTGGTTGGCTACAGCCATTCTGGTGTAGTGGACGGACGCGACGATCGGGTGGTAGGCTACGCCGCGGCGCTGATCGGCTTAGAATGATGGCGCCAGTCCGCGTCGCCGGCGCGAGCGAGGCGGCCGCGCGCGATG
>CAYXRS010000102.1:0-12126 GCA_964467195.1 uncultured Gemmatimonadaceae bacterium
TGCCCTCGCCCATCCACGCCGAAGTCGTCGCCCATTCGCCGACGCCGTCCATGCAAAGGACCGTTGCCGATTGGAACGGCGATGCTGACGACCGTTGGCGTCGTTTCCCGCACCATGCGCACGATCGCCTGTTCCTCCGTAAGCTGCGCCTCTGGCAGCGCCGCTCTCGTTACCGACTGATCGTCCTCGACCGCAGGCGAACCCAACGCGAGCGGCGTGGGCGCCGTCGCCGTGCCCCACCACACCAACGCCAGCAAGCCCACGAGCGCCAGGATGCCGCCTGTGACCAATCGCGACTGGGCCATCGTTGCCTTTCCTCCTGTGATGTACGCCGAACGCGCGTTCCAGCCGACCGGCGCAGTTGCCGTGCATGGCAGCCGGCCAGCCTGGCCCGCACGTTCCGTGCGCCGTGGCAAAGGATGGCTCGGAGCCTCGACTTTGGCATACCCCTGGGCGATCTTTAGGGTCATGCAGAGCAGAAAGAGGGTCGCGCATGGCAGACAGATCCTGTCCCGAGCAGCCCTGCTCGGCATCGCGGTCCTCGTGGCTGCGGCCTGCGCGGCACCGTCCGTCGCGCCCCCCGGATCCTCCTCCCTGCGTTCCGGGTCACAACCCGTGGACAGTGCCCTGGCGCTCGCAACCTTCGACAGCGCCTGGCAGCGCATTGTTGACACGCACTTCGACACCGCATTTGGCGGAGTCGACTGGCGTGCGGTCCGCCAGGAGCTCCGCCCCGAAGCAGCGCGCGCGCGCGACAACACCGAGCTGCGCAGTGTTCTCCGCCGGATGGTGGGCCGCCTGCATGAATCGCACTTCGGGATAATCCCTCGAGAGGCCTCCTCGGCGCTGCGCGGTGACGAGGCGGACGAGGCCGGGCCAGAGCACGGCACTCCTGGATTCGACATGCGGCTGACAGCGGGGCAGCTCCTGGTCACGGCCGTGGAGCAGGACAGCCCGGCGCATGCCGCCGGCATCCGGCCGGGCTGGGTGCTCTTCCGCATTGGCAACACGGACATTGCGGATGCTCTCCGGCAGCTGCAGGAAGCCCAAACCGAACTGCCGCCTCGCATGGAGCGCATGCACGCATGGGCGGCCGTCACGAATCGCCTCTCGGGACCGGCCGGTACGAGCGTACAACTCGCCTTTCTCGATTCGAGCGATGACACGGTGCGAGTTTCCGTGGAACGCGCCGCGATGCCGGGTCAGGTCGTGCGCTTCCTCAACCTTCCGCCCGTCAACGCGCATCTCGAGCACGAGCGGATGGAGGGCCCGGGCGGTACCACCATCGGGGTCATCCGCTTCAACATCTGGATGACCCCAATTGCTCCGCAGTTTGCCCGCGCCATGGACGAATTGCGCGGCAGCGATGGCATCGTGATCGATCTCCGCGGCAACATAGGCGGCGTGGGCGGAATGGTGATGGGTATATCGGGCCATTTCCTCGACACCACCGTCAGCCTTGGTGCCATGCGCACGCGGACGGCGGAGCTGCGTTTCGTCTCGAATCCGCAGCGAGTGAATCCGGCCGGGCGGCGTGTGCGTCCCTACCAGGGCCCCCTCGTCATCATCGTTGACGAGATCAGTGCCAGCACCTCGGAGTTTTTCGCCGCCGGGCTTCAGGCCGTGGGGCGGGCGCGCGTGGTCGGAGACACGACCACGGGTCAGGCGCTTCCTGCCCACACCTACATATTGCCCAATGGCGACGTGCTCATGCACGCCTTTGCCGACTTTCGCGATCCGAACGGTGATCGTATCGAGGGACGCGGCGTCATTCCGGACGAGTATGTCCCACTGGACCGCGTTCAGCTGTTGCGCGGACGCGATGCGGTGGTCGAACAAGCAGTGGCGGCCGCCTCCCGGCTTAGCTCGGAAACAGTATCAGTTCCAGCCCCGTAGCGCGCCAATGCTGGCGAGCGCATGAGTAGTTTTCTGCCTACACCGTAAAGGAGATGAATGATGAAGAGGCTTGACCGGTACGTACTCCGGGCCCTGCTGGCCACGCTCGTGATTGTTCCCGGAGCTCTTCGGGCGCAAGGCGGTCTGCCACCGGCCGAAGAGCTCGTGTCCCGCCACGTGCAGGCGATCGGCGGTGTCGAGGCGTACAAGAAGCACAAGTCCATGGCGATGTCGCTCAGCTGGGAGATGCCCGCCATGGGTCTGAAGGCGGACATGACGGTGAAGCAGATGCAGCCCAATCTCGTCGCCTCACAGATCACCATACCCGGCATGGGAGAGATCCTTTCGGGCTACAACGGCAAGGTCGCCTGGGCGATGGATCCCATGCAGGGCGCACGCCTGCTCGAGGGTGCGGAGCTCCAGCAGACGATGGATCAGTCGCAGTGGGGATACGCCGTGCGGTCCAGCGAGCTGATCGAGGAGATGGAGACGGTGGAGCGCACGACGATGGGCGGTACGGAGTGCTACAAGGTGCGTCTCGTTTGGAAGTCGGGACGTGAATCGCACGACTGCTACGCCGTCGACACCGGGCTCATCGTCGCCACCATCATGGAACAGGTGTCCCAGATGGGGACCATTCATACCGAGACGTTGATGTCGGAGTACAAGGAGTTCGGCGGAGTGAAGATGGCGACGCGGATGTCGGCGAACATGATGGGCCAGCCGATGCTCGTGCAGCTCAACGACATCGAGTTCGGTACAGTGAGCGCGTCCGACTTCGAGCTGCCGGCGCAGATCAAGGCCTTGACGGAGGAGCGCGGGAACTGACGATCGATCCCGCGGTGTCGTACCAGGGAGGGCGGGCATCCTGCTGGGAAGGCGGGCATCCAGGGATGCCCGCCCTTTTTTTCACCTCCTACTATGGCATGGTCGCCCAGGATGTGGCGTCGCCTCCGCTGCTCGCCTTTACCACGAGCCGCCTGGACGTCCCGAAAGACGCCGTGGGCGCATCCGTCGACCCGGGTCAGAACGCGTCTTCTTCGGACCTCGTGGTAGGAGCTGTATGGCTGTCTTCACGAGCCGGCTGCGCCAGGGCGTCCCGATGTGGCAATGATGATCTGTCCACCATTCGGCCAGGAGTACATCCGCTGCCACCGTTCGCTGCTTGAGCTCGCGACTCGAGTGGCGTTGGAAGGGATCCCCGCTCTTCGCTTCGACTACTTCGGATATGGTGACTCCGCCGGCGATGCGGACTCGGCAGCCTGGCCCGATGGCTGATCGACGTGGAGCGCGCGGTGGATGAGATGAAGCGGCGCAGCGGAGCCACATTCGTATGCCTCGCCGGTGTGCGTCTCGGGGCGACGCTCGCCGCCATGGTGGCGCGGCGTCGTACGGATGTGTCAGCCATCGCGCTGTGGGATCCGATCTCGAAGGGATCTTCGTATCTGGAAGAGCTCGATCGGATGCAGAAGGGGATGCTCCGCCACATCTATTCTCGTCGGCAGGATGCGATTGCCGACGAGCGCATGGGATTCCCGCTCGGCGCCGCTCTGCGGGCGGAGATTTCGGGAATCGACCTGGTGGCGGCGGGCGTGAAATCAGGCGACGCGGTGCTGCTCGTCGAAAGCGGCGGCCGTCACGGTCATGACCGGTTGCGCAGCGATCTGGCAAGCCAGTCTCTCGAGTTCACGCACCACCGCTCGGCGTGCTTACCGAGGCGTCTGCCGTTCCTGGCTGCGCCCCCGTTGGGGCGGTCTTCCTCAACGCCGGGCTGATCCACCGCGTAGGCGCCAACCGGCTGTCGGTGAGGATGGCGCGTCTGATTTCGGCCAGGGGCGTCCCCTCTCTGCGCTTCGACCTGTCGGGGATCGGCGAAAGCCGTGCTTCGCTCGATCGAATGCCGATCCCGGAGCGGTGGATAGCGGAAACGAGGCAGGCCATGAGCACGCTGGGCGAGGCAACCGGAGCCGAGCGATTTCTGCTCATCGGCAGTTGCACCGGCGCCTAGTACGGCCACGAGCTGCCGAGTCCTTCACGGCAACCGTGGGCTGGGCCTATTGGCAGAACGCTGCCGGTGAGCCAATCTACCCGCGCGGGGTCTACCTCTTGCACGGACGCGCGGCGAATGTCCTCCACCTTCGAGCTGATCGAACCGGCTACCGGCCAGCCTCTCGATGTCATCGCGCAGACCACGCGCGAGGATGTCGACAGCGCGGTCCGCCGCGCCGAACGGGCATTCACCAGCGGTCCCTGGCGCCGCATGAACACGCGCGAGCGCGGGCAGATACTGCTCCGTCTGGCGGCCGCGATACGCGATTCCGCCGAAGAGCTGGCCCGAACCGAGTCCCGCAATGTCGGCAAGCCGATTCGCGAGTCGCGTGACGAAGTCGCGATGGCCGCCAACTGCTTCGAGTTCTACGCCGGAGCTACCAGTAAGATCGCGGGCCAGACGATCCCGGGCGCCGCTTCTGGCGCGCTGCTGACATTTCGCGAGCCCGTCGGTGTTTGCGCGTTGATCGTACCGTGGAATTTCCCGATCGCCATCACGTCCTGGAAGGTCGCACCGGCGCTGGCGATGGGAAACACCGTCCTTGTCAAACCGGCCGAGCAGACACCGCTCACCGCACTGCGGCTCGGGGAGCTGGCCATCGAGGCCGGGGTACCCGAGGATGTCCTCAGTGTCGTCACGGGGCCCGGAGCGGTTGTGGGCGACGCACTGGTCCGGCATCCAGGCGTGAGGAAGATCGGCTTCACCGGCTCCACGGAAGTTGGCAGAGAGGTCATGCGTCTCGCCGCCGATGGAATCAAGCGAGTAACGCTCGAGCTGGGCGGGAAGTCGGCCAACGTCATCTTCGACGACTGCGATTTCGAGCGCGCCGTAGCCTCGGCGGTGTCGAGTGCACTCGGCAACGCCGGACAGGACTGCTGCGCGCGAAGCCGTATTCTGGTGCACGGACCGATCTACGATCGGTTCACGACGGCGCTGGTCGATGCCTTCCAGAAGGTGCGCGTGGGTGATCCGCTCGACGATGCAACCGAGATGGGCCCGCTCATTACCACCTCCCACCGCGAACGTGTGCTCCGCTACATAGAAAGCGGTTCGGCCGACGGCGCAACGATAGCCTGCGGCGGAGAGGCGCCGACACAGGCCGGGGCCTATCTCCAGCCAACCGTGTTCCTCGATGCCACCCCGGAGATGCGTATCGTGCGCGAGGAGATCTTCGGGCCGGTAGTAGCGGTACTCCCCTTTCGCGACGAGGCGGATGCAATCGCGATGGCGAACGACAGCGTCTACGGACTCTCCGGTTCCATATGGACTCGTGAAATCGGTCGCGCGATGCGCGTCGCGCGCGCGATGCAGACGGGCAATCTGTCGGTCAACTCGGGCAGTAGCGTCCACATCGAGGCGCCGTTCGGCGGAGTCAAAAAGAGCGGGCTCGGCCGTGAGCTGGGACTACAGGTGCTCGACCATTACACGGAGTGGAAGACGGTCTACATCGACGTGGGAGAGTGAACATGGAAGGCAGGCTCGATGCCGCCGCCCTCGAGCGCATGATGGCTGACGGAGAGATCGACACCGTCGTTGCCGCTTTCCCCGACATGTACGGTCGGCTGGTGGGGAAACGTTTCACCGGTCGCTACTTCGTGGACGCGGTGATGGCACACGGGCTTCATGCCTGTGACTACCTCCTCGCCTGTGACATGGAGATGGAGCCCGTTCCCGGCTATTCGTTCACCAGCTGGGCGAAGGGCTACGGCGACCTGCGCCCGCAACCTGACCTTGCTACGCTGCGAATCGCATCCTGGCACGAGCGAACTGCGCTCGTGATCTGCGACGTGCTCCAGCGCCATGAAGATGCGCTCGTTCCGTATGCCCCGCGCAGCGTACTCCGCCGGCAGATCGAGCGGGCAGCCGACGCTGGTTATGTCGCCATGGGAGCATCCGAGCTGGAGCTCTACGTCTTCAGCGATTCGTACGAGCAGATTGCCGAAAAGAGCTTCGTCAACCTTCAGCCGATCGGTCGCGTGATCGAAGACTATCACATTCTCCAGAGCTCGAGGGAGGAGTTCCTGATCGGCGCAATCCGGCGGCATTTGGAGCGATCAGGCGTACCGGTCGAATCCTCCAAGGGCGAGTGGGGCACCGGCCAGCAGGAGATCGGATTGCGCTTCGCGGACTTTCTCGAGATGGCCGATCGGCACACAATCTACAAGCACGCGGCCAAGGAAATCGCGTGGACGAGCGGCCACGCCATCACTTTCATGGCAAAATGGGACAATCGGCATGCCGGCTCGAGCTGCCACATCCACGCCAGCCTCTGGGACGCCAAAGGCAAGCGACCGCTCTTCGACGGCAATGGGGAGCTCGGCTCCGTACGCTGCTCGCCCATCTTTCGGTGGTTCCTGGCCGGCTGGATGGCGCACCTGCACGAAGTGTTCGCCTTCTACGCGCCGTATCCCACATCATACAAGCGCTACCTGCCGGGTTCGTTCGCGCCAACGGGCATCGCCTGGAGCCACGACAATCGCACTGTTGGCTTCCGCATCGTGGGCCATGGCCCGTCGCTGCGGATCGAGTGCCGCGCCCCTGGCGCCGATGCCAACCCGTACCTCGCGTTTGCGGTGACACTGGCCGCGGGGCTGGACGGCGTGGCGCGAAAACTCGAGCCGCCGGCCGCTTTCGAGGGGGACGCCTACGGTGCCCGCGAGCTCCCACAGATTCCCCGCTCGCTGAACGAATCGGTTGCCGCGCTCGATGCCAGCCAATGGGCACGCGAGGCGCTGGGTGACGATGTGGTCGAGCACTATCTGCACTTCTTTCGCACCGAACAACGCAAGTTTGACGGCGCTGTCACCGATTGGGAGCGGCGCCGCTACTTCGAGCAGGCCTGAGGCACCAGATGCGACTCGCCAACAGGATCGCCCTGATTACCGGCGGAGGCAGCGGCATCGGCAAGGCCTCCTCCATGCTCTTCGCGCGCGAGGGCGCCAAGGTGGTGGTGGTCGATCTGGACGGCGGAGCAGCGGAGACGACGGCCGCCGAGGCTGGCAATGGCGCCCGTGCCTTCGTCGGCGACGTGTCCAGGGCGACCGATGCGGAGGCGATGGTGCGGTTTGCCGAGGAGACGTTCGGCAGACTCGACATCGTCTTCAACAACGCCGGCATCTTCGATCCGCGCGACGACAGTGTCATCAACACGCCGGAAGAAATCTGGGACCGGGTCATCGACGTCAACCTCAAGGGCGTATTCCTCGGCTGCAAGTACGCCATCCCGGCACTGCTTCGCGCCGATGGAGGATCGATCATCAATACGGCGTCGTTTGTGGCCGTGGTGGGCGCTGCAACTCCGCAGATCGCGTACACCGCCAGCAAGGGAGGCGTGCTGGCAATGACGCGCGAGATCGCGGTGGAATTCGCGCGGCGAAACATCCGCGCCAACGCTCTCTGTCCGGGTCCCGTCGAGACTCCGCTGCTCGCCGAACTGCTCTCCGATCCAGCGCGGCGCCAGCGACGGCTGGTGCACATTCCCCCCGGTCGCTTCGCCCGGGCGGAAGAGATGGCAAGTGCCGCGCTGTTCCTCGCCAGCGACGAGTCATCCTACGTAAACGGCTCCAGCTTCCTCGTAGACGGCGGCATTACGGCCGCATACGTGACGCCGGAGTAGATGCATGACCGGGCGTCAGGATGCTCAGAGTGCGATCGCTACCATCATCGTGGCCGACTACGATGAGATGGCGCGTCTGGTTGCCCGCCGCATCGCCGATCTCATTCGCGTCCGCACGGCAAGCGGGGGCATGGCGGTACTCGGACTGGCAACGGGCTCGACGCCGATCGGCGTCTACCGCGAGCTCATCCGCATGCACCGCGACGAAGGGCTGAGCTTCGCCAAAGTGGTGACGTTCAATCTGGACGAGTACTACCCCATGCCGCCGGAGAGCATCCACTCGTATCACCGATTCATGCGCGAGAATCTGTTCGACCATGTGGACATCGATCCCGCAAACACGCACATCCCGCGGGGTGATGTGCCGCGCGAACATGTAGCGGACGAGGTCGCCCGCTACGAGCGAGCGATCACCGATGCCGGCGCGATCGACCTCCAGCTCCTCGGCATAGGCGTGACCGGGCACATTGGCTTCAACGAGCCCGGCTCGGGTGCCGAGAGCCGCACACGTCTCGTCACGCTCGACACGATCACGCGCCGGGATGCTGCCGCCGATTTCTTCAGTGAAGAACATGTGCCGCGCGAGGCGATCACGATGGGCGTTGCAACGATTCTCGGCGCGCGCGAGATCCTTCTTCTCGCGACGGGCGAACACAAGGCGGCGATCGTGCGCAGGGCAGTGGAAGGAGAGATCGACCTGGAGGTTGCCGCTACTTTCCTCCAACGCCATCCGCACACCACGTTCTTTCTCGATCGCGCCGCGGCCGCGCAGCTCACGCCAGAGGCCACACCCTGGTTGGTGGACGAGGTGGAGTGGACGCCGGATCTGACCGCGCGCGCCGTAGTCTGGCTGTCACGTACCTGCGGACGGGCGATCCTCAAACTCACCCAGCGTGACTACACCGAGCATCAGATGTCCTCGCTGGTGGCGAAGCACGGATCTCCGGGGGCGGTGAACGGCCTCGTGTTCAACGTACTGGCCACCAAGATCCGAGGCCGCGCCAGGCTGCCGCGTAACTGTCGGGTCATCTGCTTCTCGCCGCACCCGGACGACGATGTGATCTCCGCCGGAGGACTGCTGCACAAGCTCGTGCAGAACGGCAACCGGATCACCGTCGCCTACATGACGAGCGGCAACATCGCCGTGTTCGATCATGATGTCCGCCGCTACGTGGATTTCGTGCAGCGCCTGTCGCACGAGGGCGGCGTCGGCACCGGACGCGTACGCGAGCTGGCGACGCGCGTCCACGACTTCCTCGCCGCGAAACCACCAGGCGCCGTTGACATCCCGGAGATCCAGGCGATCAAGCGCCTCATTCGCGAATCGGAGGCGGTGAGCGCGATCGAAGTGCTCGGCCTCCGCGCCGAGGAGGCACGGTTCCTCGATCTCCCGTTCTATCAGACGGGAAAGGTGCGCAAGGATCCCATCGGGGCGCAGGATGTGAACATCGTGCGCGATCTGCTCGAGGAGATCCACCCCGATGTGATTCTGGTTGCCGGCGATCTGTCCGATCCGCACGGCACGCACCGCATGTGCAAGCAGGCGATCGATGCCGCCCTTCGCGAACTACGTGACGCTGGCGCCAATGTCCCCGAGGTGTGGCTGTACAGAGGCGCCTGGCAGGAGTGGCCGGTCACGGAGGCGACCTGGCTGGTTCCCCTGTCGCAGGAGGAGCTGAGACTCAAGATCCAGGCGATCTTCAAGCATCAATCCCAGAAGGACACGGCGCCCTTTCCGGGGCCCGATGATCGTGAGTTCTGGCAGCGCGTCGAGCAGCGGAACAAGGACACAGCCACGGAGCTGGACCGGCTCGGCCTGGCCGAGTACTTCGCCATGGAAGCGTACGTGCTCGATGGTGACGCCGCAGCCAGCCCCAACGACTCCAGCTACGGAGACCGCTCGACGTAGGCAAGAGCACCGGCGCAGCGAGGCAGGCTGCTTCCAGATCGGCAGGCACGACTGGGCGATCCGAGCTTGACCCGAACCCCGACCGTCAGCTTTCCGTCAGCCCCGATCCCTCGGGCTTGCTGCTTCTCACCCGCACGGGCAGGGACACGTCGCGGTCTCGAGCCAGCGGGACCAGCCAGCGAAGGTTGTCGATCACATTGGCCGGCAAACGTGAAACCGGCGCGAGAAACACCTCCTGATCCTCAACGGTCCGCGCACTCTCCGCCCGTGCACTGAAGGACTTCATCACGTGCATGCGATACACCGCGTCCTCCCACACGAGCAACTCCTCCCATTCATCGGCCGGTACATCCACACCAGTCTCCTCCCGCACCTCTCGCTGCGCGGCATCGCCGGGCGCTTCGCCGGCCATGATTTTCCCACCAAGGGCGTTGACCCGACCGGCCTGCCATGCCGGTCGGGTGCGGCGCATCAGCACCACTCGCTCCCCGTTAGCCGTGAAGAGCAGCGCAAGGACGTAGACGAATCGTGGTTCCGCCGTGGAGTCGGACATTCCGCCAAGCTGATCCTCCCGCGGCACCGGCGCCACCCCACACGAAGCACCGAAGCAGCACACGCACCGCGGCTCGATCGACGCGGCGGTCGCCCCAAGCCGTCCCGACAGTCCCGTAACGGCAGGAGCGCGCCCCGTCGGGATAATCCTGACTCGGATACCGGCCTCAGCCCGACGCCGCCGCTGGAGGGGAGAAATCATCATTCGCGTATGCGAAATCGATTCGGGTACTGAGCCATGTTCTCACGCACATCGGAGCACGCCTTGCGCGCGGTGCTCTACATCGCGCGGCACGATCGCAGCCCCTGTACGGCGGACCAGATCGCGAAGGGGCTCGCCGCGCCTCAGAACTACATGTCCAAGACCCTTCACGAGCTCGGGCGCCGCGGCATCCTGACCGGCACGCGGGGGCCAACAGGTGGATTCCGCCTCGCGATCCCGGCCGACGAACTGACGATAGGGGCGATCGTCGATTGCTTCGACTCGCCCAGGCCTTCTCCCGTCTGCCTTCTGGGCGGTCGCCCATGCAACCCAAAGGAGCCTTGCGCCGTGCATTCACGCTGGGCGGCACTGTCCGCCGCCGCCCGGACGCCGTTGCATTGCACCACGATTGCCGAACTCCTCGGCGGCAACGGCTCCCCGGCTGTGGATGCGGCTGCCGGGCTGGCCGGGGCGTCACTGTCGGAGCTGACGAGCGAGCTTCGAGATACGGTAGACGTTGAATGAAGCTCTTCCGCCCCGATCAGGCCGCTCGCGAGGCAGTCGCCGTCAACCCGAAGCGACCGGCCACCGCCATGCTGCTCGACAGCCCAGATGCGCGGATGATGGTGTTTCGAATCGCACCGGGCCAGGAGGTGCCTCCCCACCGCAGCCCCTCCACGGTGCTCCTGACCGTGCTCTCCGGGGTGGGTACCGTGCTGGGTCGTGATGGCTGGTCGGAATGCTCGGTTGGCGACATGGTGGTCTACGAACCGGATGAAGTGCACGCGATGCGCTCGACGGAGGATGCGGAGCTTCTCCTCCTTGCAACCCTCGCCCCACGCCCCGGAGAACGACAATCATGATGGACTGGTTCGTTCGGGCGTTTCTTCGCGCCAGCATGGTCTGGCTCGCGCTGGGTGTGACTCTTGGTGTCGCCATGACGGTGTCACCGGCGCTGGTCATTTATCGCGCGGCGCACATGCACATGCTGCTGCTCGGCTTCGTGGCGATGATGATCTTCGGCGTCGGCTATCACGTGATTCCGCGTTTCGTTGGACGTCCCCTGCGGAGCCGAGCCGCTGCCGCCGGACACTGGTGGGCAGCCAACGCGGGGCTCGCCCTCATGGTTGCGGGATTCTTCCTGCGGCCGAGCGGGCTATGGCCCGCCCAGCTGCTGCTGATTTCCGGCGGGGGATTGGCTGCGGTCGGAGCGTATGCGTTCGCCCTCAACGTATGGCTGACGCTTGGCGCCATGAATGCGAGGAAGGAGGCTGGGGCCCGTCAGGCTCGCACCTTACCCCTGCCCCTTGCGTCGCCGTCGGATCCCTAGCGCCCTCGCGAGGCAGTTGCCGTCAACTCGAAGTACCTCGCCTCAGGATCGGAGCCGGGAGGAGGGGGTGGGGGTGCCAAGGGAACGGGCTTTCAAGGCTCCGGGCCGTCCTGGGGGGGCGTGGGGGGCGCCTGGAGTGTCTCATAACGAAACCGCCGTGCCAGCTGGCGTTGGGCACAACGCTGAACTGGTACGGCGGATCGTATAGGGGAGGGTACTTCATCTAATAAGACGCACGAAGGGGCAATATGGTTTCAAGGGTCTTTGAGGCCGCTCCGGGTCGGCTGGACCGGTGGCAACGAGCACCCGCGCGCCTGCCGACGAGATCCCGTCGCCCCAACCCTTCTGATTGCCTGGCGGGCCCCAAGGTACTATATTTGGGATTGGGAATGTGCGTGCGACCTGTACGCTGACGTCTCATTGTCACGGGGCCTCGCTCTCGCGATGGTCCCGTTCTTGTTCCCAGGTCGCTCCGCGAGGAGCGTGACGCCGAGATGTCGCCCATCGTGGGGGCCATGACCACGCAACAACACAGACGTCGGTATGTACGGCATGATCCGGACTCCGACCC
>CAYXRS010000103.1:0-5037 GCA_964467195.1 uncultured Gemmatimonadaceae bacterium
ATGCCGTTCTTCATCGGCGCCTACACCATGACCGCTGTCGGCCGCGCCGCGCAAGGAATGGTCGAGGAGGTTCGGCGTCAGTTCCGTGAGATTCCGGGGTTAATGGAGGGTACAGCGAAGCCGGACTCGGCGCGTTGCGTCGATATATCCACCAAGGCGGCGCTCAAGGAGATGATCATTCCGGGAGCGAGTGCCGTGGCGCTCCCCGTGATCGTCGGACGCTTCCTTGGCGTCGAAGCGCTGGGGGGGCTCCTTGCCGGCGCAACCGTAACGGGCGTGTTGCTCGCACTCTTCATGGCCAACGCCGGCGGCGCCTGGGACAACGCCAAGAAGTACATCGAAGGTGGCGCGCACGGTGGCAAGGGATCCGAACCTCACAAGGCGGCCGTGGTCGGCGATACCGTCGGCGATCCGTTCAAGGACACGTCCGGCCCATCCCTGAACATCCTCATCAAGCTGATGAGTGTGGTCAGCCTGGTACTGGCACCATGGTTCATTAGCTGACGCCGGAATTTTCGGGATTCGGCGTCCGGGGTCACGACCCCGCGCGTACGGATCCCGACCTCCGTGCTATGAGCCGTCACTGCGAAAACGGCGGCCAGAAGGAACGGGTTCGAAGTCGGGAAATCTCGGCCTTCGGGTGTTCGTTCCCCGAGTCCCGAACCTCCAACCGCGAACCTCGTTCTCTTAGATGCTGAAGCTCGGAATCGTCGGCCTACCCAACGTCGGCAAGTCCACGCTGTTCAATGCGCTGACGGCGGCGGGGGCGGAGGCGGCCAACTACCCCTTCTGCACCGTCGAACCCAACGTCGGCATCGTGGAAGTGCCCGACGAACGGCTGCCGATGCTGGCTGAGGTCATTCAGCCCACGCGCACGGTTCCCGCCGTCGTGCAGTTCGTGGATATCGCTGGCCTGGTGAAGGGCGCCGCATCGGGCGAAGGGCTCGGCAACCAGTTCCTCGCCACCATTCGCGAAACCGACGCGATAATCCACGTGGTGCGCTGCTTCGAGGATCCCGACGTGCTGCACGTGATGGGCTCGGTGGATCCGGTGCGCGACCGAGATGTCATCGAGCTCGAACTGGCCCTCGCCGACCTCTCTTCAGTGGAGAAGCGGCTCGATCGCGTACAACGCACGGCGCGCTCGGGAGACAAGTCGGCGCAGGTTGAACTGCCTGCCTTGCAGCGCGCCCTCGCTGCCCTGAACAGCGGCAAGGGACTGTGGGCTGCCGGCCTCACAGCTGAGCATTCGAGCCTGCTGGCGCCATTGAGCCTCTTGACGAGCAAACCCGTGCTATACGCCGCGAATGTGCACGAGTCGGAGATCACTGGGACGGAAGGTCCGTACCTGCAGGCGCTTCGGGCCGCAGTCGCGGCCAGCGGCGAGGCCGCCGAGATCGTTCCGTTCTCGGCACGAATCGAGGCGGAGCTGGCCGAACTGCCCCAAGAGGAGCGCGCCGCCTTCCTGGATTCGCTCGGGCTCGAGTCGGCCGGACTGAATCGGCTCATCAGGGCCGGCTATCACTTGCTCGGATTGCAGACCTACTTCACCGCGGGCGAGCAGGAGGTGAGGGCATGGACAATCCATTCGGGAGACACAGCGCCCGTGGCCGCCGGCGTCATCCACACCGATTTCCAGCGTGGTTTTATACGCGCCGAGACGGTCTCGTGCGACGAACTGGTCCGGTATGGCGGCTGGAAGGGCGCTCGGGAACGCGGCGTCGTCCGGTCCGAGGGGAAGGACTACCTGATGCGCGAGGGCGACGTCGTTCTCTTTCGATTCAACGTCTAGGGCGCCCCGGACATCCGGTAGTGGGCGGACCACTACCCGGACATCCGGTGGAGGTCGACCCACTACGCGGACATCCTGACATCTGGCGCCGGAGGCAAGTCGGACCTTATGTTTCCGCGGATTTCCTCCACAACTATTGTTTCCCACCGACGCCGGTGCCCGAGAACTCAGATCATCGTCCGCTGATTGGGGTGCAGGAGAGCACCCTCGAGGCGTTTCGCGAGGCTCTCGTGCGGAACGGCACTCAAACTCCGGCACCGGGTGGAGAGCTACACCGCGCCGTCCGGCAACTGGTGGTGGAGGCAAGATCGGCTCGCGTGCCAGTAGAGCACATCATCATCCATGTGAAGCACGAGTGGACCGACCTCGCCATCGTGTCTGAGTCGCGTCGCCGAGTGGAGACCAATGCGGTGGTCGAGAAACTCGTCACGCTCTGTCTGGACGAGTACTACCTGGACCAGTAGCGGCAGTTGCGCGGTCGCTACATAGCCCGTCTTCACCACGTGACGGTCCCAAGCAACGTTGCGAGGGTCCGCGGAGGACCTACTTCGCCGCATCCCCGGCGGCGTTCACCGGAGGAGCAGGAGCATGTCCACCTCTGCCGGCTTTCGAGATCGGCTCGTGAAGATGACCGACCAGCAGCTGGACACCCTGCAGCGGGACAGCGACCTCTCACCCGAGGAGCGTGAGCTCGTGCACGCAGAGCAGCGCTCGCGCGATGACGAGGCGGAGCCGGGTACATATGCCCCCGCTGTGGGCGTGGTCCTGCGCGACGTGGATGTTCCGTTCTGGAACCTCATGGCCTTCATGGTCAAGGGGGTGATCGCGTCCATTCCAGCGCTCATCATTCTTGTGACTGTGATGATCCTCGTAGGCGGACTCCTGATAGGATTCCTGCGCGAGTTTCGCTGAGTGCAGGCGCTACAGTTCGCCTGAAATGCTTCGCATGCAGCGGGGCGAGCCACTGCCCGTATCGCCCCCCCGCCGTTGGCACACCGAGCTTCCGTGCCGATTTGCCCGACTTCCCTAGCTTCTCCGCCTCCCCGAAGCTAAGTTAAAAGGTTCTATCGCAACGCCATCCCTCCTCCCGCCAAGAGCGGGGGGCGGACAGACCAAAGGGAGGTTGGACACCGTGGCCCGCACATATGAGGCGGTCTACATCCTCGACTCCACGCTCGAGGATGCTGCCGTCCAGGAAAAGATTGCCCGTTTCCACGAGCTGCTCGGCTCGACGGGCGAGATCAGCGTGGATCACTGGGGACGGCGACAGCTCGCCTACCCGATCGGCCAACGCGAAAACGGCTACTACGTAATCGCCCGCTTCGAGGCGGAGCCCACCGTGCTGCCAGAGTACGAGCGCGCCCTCAAGCTGGATGAAGGTGTGGTGCGCTACCTGATCACTCTGCACGAGCACGAGCTCGGCGCTCCGCCAATGACCGAAGAGCAACTCGCGGCCAGCCGTAGCCGCGACGGCGATGATGAGGAGGACGACGAGTGATGCGCCGCGCACAGAAGACTTGCCCGTTCTGCGAGACGCGCGTCCGCTTCATCGACTACAAGGACGACCGCACTCTCGGGCGCTTCATGACGGACACAGGCAAGATCCTGCCGAGTCGATTGAGCGGCGTTTGCGCTCGCCACCAGCGCCAGTTGTCCACAGCCCTCAAGCGGGCGCGGTACCTGGCCCTGATCCCCTACATCAGGGGACACCAGCAGTAGGGATGGAGGGAGGCCCCGCACCACCGCCGCGGGAGCAGGGATTCTCGAGGGTCCTGCTCGCACTCGCGGCGCTGTTCTTCGGGCCTCTGCTGCCGCCGGTTCGGGCGCTTCTGCCTGTCGAACAGATGACGCTCCTGCTGATCCCGGCACTGGCCGCATGCTTCGTGGTGGGGTGGTGGGCCGGTGGCCGACTCTGGATCGCGCTCGTATGGGTGGCGGTGACGATACTGACATTCTGGTATGTGCCGGCCGAAGCGACGGCCTATCGCGACCTGTCGCGGGCCTGGGGGTTGATCGTCGCTGGGGCCTTCGGCATCGCTTGCGTGCGTGACGGATCCAGCCCCTTCCTCAGGCGCGGCCTGCTTGCAGTGGGGTTGGCGATGATGCTGGCCGTCACTCTCTCCGGTATCGGCCAGCTCCCGCCGCAGCGAGCGGAGGGAGTGTTCGCCGCGCAGTTCGCTCTTCGGAACGCGCAGTCGGCTGCGGCTTTGCAGCAGTTGACAGTGAGCCTGCCGCAGCTTGCCGGATTGGCCGAGCGGTGGATGCGGATAATGCACGCAACGGCGGACGCCGCGCTCGTGCTTTACCCAGCTCTGCTCGCCTTACAGGGACTCGCCGTTTGTGCTCTCGCCTGGGCGTTGTACCACCGGCTGAGCCGCACCAGGATCGGACCGCCGCTGGGACGACTGCGGAACTTCGCTTTCGGGGACCAGCTGGTTTGGGGGTTGGTAGGTGGGGCCGGGCTGGCACTGCTTCCAGCCCTATCACCCCTGCAGAGACTCGGTCTCAACCTGCTGGCCTTCTTCGGGGTGCTCTACATCCTCAGAGGGGTCGCGGTGGTGGTCTGGTTCCTGAGCGGGCGCGGGCGCCTGCTGAAGGCAGGGATGCTGGCGGCAGCAGTCCTCGCCGGGCCGATCGCGCCGGTGGCAGCGTTCGGCGTCGGCGTGGGCGATACATGGTTCGACTGGAGAAGCAGGCATCGGGGGGCGGTTCCACCGTCGGGGGGCGCCGCCGCCGCGCTGTAGCTACATTTACGAACCTCGTCCACGAATCTTTTGGAGCATCACCTATGGAAGTCATTCTTCGGCAGGCGATCGACAATGTAGGCCGCCCAGGCGACATCGTTCAGGTCTCTAACGGTTTCGCACGCAATTACCTGCTGCCGCGAGGACTGGCCTACGAGGCCACCGAAGGTAACCGCAAGCGCATCTCCCAGGAAAAGGATCGCCTCGACGCCGCCGAGCGCGAACGCGTTGCCGAGGCACAGAAAGTCGCTTCAAGGCTCGAGGAAGTCTCTCTCACCTTCTCCGCCCGGGTCGGTGAGGAGGACAAGCTCTTCGGCTCGGTGACCGCTGCCGACATTGCGCAGCAGCTTCACGAGCAGGGATTCGAGATGATCGAGAAGCGCCAGGTGGACCTGCATGAGCCCATCAAGGCGCTGGGGGTCTACAAGGTGCCGGTGCGGCTGCACGCCGAGGTCAAGCCGGAGGTGCGTGTCTGGGTAGTGAAGCAGTAGTGCTCGAGCT
>CAYXRS010000103.1:5137-12116 GCA_964467195.1 uncultured Gemmatimonadaceae bacterium
GTAGCGGTGCTAGCGCCACCAATGGTTCGACCAAGCGGCCAGTGACGAACTTGCTCGAGCGAGGGTTCGGGATACGGGGTGCGCTCAAGTGGTCCCGCGCTCATATTGCGAATACAGGTTGTCTTAATCCGGCCTGGCTGAGGTTGGCACAGGGGATGCCGCGTCCGCCGTTGTGGGAACCGTTGAGATGCCTCGTCGGTTCCTGATTCTGCTCATCCCGGCAAGAGAACGGCATGGCCCAACGCAAGCCCCTTTCCGCCTCCTCGGCAATGCTGGCTCGGCGCGCCGCAGCGCTCTGCCTGGATCTCAAGGCAAACAACGTGGTTGTCCTGGATCTCGACAAGATATCGGATGCCACCGACTACTTCGTGATAGCAAGCGGTACCTCCGACACGCACGTGCGAGCTATCGCCGAGCACGTGACGGAGGAGCTGAAAAAGCATCTCAAGGTGCGCCCCCATCACGTCGAAGGGATGCAGCAGGGACGCTGGGTACTGCTCGACTACGTTGATTTCGTGGTGCACGTCTTCCACCCGGTTCTGCGCGAGTTTTATCAGCTCGAGCGACTGTGGAGCGACGCGGCCGAGGTGGCAATCGACCAGGCAGGAGCGGGCGTGTGAATAGAATCGTACTGTGCGCCGGACTGGCGCTGGGCTCCCTCGTCGTCGCTGTGCCGGCCGCCGAGGCGCAGTACTTCGGCAAGAACCACGTGCAGTACGACCAGTTCCGCTGGCACGTGATCGAAACCGAACACTTCCTCGTGCACTACTACCCGGAGATTGCCGAGCCGGCACAGGACGCCGCGCGCATGGCGGAGCGCGCGTATGGCAGGCTCTCGAGGCTGATCGGCCACGAGTTCCGCGAGAAGAAACCGATCATCCTCTTCGCGACGCGTGGCGACTTCGGCCAGAACAACGTTACCGGTGACCTTGGCGAAGGCACGGCCGGCGTCACCGAAGCACTACGTCACCGCGTGCTCCTTCCGTTCACCGGTGACTACGCCAGCTTCGAGCAGGTGCTCATGCACGAGCTGGTGCACTCCTTCCAGTACGACCTCTTCGCCCGCGGCAAGGCGGGAGCGGGGCTTCAGACGCTGGCGCAGATATCGCCGCCGCTGTGGCTCATTGAAGGATCGGCGCAGTACCTCTCGGTCGGCCCGGACGACGCGCAGCTGAACACCGTGATGCGTGATGCCGCGATCAACGGCAATCTTCCCACCGTAGAGCAGATGACGCTGCGTCCCGACCGGTGGAATCCGTATCGGTTCGGTCACTCGTTCATTGCCTTCATCGGCGCGAAGTATGGTGACCAGGCGATTGGTGGCGTGCTCAGCGCGTTGCCGAGCGTAGGCGTGGAGAGGGCGTTCCGACGGGAAACGGGACGACCGCTGGAGGAGCTGGCCGACGAATGGCGCGAGGAGATCCAGAATCGCCACCTGCCCGGAATCGCCAACCTGGAGCGTCCGCGCAGGATCGCGACCCCACTCCTCAGCAACCGCCGAAGCGGTGGTGAGATCTTCCTCGGACCGGCGCTGTCATCCGACGGCAGGTACATCGCATTCCTGTCCAATGGGAGCTTCGCGCGCGGCGAGGTGTTCATCGATCTCTGGTTGGCCGACGCCCGCACGGGAAAGCGGATCCGGCGTCTGGTGAAGAGCACATTCGACCCGAACTTCGAGGAGCTTCGGCTGCTCTATTCCCAGAGCAGCTTTTCCCCTGATGGGCAGCGGCTGGCATTCACCGCGATGAGGCAGGGGCGCGACGTTCTGTACCTCCTCGACGTACGGCGTGGCCGAACCATCGCCCGCATCGATCCCGGATTGAAGGGGATTACAAGTCCCACGTGGTCGCCAGACGGCAAACGCCTGGCTTTCTCCGGGCAGGATGGCGGTTACACCGACCTGTTCATCATCAACGCCGACGGCACCAATCTGCAGCGGTTGACGAGGGACAAGAATTCGGCCGTTCAGCCAGCCTGGTCCCCTGACGGAAAGATCATCGCGTTCGCGGGAGATCGCGGTGCGGAAACGGACTTCGATGTGCTCCGCTTCAGCGACTGGAAGGTCACCCTTTACCACGTCGACACCGATCGGCTCGAGGTGGTACCCGGTCAGGTGGGGCATAGCATCAACCCCGTCTGGGCACCTGATGGCCGCTCGCTGGCTTACGTGTCGGACCGAACGGGAATGCAGAACCTCTTTCTGTACGATCTGGATGACCAGAACCATTACCAGCTTACCAATCTGGCCGGCGGGATCACGGCGTTCACGAAGTACAGCCCGACGATCTCATGGGCGAAGGAGGCCGACCGGCTCGCCTTCACGTACTACGAGAACGGCGAGTTCACGGTGTGGGGGATCGACAATCCGCGCCTGCTGCGCCGGCAGCCCATGCAGCCAGCCGATCCGGCGCTGATTGCCAGCGCGGAGCCGCATGCCGACTCGGGCCCAGCCGCCGCGCCGGGTGAGGTGAACACCAACGGCGATCGGCGCTCCTTCTCCTACTATCGCACTACCAACGGCCTGCGACTGTCGAACTCGCTTCCCTCGGGCGATGCCGTATCGGAAGGAGGCCCCGTCACCGTGGCCGCCCTGCTCGACAGCGCCGAGCTCGCGCTTCCTAGCGGTCAGGACTTCCGGGAGTACAAGTATCGGGTCCGCTTTTCGCCCGACTACGTGGCACAGCCCTCGGTCGGCTATAGCCGCGACAATTTTGGACGCGGCGTGTATGGCGGCACCACGATCATCTTCAGCGACTTGCTCGGCAACAACCGGATGGCCTTCTCCGCCGAGGTCAACGGACGCATCAGCGAAGCCCGCGTCTTTGCAGGTTACACCCATCTGGCGCGCCGGCTTCAATACATGGTAGGCGCCTTCCAAGAGCCGTTCTATTTCGCGCAAGCGGGCTACCTTGATGAGCCGGACGGGTTGATCTCAGAGAACATCGTCATCTCGCGATACGTTCAGCGTGAGGCGTTCGGTCTGGCAATGTATCCCTTCAACCGCTTCTCCCGCGTCGAGTTCGGTGGCCGACTCACAAGCGTTGCCCGCACCGAACAGGTGATCAAGAGGCTGATCAATCCCAACACGGGCGCGAGCACCGGATATTTTGTCGACCACGTCGATCGGAGCCCCAGCATCAGCTACGTACAGCCCTACGGAGCCTACGTGTCCGACAACACGCTCTGGGGAATCAATGGTCCGATCATGGGGCGGCGCTTCCGGTTCCAGGTCGAGCCTACGTTCGGTAGGTATCAGTGGATGGAGTACATGGCGGATTACCGTCGCTACGATCCGATCATCTTCAACACGTTGACGATCGCCAGCCGGGCCATGACGAGCATCTCGATGGGCCGCGATGCCGACTCTCTGCGGAAGTACATTGGATATTCCAGCATCATCCGCGGCTACGAGGGGCGTTCGCTGCTCTCGCCCAACTGCCAGATCACGACAGGCACCGACCTCGCACGTTGCTCGCAGGTGCTCGGCAGCCGTGTTGCGGTCGCAAACGTGGAGCTTCGATTCCCCCTCTTGCGACGCGCTGATCTTGGCGGAATCATCTCGCTACCGCCTATCGAAGGGCTGGTTTTCTACGATGCCGGCGTCGCGTGGTTCAGTGGACAGGATGTGAGCTTCACTCGAAAGGCCGTTTCGAACCCGGTCAGTGAACGCGCCCTCTTGACGAGCCATGGCTTTGGCGTGAGAGTGAACCTGTACGGCTTTGCCGTGCTGCGGTGGGACTACGCCATCCCGCACGCCGCAGTGGAACGGCGAGGCTTCTGGCGATTCTCCTTCGGACCGAATTTCTGACGGACCGAGCTTCTCAGCTGTTCCTGCCGTTCTCTGCGGCATGGGCGAAGGACGCGCAGGGGCACCTGCGCTTCCCTTCGCGCTTGGTGCGGGAAGGATGCTGCACTCTGTCGAGCCCGCGCCCTATCCAGCCCACCGCTCCCGCGAGAAACTGGTTCATTCCGTTCCAGCGGATGTCCATCGCGGCTCCGGAGACGGTCGGCACGGAGAGTGCTTGTTGTGCTCGCGAGGCGGGACCGGCCCGCCACGTGAGGCTGTTGGGAGGGTGACATCATGCGGATGCTGGTCGCTGGCCTGTTGGCCATCGCGCTGCTCGCGATTGCCGTACCGCGTGACGCTGAGGCGCAAGGCCTCGACCGTCGCGCCCATGGTTGGTTGACGATCGACGGTTTCCTGTCCTCGTATCAGATCGAATCGCTGGTGGACGACTCGCGCCGGCCGCTCGCCGGCGGAGGGTTGCGGGTGATGTTCAGCGCCCGCACTCTCACCGGACTGGACGCTGGCTTCCTCGAGCGAAGCGCGCTGGGCGCTTTTCTGATCTACACGCCCACGCGTGACAACCTGCGCACATGGCACTTCGGCGGACAGGTAGATCACCGCCTTCTCGGCACGCCAATCGGCGGCCTTCTCGATCCGCTCGTCTCGTTGGGTGCGGGCGCGATTCGCATGGATAGTCCGAGCGGACCCGAGATCATGGGCTTCGACGGCGAACCGACGGTGAGCGAGACGTTCGCAACGCTCGTCCCGGGGATCGGAGCTCGCCTGCGTGTCGCCCGCGGCGTTGCGTTGCGCGCGGATGTACGGAACGTGATCATCTTCGGAAACCAGACGACCAATAACTGGGAGTTGGCAGGCGGATTGAGCCTGCTGTTCTGATACACCCGCGATGTACGCCGCGCTGTACGCGTGCGGCGTGCATCTGACGCACTGACGCGGCGCCGACGCTTGTGGGAGGCGGCAACGCGGCCTAGCTTTGAAGGGTGCGAACGACGCTCCTGGCGTTGGTGCTCGTGCTGGTGGCGTGCGGTCGTTCCGACCGTGCCACCACCCCCGCCCACGACGCTCCCACCGTTACCAACTCGGGCCTCGACCAGCTCGTTCTGCAGATCCCCCGCAATGGAGGATCGGCGCGCGTTCTCAGCTACCCCGGTCTCGACTCGGTTGTCTGGACTTCTGCCGAGCGCGTTCCCAGCGCCACGGAAGTGCTTGCCTTCGATGACAACGCAGGCTCGGTCGTGTTAGTGGACGGCCGTGGCGCCCCGGTCCGGATCGACTTTCGGCTCGGCCGCGTGACCCGGCAGCCGACCCCGCGCCTCACCAAACTCGCGAGCGCCGACGGATGGTCGGTGTTCGGTCTTGCCGAAGACGGGCGAGTGGTTCGACTCACGCCGTTGGCCGGTGATGGCGCTGCACCGTGGACCCTCCAGCCACCGGTTCCAGCCTCCCGTGTCGCGCCGCAGCTCGATGGCTCGCTGCTCGTGATCGCTGAACGCGATGAGCAGACCCGTGTGTTTCGGGTCAGGCCTCCCGACACAACCGTACTGGCGAGGGCAGATCTCCCCCGCACAATGACGATGGCCGTTAGCGGCGCGGGAGACCGCGTGTATTTCGTGGTGGACACGGGTCTCGTGGGCCTGCGTCCGCGCGATCTCGCGCCCGCGCAATCTCTCCGGCTGCGCGGCGAGGCGATGGGGGCTGTTACAACGCCCAGCGGCGATCGCGTCTACATAGCCGTTGGGGAAGGGCGCGAGATCGCCGTGATACACCGGTACCGCGGTGGTGTTGAGGGACATGTTCAGCTGCCGGGGCAGGCCAGCGAGCTTCGCATGGACCCCACGGGCCGGGTGCTGCTGGCACGGCCCGCCACCGGTGACTCGATTTGGGTGGTCTCGCTCGCCACCGACCGTGTGACGGGCACCGTGCAGTCGGGTTGGCGCGCCGATCTCCCAGCCGTCGCACCAGATGGAGCGATGGCCGTACTGCGCGGCACCGATGTGGCCCTGCTCGATCCGCAAACGCTGGCCGTGCGGCAGACCGTAGCTGGCGGTGCCGGCAATGTGTGGTACTTCTTCGCCTGGAACGGTTTCCGGCCGCGCCCGACAGGCCTCGACGAACCCGCCACTTTCCCTGATGTCATTCCCGCGGAGCCGGACCCGGAGCCAGAGCCGGATTCCATGGATCCCGACCCTCCGGGCCAGGGCGATGGCGAGCCGCGGCCGTCGCCAAGGCCTCAACCTTCACCCCAAGCGCGGGCGCCGCTAGGCGAGGGTTTCGTGGTCCAGTTCGCCGCGCTGCGTTCAGAGGAATCCGCGCGGCAGCTGGCTAGCGAGCTCCGAGTGCGTGGTGCCCCGCCTCGGGTGCTGCTCACGCGGCGGGAAGGTATCGCTATCTATCGGGTGCTGGCCGGGCCCTACCCTACGCGACAGGAAGCGGAGCGGGTTGGCGAGGAGTCGGGCCGCTCGTACTGGGTCTACGAGGGTATGCCATGACTGAACCAGGGTTCTGGGAAGTAGCTGGGAGTGAGATGGCAGAGGCGCTGGATGGCCTGCATGCGGTTGTCGTAGTTGGCGACAACCCACATCAGGCCGCCGAAGCGGCGTTGGGAATGGCCCGAGTTCACGCACGGCGACGGCGCGTGGCAGTTGCCGACCTTGCTGGCGAGCTGCCGGAGCTGGAACAGCTACTACCCACGCCTCCCGAGCATGGCATTGTCGACAGCTTCACTTACGGCGTTTCGCTCAGCCAGATCGCCCAACCGGTGGATGCCGCGAAGAACCTGTTCATCCTGCCTAGCGGCGCCGCTCCCATGGATCATGCGACGATCCTGCCGAGTGCGCGCTGGCAACGACTTGCCGGCGGCTTCCGCGAGGTCGATGCGCTGCTTCTCGCCGTTGTTCCAGCAGATGCACCGGGACTGACCTCGCTGCTGTCCGGTTTCGACGGGCACGTCGCGGTCGCAAACGCGAAGGTGGCTCCACCGCACATGCTGATCGCCCGGATCTCCGCTGGCGGCCGAACGATGCCAGCCGGCGCTCGGGACAACCCTGCGGCGAACCAGCTACTGCCGGCGGCGGAGCCACCCCTGCCGGAAGAACGGCCACTGTCGGCGGCGGAGCTACCCCTGCCGGAGGCACGGCCACGGTCGGCGGCGGAGCCGCCCCTGCCGGAGGC
>CAYXRS010000104.1:0-12048 GCA_964467195.1 uncultured Gemmatimonadaceae bacterium
AGAGTCTTCCCGTCCTCCCCCTCAGGGGGACGGTGATCTTTCCGGGGCTGACGGCACCCATCGCTGCGGGCCGCCCTGGCACGCTGCGGGCGATCGAGGCGGCCCTGAAGACGGATCGGCTCGTCTTCGCCGTCGCGCAACGCGATAACGCCGACGAGCCGACCCCCGACATTCTCTACTCGATGGGAGTGATCGCGCGCATTGGACAGGTGCAGCGCGGGCTGGGTGGAGTGCAGCTCCTCCTTCAGGGGGAGCAGCGTGCGACCGCACTTCAGTACGATCCCGCGGACAACTTCCTCCGCGCCATCGTCATCCCGGTGGCGGAGATGAATCCGCCGGACGAACAGGATCCCGCCTTCGAGGCGTTGCACAAGGAGACCCGCGAGCGCGCCGCCGAGCTGGGTGAGAAGCGCGGGCTTCCGGAGGAAGTAGTGCACCAGGTACTCGATTCCGTGACCGAGCCGGGCCGTTTCGCCGATCTCGTGGCCGGATACATCGAGCTCTCGGTGCCCGAGAAGCAGGGACTGCTGGAGACGCTCAGCGTGGAGGAGCGGCTGCGCCGCGTGCTCGTTCACGTTCAGCGGCAGATCGGCCTGCTGGAGGCACAGGAAGAGATCAAATCGCAGGTACAGGAGGAGCTTGGGCAGCGCCAGCGCGAGATGTACTTGCGCGAGCAGCTGAAGGCGATCCAGAAGGAGCTCGGCGACGACGATCAGACGCGAGAAGTCGAAGAGCTGCGCGAGAAGCTGATGAAGCTCGAGCTCCCGACACCGGCGCGGCAGGAAGTGGAGCGCGAGCTGGGCCGCCTGGAGCGTGCAGGCCGCGAGTCCATGGAGGCACAGGTGATTCGCACCTACCTGGAGTGGATCGCCGAGCTGCCGTGGAACACTCGCTCGGACGACAACCTTGACTCCAGGCACGCCGAACAGGTGCTCGACGAGGATCACTACGGATTGCCCGACGTGAAGGATCGGGTGCTCGAGTTCCTCGCCGTACGCCAGCTGCGGGCGCAGCAGCTCGAGCAGGAGCTGGAAAGAACCGGCGAGTATCCCGCAGCCAAGCTTCGAGGCAATCGCGACGACGCCGTGCCCACTCTTGGACAGAATGACGATGATGACCGCCGTATTACGGACAAACGGGAGGCCAAGGCGCGCGCCATGGCCAAGGGTCCGATCCTCCTCTTCATCGGTCCTCCGGGCGTTGGCAAGACTTCCATCGCCAAGTCGATCGCGCGCTCGCTGGGCCGCGAGTACGTCCGGGTGGCGCTCGGCGGCGCGCGCGACGAGGCCGACATCCGCGGTCACCGCCGTACCTACGTGGGCGCGATGCCCGGCCGGATCATTCAGGGGATGAAGCAGGCCGGCACGAAGAACCCGGTCTTCCTTCTCGATGAAGTCGACAAGTTGGGTGTCTCCTTCCAAGGCGATCCGTCGGCGGCTCTGCTGGAAGTACTGGATCCGGCGCAGAACGACACCTTCACCGATCACTACCTCAACATCCCATTCGACCTGAGCGAGGTGCTGTTCATCGCAACCGCCAACTTCGTGCAGAATATCCCCGGACCGTTGTACGATCGAATGGAGATGGTCGAGTTCTCCGGCTATACGGAGCGCGAGAAGGCCGAGATCGCAAAGAAGTACCTCATTCCGCGCCAGCTCGAGGAGGCGGGACTCCAGGGTCGCGCCGTCACCCTCTCGGACGATGCCGTGATGACGATCGTGACCAGCTACACGAGGGAGAGTGGCGTCCGCCAACTCGAGCGGCAGGTAGGAGCGGTAGCGCGGAAGGTCGCGCGAAAGCTCGCCGCGGGAGAGGAGATGGACATGCACCTCACGGGTGAAACCGTGCGAGAGCTGCTCGGCCGGCCGAAGGTACGCCCCGAGCGCGCCGCCGAAGCGAACGAGATCGGCGTCGCGACGGGGATGTACTACACGCCCGCGGGAGGCGACATCATGTTCGTGGAAGCGGCCATCCGGCGGCTGTACGGCCTGCCGCAACAGGACTTGCAGACACAGGTAGGCGGTCTCGGCAACGTGTCGCTGATTCTCACGGGCCAGTTGGGCGACGTGATGAAGGAATCGGCGCGCGCTTCGCTTACGTACGCCGCCACACATGCATCATCGTTGCAAATCCCGGACGACCGACTCGGCAACATCGAGGTGCACGTCCACGTGCCGGCCGGTGCCATTCCGAAGGACGGCCCGTCCGCAGGTGTGACGATGTCGACGGCGCTCGTATCGGCCATGTCGGGACGGCCGGTGCGCAAGGATGTCGCGATGACGGGTGAGATGACGCTCCGCGGCCGCGTGCTGCCGATTGGCGGCGTGAAAGAGAAGGTGCTCGGCGCTCATCGCGCGGGGATCAAGCACATCATCCTCCCAAGGGAGAACGAGGCAGACATCGAGGATATTCCCGAGGATGTCCGGGATTCACTCGTCTTCCACGTCGTGGACTCGGTGGATGACGTGTTCGACATCGCGCTGATTCCTGCGCCGCGAGAAGTCGAGGCCTCCAAGACGATCATGGAGGAAGCCGAGGAGGAAGCGGCAGCGGCGCGGTAGGCTCGGCACCGAGTCGGCCGATGCGGACGAGGTATGGAGGAGGCACGAGGCGATCACGTGCTCCGACAACCAGTCAGCCTCCGCTCAGCAACATCGTCACTGAGGACGGTAATACAGAGACGCGGAGGTCCGCCGAGCGGGCCTCCGCGTTTTGCTACCAATCGGCTCTCTGTTTCAGCAGGGCAGCGGGGGGCAAGGTGAGATCAGGGTCAGATCCGTGAGTGGCGCATACTCCGTCACTTCCGGGCGCACGTAGGGCCGTCTTGGTGCGCGATCGCCCCCCTTCTTCCGCTCCAGCTCGGCAGTGGGCTCCATGTTCTCACCTCTCCCGTGAACCGCTCGCGGGTTCGTCCCGAGGCGCCATCGCCTCGGGGTGTCGAGTTTTCTGGCTGCCTACTGTTGCAAGATCGGTGCTTTATCGCGGCAGCTAGAATCCCACCGGCCCCCAGCGCAGGAGCTTCCACGGATCGATCGTCAGTGCGCCGGGTTCTGTGCCCTCGATGAAGTACTCCACATATCTGCGTTCGGAAGGCGTTTCGTCGACAGCTTCTTCGCCGGTCTCTCGATCCAGCTCCACCGCCACCAGCCCGCCGGGGGCGTTCCATCTGCCGGAACTCCGTTCCTCATAATAACTTCCGATCATTTCACCCCACATCGGCGCGGCAAGTGTGCCCCCTCCCGCCCCGGGCATGATCGATCTTGGGCGATCGAAGCCAAGCCATACTCCGGCAACGACTTCCGGCGTCATCCCCACGAACCAGACGTCCGCATTGTCGTTGGTCGTACCGGTCTTTCCCGCCACGGGGACCAGAGCAGGTACGGCGCGCCGCGCTGCGGTGCCGGTGCCCCGCTCAGCAGCATCGCGCAACATGTCCCGAACGATGAAGGCCACCCTTGGATCGAGTACGAACTGCGGCGCTCCCGCAACAGGAACGTGGACTGCGCGCCCCTGCCGGTCGTCGATCCTGCGGATCGCGCGTGGCTCGACACGCCCGCCAAGATTCGCGAACGCCGAGTAAGCGGCGACCAGGTCGAGCATGCGGACTTCAGACGCCCCGATCGCGCTGGCTGGATAGGGGGAGATGGGCGTGTCGATCCCAAGCAGGCGCGCAGTCGCGATCACCGAGTCCATGCCGATGCGCTGGGCAAGCTCCACTGCAGTGGTGTTTCGCGACCGCGAGAGTGCCTCACGCATCGTGAGCGGACCCACGAAGCGGCGGTCGGCATTTTCGGGGGCGTACAGCTGGCCGTTTGCCAGCCGGATTGTGATCGCCGTGTCGGCCAGCATCTCGTTGGCGGGGATGCTGTCGGCGATTGCCGTCGCAAACACGAACGGCTTGAACGCCGACCCCGGCTGGCGCACGGCGGTGGTGGCGCGATTGTAAGGCGACTCGACAAAATCCCGGCCGCCGGCAAGCGCGAGGATCTCGCCAGTGCTTGCATCCATTGCCACCACTGCGCCCTGGAGATAGTCCGTACTTCCGCGCGCGCGGTTCGCCCGTGGCGTGTGGCGATATCCGGAGGATCTCTCTATGCGTTGAATACCTTGCTCCAGCGCCCGCACGGCCGACGCCTGCATGTCGGGATCGATCGTAGTGTGAATGCGATAGCCACCATCGCCAACGGGAACTCCCTCCCGCTCTGCCTGGCGGCGCACGAAATCCACGAGATACGGGGCGGCCGCCGACATCCCGAGATCCGGCGCGGTACTCATCGGTTCCCGCTTGGCGGCGGCGGCCACCGCTTCATCGATGTAGCCGAGCTGCGCCATCCGGTCGAGTACGACGTTCCGCCGAGCACGGGCGCGATCGGGGTGACGCGCCGGATCGTACAGCGCTGGGCCTTGTACCACGCCGGCCAGGGTAGCTGACTCGGCGAGCGTCAGATGCGCGGCAGACTTCCCGAAGTAGTGGCGGGCCGCGGTCTCGATGCCGAAAAAGTTGCGACCGAAGGAGACCTGATTGAGGTACGCCTCCAGGATCTGCTCCTTCGTGTAGCGCTTCTCCATCTCGCGCGCTGCCTGCTGCTCCCGGAGCTTGCGTCCCAGGCTGCGGTCGGAGCGGTCGATGACCTGAGGGTGCATGTTGCCGACGAGTTGCTGCGTTATCGTGCTTGCTCCGCGCCGCCCGCCCATGATGTTGTCGCGCAACGCGCCGGCAATGCCTACGACGTCGACGCCGTCATGCTGATAGAAGCGATGGTCCTCGATTGCCACGAACGCCTCGTGAACATGGGCCGGGAGGGTTCGGATGGAGATCGAGGTGCGCCACTGCTCGCCTATCTGTCCGATCAGCGATCCATCGCGCGCGAACACTACCGACGACTGTGCCGGCTGGATGAGACGCCATGGCTCCGCCGGCGCCTGGGACGCGGCCTGCGCATCCAGCGTCGGGATCACGGTCGTCGCCGCCGCTACGACCAGCGCCGCCCGGAAGATGGTGAGCCCGGCACGGCGCCCCCTTGGAGCGCGCGCCGGACGAAATCCGAAGGCCATGGTCTCCCTGCCTGCCGGTTCGATCGAGGTAAGCACGTTCAGAGATATACCCCCGCGCGGTCCAGGAGATCACCCCACCCCTCCCTTCCCCGGCCTCGCAACGCCAACTTTCCCGGCATGCCTCCTCAGATACGGCTCGCTGTCGCCCAGATCACTCCGGTCAAAGGCGACTACTCCGCGAGCCTCGCGCGAATCCGTTCCGTGTTTTCACAGACGGCGGGGCTGGATCCTCGACCGGACGTCCTCCATCTCCCTGAAACCGCGCTGTCCGGCTACTTCCTGGAGGGAGGCGTCCGCGAGGTGGCCGTGGCCGCCGGGACTCTGGCCCGCGACCTCAGTCGCGCCTACGACGAGGCGACCGGCGGCAAGCAACCGCTGGATGTAATAGTCGGATTCTACGAACGCTGGCGCGAGACTCACCACAATAGCGCCATGTACGTTTCGCTGGGCGACGGCGACCCGGTCATCCGCCACGTCCATCGCAAGAACTTCCTGCCCACCTACGGACTCTTCGACGAGGAGCGTTTCGTAGAACGCGGGCACGACATCAGCGCCTTCGACACGCCGTGGGGGCGAGCGGCGCTGCTGGTCTGCGAGGACGCCTGGCATTCGCTGTCCGGAACGATCGCGGCGCTCGACAATGCGCAGGTGATCTTCGTGTGTTGCGCCGCGCCGGCGAGAGGCACCACGCCGCGCGACGACGCAGTTCCCGGGCCCGGCAGCGTGGCCCGTTGGGAAAGACTGATCCGCGACATTGCCGAGGAGCACGGAGTCTTCACCGTGCTCGCGAACCTTGTGGGACAGGAAGGTGGCAAGGTGTTCGCCGGGGGCTCCCTGGTGGTTGGCCCCAGCGGCGATATCCGCGCACGCACTTCGCTGTGGCGAGAGGAGCTGCTGGTCGTTCCGCTGGACATCTCGGATATCACGCTCGCCCGTGCCGACATGCCCCTGCTGTCGGACCTGCGTACGGCCATGCCGCACCTGCTTGCCAATCTTGCCGGAATCGGCGATGGCACCACGCGCACATCGCGATTCGACACGGCGGACGCCCATCCAGAGGACGCGCTGGTTCACCCCACAGCGGCAGGCGGCGACCTTGGCGCACTGCCGGTGGTCATTGCCGACGATCCCGTTCTTTCCGCTCTCCGGTCGCTCGAGATCGACGCGTCTCTGGTCGAGCAGTGGCTCGTGAGCTTTCTCCGGGACGAGATGCGCCAGCGCGGATTCACGAAGGGCATAGTGGCGCTTTCCGGCGGCGTGGATTCCGCGGTCACCGCCTATCTGGCGGCGCGAGCGCTCGGCGCGAAGAACGTCGTCGGACTGCGCCTGCCATATCGCACCTCGAGCGCGGAGAGCCTCGAGCATGCGGGACAGGTCATCGCTGACCTCGGGATTCAGGAGCGAACGGTCGACATCTCGGAAGCCGTAGACGGATATCTCAAGCACGAACCGGATGCCGGGCCGGATCGCCGCGGCAACGTCATGGCCCGCGTCCGCATGCTGGCGCTGTTCGATCAGTCCGTCCGCTATCGCGCCATTCCGCTTGGCACGGGAAACAAGAGCGAACGGCTGATGGGCTACTTCACCTGGCACGCCGATGACTCACCTCCTCTCAACCCGATCGGAGATCTCTTCAAGACGCAGGTGTGGGTTCTGGCGAAGCACCTTGGTGTCCCAGCGGTGATCGTCGAGAAACCGGCGACGGCGGACCTGATTCTCGGGCAGACGGATGAAGAAGATCTGGGAATCAGCTATCCCCAGGCCGATGCCATCCTTCACCTGTTGTTGAGCGGTTTTCCTCCACCGTCGCTCGCTCGCGCCGGCTTCACCGCCGAGGAGGTCGAGACGGTTCGCAAGCGCCTGGACGGCACGCACTGGAAGCGGAGGCTGCCCACGGTGGCGATCGTTAGCGCGACTGCCATAGGAGAGAGCTACCTTCGCCCGGTCGACTACTAACAGTGTGGGATGCTGCCTCAGCGTTGTTGCCTGATCATCAGGCTGACCGCCGTGCGCTCGTACTCCTTTCACCAACGACGCCGCGGGCGCAAGAGGCAGCCAACCCGCCTATCTTCGCGGCTCGACCCGAAATGCGATCACCAGCGCTCCTTCGCTGCCTGGGCGCGTTTCCGGCCAGAGCGTCAGGACGGGCTCGCCGCTGGCCGGAAGGTGAATGCCGTGCACCGGCAGATAGGCCAGCAGATCGCCAGAGGCCGTCAGCTGGCCCGCGGGCACATCGGCGAGCAGCGTATCGGCAACAGGACCGTACAGGCGTGGAAGCAGATCACGCACCCAGCGCTCGAATTTCTCCGCTCGGCGCGTCCGAAGCATCGGAACATCGAACTGCACCGTCACCACATTGCCGTCGCGAACGGCGCGGAACCCATCTCCCAGCTCAGTTGAACCTGGTCTGACGACCGGGACTATGCGGGGTGCCTGCTCGGGCTCCAGTCGGATCTCTGAGTCAGGTTCGGCATCGCCGGCGGTAGCTGGCACCTCGGCCGCCTGCGCGAGATTGTCGCGGGCCACACCTGAGCGATCCTGCAACGCCTCTCGCGCGGCGCTGCCGCCCATCACGAGCAGCATCACTGCTACACCGATCGCAATGGTGCGCACGGCGACGCGCTGCATGCGGATGCGAGTTGCTTCGCGTGCATCCCGTGAGCAATAGAGGCAAGTGACCGTTCCCGGACGGATCTCGTGCGGACAGTCGGCGGGCGGACGCGAGGACATCGGAGCGCGCGGTTACGGGTTCAACGGGCGGGCGGGGTACCACGTGGCCGCCGCAACGTTTTTTGGCGTCGCGGGGATTCCCATTCGTTGACGATTGGCGGGGAGACGTCGCAACGCCTTGCAGACGCCTTGGCGGCTCATGTGCCCGGGAAGCCCGGGGGCGCGGCCTGACTCTTCCGCGCCTCACCGGGCCCCGGCACCCCGCAGCCCCTTTCCCCGGTCGTTACGCCGCCATGGCCAGGCTCACTGCCCGCCGCGCGTTGCGCTTCAGTGCGCGGTGTACCACGCGGGCGTAGGAAAGAAAGTTCAGGCCGGCCCAAGGGTGCCGAACGAAAAACTCGTGCGGGAGCAGGTCGCCCTTGAGGCGATTGCACGGTCCACAGGCAACCACGAGGTTCCCTGGAACGTCCGCTCCACCGTGCGCGAGTGGTTGTACGTGATCGATCGTCGCGTCGCCCATCTCGAGCGGGTGGCCGCAATAGACACAGCGGCGGCAACAGTCGCGCATCATGGCGCGCTTGACGGCCCGCTTCCGTTCGCGAGCCATCGAGTGGACGATTCGGCGCGGCAGCCGTCGAACTGACTGCCGGGGGAGGGTGACTCGGGGAAGGCGATGTCGCAACATTGCACCTCACCAAGGAAGAACGACGCCCAGCCACGGGAACAGTTCCCGGACTGGGCGTCGCTGGTGGTTTCGGGGAACGCGGGCCGCCGACCTCCTGGGTCACCAGTCCCTCCTCTCAGCCGTCGGTGTCGAGTTCGATAGCCGATCATGTTCCCCCTGCTGTAGTGACGCGCCCGCGCGCCACGCGTCACACCATTGCACGCGTGGTGCCATTCGCGCAAGAGCCGCTTGATCTCTTATTCTGATCGTCGAATATTGGTGACCCCACGTCACTTAGCCGCACGCACCTCCCAATGCGGGCGAGCCCCCCAGTATGGGCGTTGATGCGGCGGGGTTGATCCCCCAGCAAGCGGCTGCACCTCCCCGCCGAAACGAGGACGCCACGGTGCGTCGCGCCGTCGTCACCTTCGCCATCCTCGCGTCGGCTCTCGGCATCTACTATGGCGACTACGTGCAGCCATTCCCGTGGCTGGCTGCACTCCTTCTGGTAGTCATTGGCGCGGCAACCCGATATTTCGGCATCCCGCTCCCCGGCAAGGGATTTACGAGCTTCGTGGTGGGCGTCGGCATCGCCGCGGTAATCGCCCTCGGTTGGGGGGCGGGCGCGCTGGTGTGCGCCGCCGGCTGCTTCATCGGCGACGGGTTCCTGCGCCGACTGCCGATGAGGAACGCCATCGGCAATGCCGGGCACATCGCTACGGCGGGTGTCGTAAGCGGTTCCCTGTATTCGGTGCTCGGTGGGGGCACCGGACCTGACGCATTTATGGGCGATAACCTCTGGCGAATGGCGATGTTCATCGCGCTATTCGTCGGGAGCACGAACTTCACCTTCTACCTGCAGCTCAAGCTGTCGCAGGCAATCGCCTGGGTGGATCCGCGGTTGACCGCGCGGTGGGAGCTTGCCGTCGCGGTTCTTGCGACCGTGCTCGGACTGGCAACGCTGTATGTCGCCTACGCCGACTGGACGCTGGCGGATGGCATCGCCGTACTCACGGTCGTTATCGGACTCACGGTGCTGGCGCACTGGCTCGTGCGTCGCGGCTCGGCCGGCGAAAGCCTCGTCCTCGTCCACAATCTCTCACATGCAATCAGCGCGCGCATCGAACTGACCAAGGCCTTCGCCGACGTTCAGCGCCTCTCACGCAGCCTCGTGCCCTGGCGAGACATGGGTGTCGCCACCTATGACGCGTCAACGCACGAGTTCGTGATCGTGGCGGAGACTTCCCCCAGCTTTACGCCTGGAACCCGTATACCCATCAGCTCGTTGCTGGCCAGCCTGGCTGTACGGCTGGGACGGCCGGTAACCGATCTTTCGCTCACACGAGAGCAGCGACTGCTCCGCGCTGAGACGGGATCCGAGATCCTGGTGCCGCTCAGACTCGGGGACCGGATGATCGGCATATGGTCGGTGCGTCACGACCGCGAAGAGATGTATCGGGAGCACGACGCGGATCTGCTCGGCTTCGTGTCGCCATTGCTTGCGCTGTCGCTCTCGCTGGACTCGCTGGTGCAGCCGGTGCTCGGCACCTCCGAGGAAATGACATCGCACGTGGAGTCCATCACGGCATCCGCACAGGAGCTGCATGCGGTTTCGGTGGAAAGCGCCACCAGTGCGCGCCGGCTGGCGGAGGCATCACGGATGCTTGCGCAAACACTGTCCCGCGGCGCGGTCGAGGCTCGCACCGCGCACGAAGCGGCCAACTCCACGGTGACCGAGGGAGGCGTTACCAGCGATCGCGGCGTCGAGATGCTCCGCGATGCCCGGGCCGTACGGGAAGCAACAGCCGAAGCGCTGTCGCGTCTCACGGCGGCCGCTTCGGTGGTGGCGGAGAGCAGCCAGGAGGTGTCGCGGCTGGGGGAGATCTCGACAGCTGTGCAGCAGTTCGGCCGGACGATAACCGGACTGGCGGATCAGACGGGATTACTCGCGCTCAATGCAGCCGTCGAGGCCGCTCGAGCAGGGGTTCACGGACGAGGGTTCGCCGTGGTGGCCAAGGAGATCCGCGTCCTGGCCGACCGCAGCGCGACCGAAGCCGAGGGCGTCGAGCGCGCGGTGCGTGACACCAGACTCGCGGTGGAGCGCGTTGTTGGTCTGATGGAGCGCACCCGCAGCGAGGTACTGGAGGTGGCCGATGCCAGCAGCGCGTGGGTGGGCGAGCTGGACCGGATCGTCGTAGCTGCCGAGGCCGTGGCGGGGGCAGGCCTTCGGATCGTGGAGACGGCGCGCGATAGTGCCGCACGTTCGGAACGGATGTCGACCTCGCTCACCGCTGCCGAGCAGGACGCCATTCGGGCGGCAGGTGACACGGAAGCCGTTGCCAGTGCTATCACAGAACAGGAAGGCGGTGTGGAAGCGTTGAACGAATCGGCCACGCAGTTGAGCGAACTGGCTCGCCGCCTGGGGGCGGTGGTGGCACGCCTGCGCGCGAGCACGGCGGCGTAGCACAGCCACGCTGTCAGAGCGTCGCGGGTTCCTTCGCCTCACGGCGTCGTGCGGGATCGTGGACCGCAGAGATGATCCGCGCCGCCATTGCGTCCAGCTGCGTGCGGTCCGGCACGCGGGATCCCGGGAACGGCAGCGGTACATCGAAGCCATCACCGGCACGCCGTGGCATCACGTGGACATGGAAGTGATCCACGTCCTGCCCGGCCGCAGCACCACTGGAGACGATGACGTTCATCCCCTCCGCCCCCGACACGCGCCGGATCACCGGTGCCAGCTGGAGCGCGACATCGAAGAGATGACGGCCGAGCTCCTCGGGAAGGTCGAGAAACGACTCGAAGTGCTGCCGCGGCACCACCAGCGCATGCCCCGGGTTCACCGGTTGAACGTCCATGAACGCCAGCGCGGCCGAATCCTCGTAGCAGACGGAAACCTCGGCCGCGCCCCGGATGATGTCGCAGAAGATGCAATGCGCTCCGGATGTCATCAATTGATCCGTGGAAGGAGACACCGACCCGAACTGCACGGGGAGTGCCAGCGGGCCGGTCACGGGGTTCGGAGCCCGAGCTCGGGGTTTGACCGACAGGCCTGAAACGTACCAAGGAGCGGTATTTTACCCTGGAGCCTCAGAGGAAAACAGCGAATCATTGACCGCAGAGTCGCAGAGAAGACCGGGGCAAGTAATGCCTTCTCTGCGCCTTCGCGTCGCTGCGGTTTGCTGTTCACGCACTGCGCGTCTGCGGTGAATGGTGTTCACAGGCTGAATGCCGCTGACACGCTGTACGTCTGCGGTGAATGCTTTCCACACGCTGTAGGCGTGCCCCGGCGGTCGAGGCTGTTCAGGAACGCCGGCCCCGCGCCCCCCTCAACCCTCAGATCTTCACCAACTCCACCCGTCGATTGTTCTGGCGCCCCTCTGGTGTGTCGTTGGGCGTGGCGGGATTGGTGGCACCCAAACCCTTTGACTCGAGCCGCGCGGCGTCGACACCGTGCTGCGAGACGAGCACCTGTTTCACCGCGGCAGCGCGCCGCTCGCTGAGCTGCTGGTTCGACTGGGCATTGCCGACATTGTCGGTGTGCCCCTCGATCATCAGCCGGAGATCACCGTGCTCGCGCAGCATGTCTGCGATCTCCTTGAGAGTGGGGGCCGATTCCGGCCGGACCCGGTCGGAACCCGTGTCGAAGAAGATCCCCT
>CAYXRS010000105.1:0-12031 GCA_964467195.1 uncultured Gemmatimonadaceae bacterium
GTCCTCGCGCGCGTCTCCACGCCCGTCCTCGCGCGCGTCTCCACGCGCGTCCTCGCGCGCGTCTCCACGCCCGTCCCCACGTCACGCCCCAGCGTCTCCCGCGCCGTGGACACCGACGTCAGCAGGGCGTTGAGACCGAGGTAGACCAGATCCACGCCCGCCAGGGAGATGGTTACATCGCCTCCTGCCACCACGCCTCGATCGAGCACGCGGTTGATCAACTCCACCAGCGTGCGGGGCGGCTCCTCTTCGGGCAGTACCTGTTCTCCGAAAGTCAGGACGCGCTGCTCATCCATGCGTGATGTGGCGTCAGGTGGAGGTGAAGTGGTACGGCGGCCAGGGACCGGTGAACTCCCAGTCGAAGCCCATCGGCGTGTATCTGGCAGCGAGTTGCTGTACCTCCTGCGCGAACGCTGCATAGGCATCATCCCCCACCAGGAACGCAGCGTGGAGCACCAGCGTGCGTACACCTCGGCCCACTGGCGGAGGCAGCTGGAGCGCCTTGCTGTCGACGGCACTCTCCGCCAGCGATTGGAACACCGAGCGTGCGGTCTCGTGAGCCAGGCGTCGAGCTTCGTCGCCTCGAAGGGCATCCCGCTTCTTGGCAAGAAGGAAACGCCGCCCCTCGCTCGCATGCTCCATCTCCGCACTCAGCTCACGCAATGGCGGAGACTCGGTATCGAGGCGCTGCGCAAACCGCTCCTCATCGCGCCAGAGCTTCACTCCCCATTCGCGCCGTCCCCGCACGCGCGCGAGCGCGTCGCGCAACAGTTCCGCTCGCTCTCGGATCCGCTCGCTCACAGCATCCTCGCTGCGGTGCAGCGAGAAAGGCGTGAAGGGGACGACCGGGCCGCGGTCGACGAACCACGTGAGAACACGTTCGTGCGCCAGCCCACGCTCGCCTACCCACTGCACGTCGCTCATGCGAGCGTCCAGCATTGCTTCATCGTAGCCACGCAACGGAACCTCGCTCACGACGGCCGCGAAATCGTCCACCGGCAGCACGCTTACGTGTCCGCCGTCCAGCCCGCGAAGGTCCGATGTCGGCGCGGGAGAGTCCGCCGGGACGACGCCGTACAGGTACAGCAGCGTCTCATCACTCATGCCGCGAACTCCCGAGCGGAGCCCTCGATGCGCCGCCACTGGCGCGCGAAGTCGAGCAGTGCGTCCAGTTCTCGTGGCCCGTTGTCCAGAGACGGTGCACCCACTATTGCCAGTCGGTCGGCGAATGACGCCAGCTCCAACGCTCGCGACCGCTTTTCCTCGTCAACCTCTGCGACGCCGTCCATCAACCGGTTCAACAGAAGTACTTCCGGTTCGATTCCACGCTCCCGTAGCCGGTACAAGAGACGTCCGGTCTCGGCCACACCGAGCACCTCGGGGAGCGCCACCACTACGAGGAAGGTATGCTCGCGGTCGCGAAGCAGCTCCTCCAGCCGCTTTACTTCCCGAGCGAAGCGAAGCACGCGCTCGCCCGGTTCACCCAATCCGGCCACGTCACGGTAGCGCAACATGAGTCTGAGGATAGCATGCGCCCACTCCCGCGCCACAGCCGGTGCCTCCATCAGACGAAGGAGGTGCCCGGTGGGGGCGGTATCCAGTACGATCGCCTCGTACGCGGCGTCATCCACCAGTCGCGTCAGCTCTGCCAGCGCCACCAGCTCGTCCAGTCCGGGAGGAACGAGGTCTGCGATGCGTGCGGACAGTGCAGCGTCACCACCGACCACATCGGAGAGTATTCCAGCCAATCCTTCGTGATAGGATTCACGGAAGGCCGACCACACCGCTGGCGCGTCGAGTTGACGCAACTGCAGGCCTGGCGCGTGCGGTACGGCCCTGGGATCGTCGCCCACCTCCGCTCCCCAGGCGTCACCGATCGAGCCGGCCGGATCCACTCCCAGGAGCAGCGTGCGCCGGCCACCATCCTGGGCGAGGAGGGCAGTCAGTGCGCTCGCGACGGTGGTCTTGCCCACGCCACCCTTGCCAGCCACGATGTAGAGCTTGCGGTCCCAGGGAGGCGTCCAACGCTCGCCCACGTGCATGGCCACCTTGGTGTGTGCGCCACGGGCGCGCGCTCGCCCCGCCTCCTTCTCGTGGAGGTCCTTCGCCTCACAGCGGCGCCCGCTCTTCCTCCAGTCTTCCTCTGCCATAGCGGCAAAGACGCGAAGGGCATCCGGGCCACAGGGGTCTTCGCTCAGCAGCGGCAGGAAGATCACAGCAGGCATGCCGGTGCCTGCCTGGTCGACAGCTGCTTGCTGGCCGGTTGCGCGGTTCACCACGACCGCGGCGACGGCGATCCCGGCGCGCGCCAGCGCCTCGCGGTAACGATCGGTTTCGGCGCGGACCATGCGCTCTGGATTGGTGACGAGGAGACATCGCGTATGCGCGGCGTCGACCAATCGTAGGGAGAGCCGCGAGATGTCTTCTTCCAGCTCCTCGAGAAAGGAACGCACCGGGTCGTTTCTGGCCACCGCGCCGCGCGTGAGTGCTTCCACTACTGCCCGGCGGCGCGCGTCCACCGCCCCCAGTGCGTCTGTCCACTCAGTCGCCACGCGGGGCGTCTCCAACAGACGAAGGGCGTGGCCCGTGGGCGCGGTATCGATCACCAGCCGCTCTCCGCTCGATGTGGCCAATTCCGACAGGTGCAGCATGGATGCGAGCTCATCTGCGCCGGGAAGGGCGAGGTCGAGCAGCCGGTCGACGTCCTCATGCTCGAGGTAGGTGCCTCCCTCCAGGAGTTCAGCGAGAGGCCCTCGGTGGCGCTCCAGCCAGCGTGCGCGTTCGTGCTCCGCATCCAGCTCGATGGCGCGCAGGTTGGGCACACCGGGAACCTCGTGTGGTTCGGGCCCCAGTGTCGTGTCGAGCGCATCGCCCAGAGAGTGCGCGGGATCCACCGAGAGGAGAAGTACGCGTTCGCCGGCGTCGGCCAGCGCAATGGCGATTGCCGAGGCGACGGTCGTCTTGCCGACGCCGCCCTTCCCCCCAATCAGGATCCAGGGTGCATGTCCGGCCACCGCGGCGAGCAGCGCGTCAGCCGTGACCCTGATCCTCTTCCGACTTCGCGACGCGGACGGGGCCGCCGGACGTACCCATGCCGAACTCCTCCCGCCATTCGCGCACCTCCCGCAGCTGGCGCATCAGCTCCGCCTCGCGAGCTACATACTCCTGGTCGTCGATCTCGTCCAACTCGAGCTGCATTTGAAGCGCGAGCAACTCCTCCTTGATGCGCTCATCATCGGTGAGCTCCTGGCGCACCACTTCCTCCACCTTTTCCATGGAGAAGCGCGCCAGAAAGGTCGGGCCCGTGACCGGCCAGAAGAGGAGATGCTTCAGCAGTCCCATGTTGGCGGATTCACTCCCCGGCCTTCTCGAGCTTGAGCTTGATGTTGACGAAGTTGTACGGCGGCCAGGGGCCCGTGTACTTGAACGTGAGCACGCCCTCGAACGTCCGCGACGCTGCCTTTACACGCTCATCGAATGCGCTTTCCTGAGCACGCTCCACCAGAAATGCCGCATTCATCACCATCCGCTCGCCAATTGGTTTGTTGCCGCGTGATGCTACGCAGGCCGGGCGCAACGTCTCCATTATCTCCGCCACGTAGCGCTCTCCGGCCTCCTCCAACGCCCTCTCGATGCGGCGGCCGAGCTGCATGCGCGCGAAGTAGGTGGCCCCGCCGGTGTTCTCCTCGATCTCCCGTCTAAGCCGGGCTATCTCGTCATCGTTCTCTCCGAGAAGGGCGATCACGCGGTCGCGATCCCAGAGAACTTTCAGCCCGAACTCGATCTTGTCCCGCATCTGCCCCAGGACCTCATCGAACGTTTCGTAGGTGGAGCGAAGCAACTCGACAATGTCGCCCTCGGTCCGGAAGAGGGTGCCGAAGCTCATTGGAATGAGCGTAAACTCGCGCATCACCGTTTCATTCACGAATTCGTGGGCGAGGACGTTCTCGCGCGTCGGGTCATAGATGCGGAGTGGAGTGTCGCTTACGACGGCCGCCAGCTCATCATGATGCACTGTGTAGACGCGCCGCCGTCCCTCGCCGATGCCGATTGCGCCGAACTCCCGTGGCTCATCCGCCTTGATGATGCAGTAGACGTATTTGCCGGCTCCGGACAGGTGCCGGGCATCCATGGCCGGATGCTCAGTTGCCGGAGTAGGTGTCCGTTCGTTCGTCATCGCTCCTCTCATCTCGCTGCCCCCGTGCGCCTACTCAGGCGGTGGTCCTTGCCGAGGCGGGATCGGCCACGCCAAGCACCGGCTCCGACGGGTGAATCGGCATTTCGACCACGAACGTGGAGCCGACGCCTGGCTCGCTCTCCACGCGAATCTCGCCATGCATCATGCGAGCAAGCTGGCGCGCGATCGGGAGCCCAAGCCCTGTGCCGCCTGCCTTGCGCGTGAGGTCGCTCTCCACCTGGTAGAACTCCTCAAAGATACGCTCATGCTTGTCTCCCGGAATCCCCAGCCCCGTATCGCTCACGCGGATGATCGCGCCCGTGCCATTACGCCCATATCGCACGCTTACGTTCCCGTGGTCCGTGAATTTCACCGCGTTCGAGAGGAGATTCAGCAGGATTTGAGTGAGCTTGGTGCGATCGACGTAAGCCGTGATCGCTGCATCCTCAGCTTGCTCGGACTGAACCTCGAGGGTCAACCCCTTGCCCAACGCCAGGGGCGCGATGTGCGAGAGGCACTGCTCGATGACTTCCCTCAGCTCGACGCGGCCGAGTGAAACGTCGAGTTGCCCGGCTTCCAGCTTGGCGAGGTCGAGCACCTGATTGATGAGCCCCAGCAAGTGGCGAGAGGCGGCGCCAACACGCGTGAGCATGTCCATCTGCTGCGTGTTGAGCTCACCCGTGACTCCCATGGTGAGCAGGTCGGTGTAACCAATGATCGCGTTGATCGGTGTCCGCAGCTCATGGCTCATGACGGTCAGGAACTGGTCCTTGGCCCTCGTGGCATCGCGAAGCTGGCGATTGACCAGTTCGAGGACGTCGGCCTGTTCGCGAAGCTGGCGGTTTGTATGCCTGAGCATCTCCGCATAGTGCCGCTCGTCAGTCACATCGCGAAAGATGAGCGCCGCTCCGATTGCTTCCCCATTGGGGCCGACGAGTGGTGCCGCCGATCCGGAGAGATGCCGCTCGTCTCCCCAGGCGCTGCGGACCACGAACTCAGCGCGGCGAACCGATTCTCCGTTGAGCGCGCGCTGCAACGGCAGCTCCTCCGGCACCAGCGCGCGACCATCGGGTCCGGTGAAGTTGAACCGCGAAGGCCATTCGGCCAGGGGCACGTCGGCAATGCGTTCGTCGAGCAGCTCCTGCGCCGCTCGGTTGATACGCTCCACGGCCCCACCCGGCCCGACAAGGATGACGCCGTCGGCCATCTGATCCACCAGCGTGCGGAAACGAAGCGCTTCGCGATGCGCATCCTGGCGCGCCACTTCAAGCGAGGCGAACAGCTCGGCCGTGTGCAGTGCCGCCGCCGTCGTCGTGCCCAGCGCCTGTGCAAAGGCGATCGTGGCCCGGTCGAAGGTGGCATCCCTCATGTACAATTCCCAGGATGCTACGCCCACCACGTGGCCGCGCACGAGCAGTGGCACCGCCAGGATCGCCGCGCTGCGCTCCTGCGTAAAGGAGACGCCCAGCATCTGTCCGCGCTCCGCGGCGGTGCTCTCGCTGGTGGCAGGCTCGCCCGTAAGGACTGCCGTGGCGAGCTCGTTGGGAAGGAGGGACACCGGCGCCCGGACCTGCCGGATATCCTCCGACCGCAGGCGATCGGTAATCGGACCCAGATCACGGAACATGAGTCGGCGCCGACCAATCAGCGTCTCCCCTTCCTCATCGAACGTGTAGAGCGAGGCGATGTCGGCACCAAGGCGCTCGGCCACTCCGCCCAGGAACAGTTCCACTACGTCTTCTGGATCAAGGGAGGTCGAGAGTCGCTGTGCAGCCCGCTGCGCTCCCTCCAGCTGCGACGCAAGCTCGCGCGCCTCCTCCTCACGGCCACGTGCAAGGGCCTCTGCCTGACGTAGCTGGGCCGCCTGATGCGCGAGCCGTGCGGCTAGCTGGCGCGCCTCGCCTTCCGCGGTCTCTCGCCGTGAGATCTCCCCTTCCTGCCGTGCAATCCATTTCCTCTGCGCCACCATGTGACGTCGCAGTCCCAGCAACAACAGGGCGAGCCCGATTCCCGCAGTGAGGCCGACCACCCAGACGGCAATGCGGCGCGCGTTGTAGATGGCTGGGTTCACCTGCTCGAACGCCACGCGAATCGTCCACTCCGTGTCGGCCACTCGCACTGCGTGCGTCACCAGCGGCCACTGCGCCGGCAGTGCCACGCTGGTGATCATCACGTTACTCGGACCGGACAGCGCATAGAAGCCGACCGGTCGCGTCTCTCCCTCCAGCTCGGCGGCCGCAACGCGTAGTATCGCTCCAGGATCCAGCTCACCCGCGATCACGGCGGTGGCCTGGGTCGTATCGTCCGCCGCCCATACGGGATCGAAGATCAGTACGCGCCGGCCGACCGGACTCTCGACTACACCGGACGCCGTCAGCCGTCGCTGCGCGAGAGACCGTTCATACGCGTTTGCGACGCTGGTGTCCTCCCGTAGCGCGAGCCCGCGGTCCCCGAGCATGGCCGTCCGGCTACCGTGGATGACGCCGTCGGGATAGACGATGGAGATCGCCGTGAGACCGAGCAGATCCTTCGTGGCGCTGTCGGCAGCGGCCAGAAATGCCTGCTCCGAAAGGATCGGCCTTGCTGGCGTGAACCGAAGCTTGGCGGCGCGCATCGCCCCGATTCGGTTATTGACCGTGTTCCCCAGTTGATCCGCCAGAGCGGATGCGCGCCGTTCCGCCTGCGCTTGCACTTCGCGCTCGCGGCTGGCCAGATCGCCCTTCACCTGGCGGTCCATGATCGCCGTTGCCGCAAGCATGAAAACCAGAATCAGCGCCGGAGCGACCCAGCCACGCGACCAGAACCAGCTGTCGAGGGGACCAGTTGGGGGTGCCGATGCTGGAGGACGAGCCTGATCCATCGCGGTCCTCATCTCAGGCGACTCCGCGTATCAGAGCCTGGGGGTGTGACACGCGTGTCGTGCTTGCCGCGCAGCTAGACACAAGGCGTTGGTCCGGGTCGGTAGGGCCCGGGATTCCGGAGCTGTTGCCATCGTTCCTACCGTTCGGACAGGACGCGGCGCCCGAACGAAATGGTAGCCATTGATCATCCTGACGGCAACACAAAGAACGGTAGAATCATCCGCCTGTCACCGCTCTGCCAGTCATGTGCCATTCGCAACCAACTGGGATCGGGCCCAGTGAATGGAATCAAGCGCGCATGTGCAATGAAGCGGGCAGAGGGCGTCCATCTGGATTGAGGACGCGCGGTGCGCGTCTGGCGCAGCAGCTCTAGTCGCCAGCAAACCCTCGCTTCGGAAATCGTCTGCCGCGCTACCAGTTGGGGCGCGTTTCCGGTGCTCGAATGCTCGCCTTCGAGCCGTTTCATGCGCCGAGTACGTGACGGCGGCGGTCCTGGCGAGGTTTGACTCGTCGGGGAGTGGCAAAGAGCAGGCGGGAGCTTTTCATGCCGTTCGCGCGTTCATGTAAAGGGTGAGGGGGGTCACCGCGCGAAGCGACCGCGCTGCCGACCTTGCAAGCGGACCAGGGGCTTGGGCCTCCGCCGGAAGCGGGTGGCCAGCGGAAGGTGAGGCAGTACGGCTGTCAGCCGTCCTAAATTGTGTAACAGTTGCGGAACTTGCGTCCGAAAAAGCAGACACTTCGGCTTGATCTTGGTATATTGAGGCATCGCAATTCGGAGCCTAACTCATTATCGGGTAACTGGTTCGGTGATGAGGTCTGGTGGCGCGGCAGGGGGGCACAGGGCGTGCCTTCATACAGGATGACTCAACGACGGGAGAAGGACCACTCGATCCCTGTCTTGTCGAATCACATGGTCGCTTGGGGGAAAGGAAAATGGCTGGCGTTGCGCTGAAGGTTGGGGTGCCGTCGCCGGGTGCCACCGTTCGGGAGCGGTTGCGCGCCATGGATGATGCCGAGGTCGTGGCCACCTTCCTTACGGGAGAGGAGCGGGCGTTCCAGGAGGTTGTGGAACGTTATCAGACCCGACTGCTGAACTTTGTCTACCGCACAATCGGGGACAGGGAGCGTGCAGAGGATCTGGTACAGGAAGTTTTCGTCCGGGTGTACCGGCACATGGCCCGATTCGACCAGTCCAAGAAGTTCTCGACCTGGATCTACACCATCGCGTCCAATCTGGCAAAGAACGAGCTCCGCAACCGTTCGCGGAACCCGCTCGTGTTCTTCCAGACGATCAAGAAGAACTGGCACGACGACGACCGTCCGCTACAGTTCGAGGATGCCTACTCGCGTCCGGACGACCTTTATCGCAAGCGCCACCTGCGCGAGCTGGTCGAAGCTTCGGTGGCTCAGCTTCCCGAACATCACCGGCAGGTGTTCGTGCTGCGGGAGCTGGAAGGCAAGTCTTACGAGGAGATCGCCGAGATCACCGGATGCAACCTCGGCACTGTGAAGTCGCGCCTCAACCGCGCGCGTAACTCCTTTGCGGCGATCATCGAGCCGGGGCTGAAATAGATCCGGAAGCAGTGATAGATGCGGCGGCGGGACCCGGTGGGTTCCGCCGTTCTGTTTTGTCGCTCACTCGTTGGCGGCGGTCCGGTTCTGGAATGCGATACGGAACCTGGAAGTGGAGCGCTCGTCTCGTGTCTTTGGGGTCGCCTCGCTATTCCCGTTGGCCCGCGGGAGCTGGCCTCGAGCCGCCCGACCCCCCTGCCCGACCTTCTGGCCCCCTGCGCTGGGCGCTCCTGACATTCGGGAACCCCCCCTGACGGGCCGGGTACGCATCTGCGGACGGATCCGAACCCCAAAGTGACCCCTATCGCATGGATTGTTGCACCTTCGAGAAGCACCAGCTCGGTTTTGTGGATGGCACGCTGCCGGATACCCTCGTGGTGGAGATGCAAATCCATCTAACCGTCTGCGAACGCTGCGCTCGGCGCGACACGGCACTCAGGCGCGGCCTCATGGTTCTGCGCAACCTTCCGGAGATCGAGCCTAGCGCTGATTTCACCGACCGGCTCGAAGCACGCTTGAAGGCTGGTGTGCCGGTGCCTCGCGAGGGTTCCAGGCTGAGCGCGCCAAACGCCGGTGCCCTGGCTGCCGCGGCGCTGGGCGTGATCGCTGCCGGCTACTTCGCCTTTGCGTCCTTGGGACCGGCGTCGGGCGATCACGAGCCAATGCTCGCCCCGGTCATCGCCAGCCAGCCCGACTTTCCGCGCCCCCAGCTTTTCGATCATGTCGTCCTGATGCCTGCCGCCGCGGGCCTCCCGATGTGGCCCTCTGCTCTGATGGTGGAGCAAGCACCGGTGCAGTTCATGACGGCGGAGATGCAGATGGCCGACTGGTTCTGGGGACGGTAGCGCCGAGCGCGATCACCCTCCCCCTCCCCCTCCCTCGCCCAGCTGGTTGAGTTCCTGGAGCAGCGGCTGCAACTGCTGCTCGTTGTCGCGAATGAAGGCGACGTTTTCGGGCGAGACCTCCGGCGGCAGCTCCTGGATGTATCCCTGCCTCTGGAACTCGTACGCCATCATAGACTGCATGAAGGCAAGCGAAATGAGCATGTAGTCGCGCACGGTCAGTCCGGATTCTTCAATGGCGCGGCGAAGTTGCGGCTCTCCCTCGATGAGATTCGTGACCTCGGCCATCGATCGGTCTTCCTGATCGCCCATGGCTTCCATTCGGCGACGCAGCTCTGGATCGGTGCGCTCGAGCTGATGCAGGTTGCGTACGGCTCGCACGTACTGCTGCATCCTCGGCATCGTCAGACGATAGTCACGCACGGCGCGGTTGAGCTCCGGGTCGACCGCTGCATCCATGTGTGTCTGCGCCGCGTCCGCAACGTCAGCCGCGACCGTGTCGCGCGCAGGCTCGCGGGCCTGGTCGGGGCAGGCAACCAGGAGCATGGCGGTCGCAAGCGCAAGGAGCGCGAATCCGCGCGGGTGGCTTTGATACATGGGCGTGCTCCCTGGCACGGGTTTGAACGGGCACTGCGGTCCTTTCAATGTCACCTCAGCGCACGCGGAGAGCCAGCGTAGCCGCTCTGGTTTGCATCTCCCGATTCAGCGGGGACGCGGGCTACCGGGCGCGGGGCCGCCAACCCGAGCACCCGCCCGAGCCTTTCACCCATCCCGTCGCCTTCCGATATTCCCCCCATGGCCTCCACCGACGAGCAGAAACTCCGAAAGGCGCTGCGGCTACGGGCGTTCGAGTCGGTGTACTACCTCTACGGAGACGAGGAGTTACTCAAGGAGGAAGGCGTGCGGGCGCTGCTCGACGCTGCCGTGGCTCCGGAAACTCGAGACTTCAACCTGGATGCGCGCTCCGGCTCTGCGCTCGACGCCGAGTCGCTCGCGTCGCTGCTTGCGACACCACCCATGATGGCCGAGCGGCGCGCGGTAGTCGTTCGCGAGGCGTCGGCGCTCAAGAAGGACGCGCGAGCCGCACTTGACCGTTACGTGCAGAATCCAGCATCAGATGTCCTCCTTGTGCTGGTGGAGCCGGGTGGTGAACGCGGCAAGCCCGACAAGACGCTTGCCGCGCTGCCGGGGGCGTTGCAGTTCAAGCCGCTCACTGGAGACCGTGTCCCCAAGTGGATCGCGCACCACGCGCAAGCGGTCCACAACGCGGCGATCGCGCCGGATGCCGCGGACCTGCTCCTTTCGGCTATCGGCAGCGATCTGCCCGCGCTGGCCGCAGAGCTCGACAAGCTGGCGAGCTACACCAGCGGCGCAATGATCGATGAGGCGGCAGTGGCTGCCGTGGTCGGGGTGCGCCGGGGCGAAACGATGGGCGATCTCCTTGGCCGTATCGCACACCGGGATACCGCTGGCGCGCTGGCGATGCTCGGCTACGTTCTCGAGCAGCCGAAGGTTAGCGGCGTGCAGATCGTGATGGCCCTCACTACTCAGATGCTGGCTATGGGCTGGGCCGACAGCGCCCTCCGGCGCGGACTTCCGCGCGCGCGACTCTACCCAGAGCTGTTCGACCTGCTGAAGCGGTCGGGTGGTCCCTACACCGGGATGCCATGGGGAGAAGCGGTGAAGATCTGGAACTCCGCCGTGTCTCGCTGGGATGCTGGCGCCATCGATCGTGCCCTCGCTACGCTGCTCGCCGCGGACGGCGCCCTCAAGGAGACCACCGTCTCGACCGACGAGCAGATTCTGACGACGGTTGTGCTGGAGATGTGCGGATGAGCGGCCGGGCTTCCGTGTTCCGTGTCGGGCAACCGTGGCGAGGTCTTGGGAGGGGGGCGCATGAGGGCCAGCTTCGATCAGCATCGAGTGGCCTTCGCAATCCGACCCATTGCCGGGAACTCCACTGTATATTTCTGTCGTCTTCCGCCAGGCTCTGCCGATGCCCCGTTTGCTCTCCCTCCTCGCTCTTCTCGTCGTTCCCGCCCTTTCGTTCGCGCAGGGGACCGGTCGGACCGCTGATGACACGATTTTCGCGCGTGCCCAGCAGTTGGTGTCGGAGGGGAACGGCGAGGCAGGACGCGCGCTGGTGGCTGCGCAGCTCGAGCGAGCAACACCGGGGTCGCCGGAATTCGTGGAAGCGCTGTTCTGGCGAGCGGCTCTGGCCGCCACTGCCGCCGAGGCTGAGGCCGACTACCGGCGCATCATCGTGGAGCATTCGGCGTCGCCGCGCGTCGAGGATGCGCTCACGCGCATGGCGCAGCTCGAGCTTGCGCGCGGAAGTCATGCGGAAGCGCTGAGGCACCTCGAGCGTCTCGTGCGTGAGTACCCCGCGAGCCCATCCAGAGCGCGTACGCACTACTGGCTGGCGCGAGTCCTGTTCGATGAGAACCAGCTCAGCCGCGGTTGCGTAAGACTGGCGGAGGCGCGTGCTGCCGCGCCGGCGGCGGATGTCGAACTTCGCAACCAGATCGATTACCACGGACAGCGATGTGAGGGAGTGGACACCAGCGCCGCCGCGGTGG
>CAYXRS010000106.1:0-11950 GCA_964467195.1 uncultured Gemmatimonadaceae bacterium
CGGCGGTTCCGGCGGCGGCGGCGCTGCGCTCGACACCTGAATGAGCAGTGAGTCGCGGTGGTTCCGCTCCTTCGCATGCAGGTAGGCGCTTCCCGTACCACGTCCGACGGCGGCCGGACCCGGCTCGATTGACAGCACGGACGAATTGCTGCTCGTGTACTGTATCTGCGCGTTCCCCTTGCCTTCGCCAGTGCGAGCCAGCGGGATCGTATCACCCACGTCGATTCGGATTGGCCCCTCAGCGAACTGTAGCGCGGCCGGCCAGAGCTCTGCTGGCGGAGCCGTCGGCGCGTCGGCCGAACAGGCAAGAATGGCGGCCGTAGCCAGTACGCGCGGCAGCGCGCTCATCATTGGATCCTCCTCGCGTCCCAAGAGACCTGGGTGCTGCGTTCGCAAGCAGACTCTCGGAGGGAAAAGACGTCCTACTGAAGAGAAGGACGGCCGGCGATGAGCGTGGTCACGTTGCAAAAAACGATGCGTGATGCTTGCGCTACACTCCTGCGCAGAGCTGCAACACTTTCCGTGGAACGTTGCAGCGCCGCGACAGTGACGTCGCGTCATTTCGCGCGCGTCGAGGCCGCTCCCGTGCGGTTGCGGAACACAGTGTTACACACGACCCGCATCCGCGCAGAGCGCGACATGCCTGACCATGGATGCCGATTGCACCTCCCGCCGCGCCTCGCATCGCGATCCGGTAGCGCTTGGTTCGACACGAGCTCCGTGATACGACACCAGCGTGCATTCGGCCTCCACAGCTCAGAGACGATCGCATTCCACCCAGGAGGAACCTCTGCGCACGCCTATCACACGGTCACTCTCGCCAGCAACCGCCCACATGTGGGCTGTGCCGTGCGATGATCCTCCGGCCCCGCTCGATATGCTAGCCCGCCTCATGTCCGCGGCTGAACGCAGACGCGTGGACCGGCTGCATTTCGCGGCCGACCGTCGTCGCGCCGTGGTGGGTCGCGGGGCGCTGCGCCTGCTGCTCGCCGAGTATACGGGCGAGGCTCCCGAATCTCTGACGTTCAGTGCCACAGCAGCAGGGAAGCCGAGCCTCACGTCAGCTGGGGACACGGCATTCAGTTCAACCTGTCACACTACGGCCGCTGGGTGTTGATCGGCATCGCGCTGGACCATGAGATCGGTGTGGATGTCGAGTGCGTGCGTCCAGTATCGGGGCTCGACTGCCTCACCGATGGTTTCTTCGCTCCAGGCGAGGCCGCCGCGATACGCGCTCTCCCAGGGGAGCAAAGGTTGTCCGCGTTCTTCGCCTGCTGGACCCGCAAGGAAGCGTTCGTGAAGGCGATCGGTGCTGGGCTGGGACACCCCTTGGACGCCTTCGAGGTGTCCTCGGATCCGCACGGGCATGCCCAACTCATTCAGGTCGATGGCAGCGTCGACAAGGCTGCCGGTTGGACGATGCGTCGGTCGTACCGGCTCATGCGCCGCTCCCGGCCGCCGAGCCCGCTGGCGAGGCAGCGGACGCGGATATCGCCGATCTGCTGCTCCGGAAGCTCGACCGGATAGCTCCAATCCGGTAACGCCCGGTCACTCCGCCTCAATACTGCTGTGTTTCAGACGCCCGGCCGGCTTGTCAGCGGGGGCTGGCGTGCCATCTTCCGCTTGGCGGGCGCGGGACATGCTAAGCGCAGATGACTCCGGCGCATAATCCCGGGCTCCAGATGACCATGACACCAATTGGTTCGAACATGCGTCATGCGATACTGACTCTTCTTGGTTGCGCACTGGTTACGGCGTGCCCCGCACCGCGATCCGAAGTTGCGCCTCCTCCTGCGCCCGTTGCCGCCGCGGTGCGGCGTCCGCTGCCGGAACCGGTCGTTCCACCTTTAGCATATCAGCGGGCCGTCGGGCGCGGCACGCGGACCGAGAGTGGCGAGCCTGGCGCCAACTACTGGCAGCAGTGGTCGCGATATCGGCTGGACGCGCGGTTGGATACGGAGCAGCGACGACTGGAGGGGCGCGCCGAAATCTCCTATCACAACAGATCGCCCGACTCACTCGTGATGCTTCATCTCGAGCTGGCACAGAATCTTCATGCGCCTGGTGTCGTTCGAAACGAACCGGCAGAGGTCACCGGCGGTGTCGAGCTGCATCGCGTGATGCTCGACGGACGCGAGCTGCGTCCCGATGCCGAGCAGCCGCCAGGTTATCAGTTGGAGGGGACGCGCCTCGTGCTCATTCCGGTCGCTCCGATCCCAAGCGGCGATTCGGTGGCAATCAGCATCGACTACTCGTTTTCGATTCCGCAGGCTGGCGGCGGGCAGCGGATGGGCTACTCGGGCGACGACCTGTTCTTCCTCGCGTACTGGTATCCGCACATGATCGTCTACGACGACATAGTGGGTTGGCATCCGGATCCGTTCTTGAGCCTGGCCGAGTTCTATCACGGTTTCGGAAGCTACGATATCACGATCGACGCCCCGGCCGGTTGGTTGGTACGCTCTACCGGCCGGCAACTCAACGAAGAGGAAACCTTCTCGCCGCAGGTACTTCAGCGATTCCGCCAGGCGGCAGTGAGCGATGAGCCCACTACCGTGCTATCGGCTGCAGATGACATCAGCCCTACGCGGGCGGGCCAGAGAGGACGAGTGCGGTGGCGATTCCGAGCCGATTCCGTTCGTGACGTTGCGTTCAGCGCGACGCGCCGCGCCAACTGGGATGTCGCGCGCACTGCGGTGGGCGACCTGTCGGGAGACGGCCGTACGGACCACGCGCGCATCGAGGCGGTGTACCGTGCCACGGCTCCGCGCTGGGGCAATGTCGTGCGCTACTCCCAGCACGCCATCACCTTTCTCTCCGACTATCTCGCCATGTCATACCCTTGGCCGCACATGACGGCTGTCGAGGGCGGCAGCATTATCGGCGGTGGGATGGAGTTTCCCATGATGACGATCATGGGCGACTACAACGCCGCGGGAGACAGCGCGCTCTACTATGTCACTGCCCACGAGCTGGCACACATGTGGGTGCCGATGATCGTGAGCACCGACGAGCGACGCTACAGTTGGATTGACGAGGGGATTACCACCTTCAACGAGAATCAGGCGCGCAACTCCTTCTTCCCGGGGATCGATCACAACCTCCCCGATCAGGAGACATACATCGGCCTCGCGCACTCGGATCAGGAGGGGGAGATCATGCGCTGGTCCAACTATCATCATACCCTCCCCGCCTACATCATCGCATCTTACATGAAGCCCGCGACCGTGCTGCATGCGCTACGCGGCGTGCTTGGCGAGGATACGTTCAACCGGGCGTATCACCAGTTCCTCCGCCGTTGGGCCTACCGGCACCCGTATCCGTGGGACATGTGGAGAACCTTCGAGTCGGTCAGCGGTCGCGATCTCGAGTGGTTCTGGCGTAGCTGGTACTACCAGACGTGGGTACTCGATCAGGCCGTCGCAAGCGTGACCGCGGTCCCGGGCGGAACACGGATAGTGGTGGAGGATCACGGGGAGGTGCCGATGCCTGTCAGACTGGCGATTACGACCGATGATGGCAGCACCATACGCGAGGAGATCCCGGTAGACGGGTGGCTGACGGGTGCCAGGTCCGTGAGCGTCACCGTCTCAACTGCCAGACCCGTCACCCGGGTTGAGATCGATCCCGAGCGTTACTTCCCGGACATCGATCGCGACAACAACGTGTGGGAACGACAGTAGCGGTTGGCCCCAGCAGGACGTTCCCGCTAGCTTCCCGCCCATGAGCGATGTGGTTTCCCTGGCGGCCGAACTGGTTGCCCTCGAGACGCCGTCCGGCTCCGAGGGGCCGGCCGTCGACTTCGTCGCGAGTCACCTCGTCCGGAGCGGCTGGAATGTGACCCTGCAGGAGGTCACGCCTGGCCGGAGCAACGTGTGGGCATCCCGCTCGGGGGGCGGCGTCACCCTGTCCACCCATCTGGACACGATTCCGCCTTTCTTCCGCCCGCATCTCGAGGAGGGACGGCTCTACGGCCGCGGAGCATGCGACGCCAAGGGGATCGTCGCTGCCATGCTCGTCGCAGCCGAACGGCTCTTCGCGCTGGGCGAAGAGAGGGTGGATCTGCTGCTGGTGGTGGGCGAGGAGAAGAATTCCGATGGGGCTCGCGCTGCCAACATGCTTCCTGCCACCAGCAGGTACCTGATCAACGGAGAGCCAACAGAAAGCAGGTTGGCGAGCGGTGCCAAGGGATCGCAGCGCGTAGTCCTACGGACGCGTGGCCGGGCCGCCCACTCCGCGTATGCGCATCTCGGAGTTTCGGCACTTGATCCCATGCTCGAGCTGCTGCCCGGAATCCGGACACTCGAGCTGCCATCCGATCCGATCTTGGGTGACACGACCGTCAACATTGGGACGCTCCGGGTGGGTACAGAGGCCAACATCGTTCCGGACCTTGCCGAAGCTGAGATGATGTTCCGCCTCGTGGGGGACGCCGCTCCTGTGCGCGAAAGGCTCGAGGCGATGGTCGGCAGCCGTGCCGAGATCGAGTATGGATCGTACATACCCCCACAGCGCTTTCGCACACTGCCCGGGTTCGAGGTGGCACCGGTGGCATTCACCACCGACATCCCCCTGCTCGACCGCTGGGGAACGCCTCTTCTTTTCGGGCCGGGATCCATCAGTGTAGCGCACACGCCTGACGAGCACATCGACGTGGATGAGCTTCGCGACAGCGTTGACACGTATGTCCGATTGACGCAGGCGCTGTTGGAGGAGGTGTGAGCAATCCTCCCCGGGCGCGCATCCCCGTCGCCGTGCTTGGAGCCACCGGTGCCGTTGGGCAGACCTTTCTCCATCTCCTGCATGCGCACCCCTGGTTTGATCTCGTCGCAGTAGCAGCCTCGGAGCGCTCCGTGCGAAGATCGCTGTCCGAGGCAGCTCGCTGGGTTGGAGGCGGGCTGCCCGGCAGTATCGGGCAGATGGAACTGATGCCCTGCACTCCGGAAGCGATAGATGCACCGCTCGTCTTTTCAGCGCTCGATGCGTCGGTGGCCGGTGACGTGGAGCAGGATTTTGCGCGTGCAGGCCGGATTGTGCTCAGCAACGCACGCAATCATCGAATGGATGCCGATGTCCCGCTTCTTATTCCGGAGGTGAACCCCGATCACCTCGGCTTGCTCGAGTCACAGCGCCGCGCACGCAGCTGGAAGGGAGCAATCATCACCAACGCCAACTGCGCGGCAATAGTCGTGGCGATGGCTCTTGCTCCGCTGCATGAGCGCTTCAGTGTGCGGAAGCTGTTCGTCGCTACCATGCAGGCGGTGTCGGGAGCCGGCTATCCGGGAGTAGCCTCTCTCGACATACTCGCCAACGTGATCCCGTTCATAGCCGGCGAAGAGGACAAGATCGAGCGCGAAACGCGCAAGCTGCTTGGACGGTTCGAGGAGGGTCGCGTCACGGAAGCCGACATCAGCATCAGCGTACATGCCAACCGCGTGCCGGTCGAGCACGGCCATACGGTCTGCATGTCCGTCGGTTTCGAGAAGCGCGTATCGCAGGAAGAGGCCGTCGAAGTACTAAGGGCTTGGCGCGGCACTGAGGTGGCCCGTGGACTGCCGAGTTCTCCCGAGCGCCCGTTGTGTATCACCACAGCTGAAGATCGCCCACAGCCGCGGCACGATGCGGAAAGCGGTGGCGGCATGGCCGTAGTAGTGGGCCGCATTCGCGGCGATCCCGTGCTGGATCTGCGGCTGGTTGCCATGGGCCACAATACCGTGCGTGGTGCGGCCGGCGCGTCGGTTCTCAACGCCGAGTTGTTGGTGGCCCGCGGGCTGGCGGGAGTGTCGTGATCGTTCTCAAGTTCGGCGGTACCTCACTTGCCGACGCCGCCGCCATCCGACGAGCGGCCCAGATCACCAAGCATCGAGTGGACCGGCGGCCGTCGGTGGTGGTTTCGGCGCTGGCGGGCGCTACGAATACGCTTGCGACCATTGGCGTACAGGCGGCGGAGGGACAGCTCATCAGCGCTCTGCGGGCAGTGGAGGCCCTCCGCGAGCGGCATTTGCGCGAAGCAGCCGCGCTTCTCGAAAAGAACGGTGAGGGCGCCGATGTGATGAGCGAGCTCGGCATGATGTTCGACGAGCTCGCCAGTCTTGCCGGGGCACTGGCAGTGCTGGGTCATCAGACGCCGCGGAGTCAGGACGCCCTCGCCGCCAAGGGTGAGCAGATATCCAGTCTGCTGGTCGCGGCTGCCTTTCGAACCGCCGGCGTTCCCGCGCGGCTGGTCGACGCACGGCAGGTGATCCTGACCGACGATCGCTTCACCCGCGCCACGCCGCTCGTCGATGCCATCGCGCGCACCGCTCGCGAGATCGTGCTTCCCATCATTCAGCGGGGAGAGGTACCCGTGATGGGCGGCTTCATTGGCGCGACGGAAACCGGGATCACGACCACTCTCGGGCGCGGTGGGTCAGATTTCAGTGCGTCCTTGCTCGGCGCTGCGCTGAACGCTGAAGTAATCGAGATCTGGACCGATGTGGATGGCATGCTCACCGCAGATCCGCGGGTCGTCGAGAAGGCGCGGCTCATACCTCACATCCGTTTCGACGAGGCGGCGGAGCTCGCATCCTTCGGCGCGAAGGTCTTGCATCCCAACACCATTGCTCCTGCGGTACGACGCGGCATCCCCGTCTACATCTTCAACTCGCAGCGCCCGACCGGTACTGGCACGAGGATCACGTCCGATGCGCCCAAGCGCGAGGTAAGCGCCATCGCCGGCAAAGGCGAGGTCACTGTGGTGAGGGTGCGTTCATCACGAATGCTGCTCCAGCACGGCTTCCTGCGCACCTTCTTCGAGATCTTCGAGCGGCATCACGTGTCGGTGGACGTCGTGGCAACTTCCGAAGTATCCATCTCCGTGACCGTTGACGACACGGTGGGTCTTGATGCGCTCCTCATGGATCTAAGGACGCTCGGGGATGTCAGTATAGGTCACAGCCATGCCATTGTGTCGATCGTCGGCGCGGGCCTCGGCGGACACAGCGGCGCGATGGGGCGCGCGCTGTCGGCGCTCAGTGACATACCTGTTCACATGGTTTCGCTGAGTGCCAGCGAGATCAACCTTACGATCATCGTGGACGATCAGAACCTCTTCGATGCCATGCGGGCGCTGCACTCGACCTTCTTCGAGGATGCTTCAGTGGCCGAGCACTCCACATGAGCGCGCCGCGCGTCGCTCTCATCGGCATGGGCCGCATGGGACGGGAGATTCGCCGCCTTGCCCTCGAGCTGGACTGGACCGTCGTCACGGAGATACACTCCGCCGAGAACACGGAAGGTGCCGCCATCACGCATCAGCGCCTGGCGGGCGCGGACGTCGCCATCGAGTTCACGGCGCCGTCCGCGGCGGTCGCAAACGTTCGTGCCTGTATCCGCGCGGGCTGTCCGGTGGTGGTCGGGACCACGGGCTGGCAGCATCGCCTGGTGGATGTAGCTGGCGATGTGAACCGTGCAGGAGGGGCAATGCTCTGGGCGGCGAATTTCTCGATGGGAGTGAACATCCTCTGGCAGCTTGCCGAACGCGCGGCGGCGGTAGCAGGGCGTACCGGTACCTTTCAGGCGCACATAATCGAGACGCATCATGCCGCCAAGAAGGATTCACCGTCCGGTACTGCCATCGAGCTCCAGCGCATCGTCAGCTCGGCGTTCGGGAGCGACGTCCCGGTGACGAGCATTCGTGTTGGCTCCGTACCGGGGACGCACGAGCTTCTCCTCGATGCCCGCTACGAGCAGCTCCTCCTCACGCACGAGGCCCGCGACCGTCGCGTGTTCGCCGAAGGGGCACTCGCCGCGGCCCGATGGCTCGTGGGCCGGCGGGGTGTGTTCACCATGCGGGATGTCCTCCGGGACGACATCGAACGGGAGGGATGAGCGACATGCGCGAGCGATTCTTTGGATGTGGCACCGCTCTCGTGACTCCGTTCACCAACTCCGGTGGCGTTGATGAGGACGCGCTGCGTGCGTTGGTGGAATGGCAGATCGCAGAGGGCATTCACTACCTCGTGCCGTGCGGGTCCACTGGCGAGGCGGCAACGCTGACGGCTGACGAGCACCGCCGTGTGGTGGAGATGGTGGTGGAGCAGGCGGCGGGACGCGTACCAATCGTTGCCGGCGCGGGGAGCAATGACACGCGGCGCGCAATCGCCAACTCGATCGAGATGAAGGCGGCCGGCGCGACGCACCTGCTGCACGTGTCACCCATGTACAACAAGCCGCCTCAACGCGGTATCGTTGCTCACTTCCGGGCGATTGCGGAGGCTGTGGACCTCCCGATCATCGTGTACAACGTACCCGGACGTACGGCGAGCAACATGGAGGCGAGCACGACGCTCGATCTTGCGCAGGTACCCGGCATCCTTGGCATCAAGGAGGCCTCCGGCGACCTCGACCAGATCCGGACCGTTCTGCGAGCGCGCCCAGCAGGTTTCAGCGTGCTATCGGGCGACGACGCCGTCACCGTCGATGTCATGGAAGCCGGTGGCGACGGCGTCATCTCGGTGGTGTCGAACATCGTTCCCCGAGCGATGGCGCGCCTGGTGGAGCTTTGCCGCGACAGAGACATCGAAACGGCGCGGGAACTTCATGCAAGATTGGCCCCGTGGATGGCCGCTGCCTTCGTCGAGTCCAATCCAATTCCGGTGAAGGCGGCGCTGGCGATGCTGGGGCGGATCCGAAACGTGTTGCGACTGCCACTGGTACCGCTCGACCCCAAACACAACGACGTAGTACGTACGAGCTTGGAGAGGGCGGGGGCGCTGACGTGAGCAAAGCCGGAGGGACGGCCCACGCGCTCCGTGAGGAGATCCAGCGCCTCGCTGCGCTTCCGGTCACCCACGAGGCAGCCAGCGAGGCCGAGCGGGCCCTGCTGGCATTGCTCGATGCGCTCGAGCGAGGCGAGGTCCGCAGTGCAGAAACCGACGACACAGGTCGCTGGCGGGCGGTCGAGTGGGTGAAGCGAGGCATCCTGCTCGGATTCCGCGTTGGCGCGCTTGTGGACATGTCTCCATCGCATACTTCGCCGTTCCGTTTCTTCGACAAGCATACCTACCCGGTACGCCGTTTGACGCTCGAGGACGGCGTTCGCGTGGTGCCGGGAGGGTCGACGGTGCGCCGCGGAGCATACGTCGCGCGCGGCGTCGTCTGCATGCCACCCATGTACGTCAATGTCGGTGCATGGGTGGGCACCGGGACGATGATCGATTCGCACGCACTCGTCGGCTCGTGCGCCCAGATCGGTGAGCGGGTTCACCTGAGTGCTGCAGCGCAGATTGGCGGCGTACTGGAACCGGTTAACGCTGCACCCGTGGTCGTTGAGGACGATGCGTTCATTGGCGGCAACTGCGGCGTGTACGAGGGCACGGTGATCAGGCGTCGAGCCGTGCTTGCGCCCGGCGTGCTGCTGACACGCGGCACCCCGGTGTACGACCTGGTGCGCGAGCGGATACTGCGGGCCAGCGGCGATGATCCGCTCGAGATACCTGAGGCAGCGGTGGTCGTGCCGGGAGCGCGCATGGTCCGGTCCGTCTGGGGTACCGAGCACGGACTGTCTCTTCAGGCTCCGGTGATCGTGAAGTACCGGGACGCGGGGACGGATGCCGCCACCGCGCTCGAGACGTCGTTGCGTTAGCTGTGGCTGCGCCCACCGCTGAGCTCTGGGTTCGTGGGAGCGTCCGCCCGCCAGGGGACAAGTCCATCTCGCATCGCGCGCTCCTGCTGGGCGCGCTCGGCAACGGCCAATCACGCATTTGCGGACTACCTCGCGCCGCCGATGTGGAGTCCACCGCTGGCGCCCTTCGTGGACTCGGTGTTTCTGTTGCGGCGCGCGGCGATGAGGTGGTCATTTCCGGAGCCCACCCCCCGTCGCTCTCGGCCAGCCATGATGCGCTCGATTGTGGCAACAGCGGCACTACCGTGCGTCTGCTCGCCGGCATGGTTGCCGCGCACGCATTCAAGACACGCTTCACCGGAGATGCGAGTCTCGCGAGGCGGCCTATGGAGCGCATCGCGAAGCCCCTTCGCGTCATGGGCGCGGCGGTGGAGCTGTCTCACGAAGGCGGACTACCTATGACCATCCATGGCGGTCCCCTCCGTCCACTAGTGTGGCGGTCGGAGATCGCGAGCGCTCAGGTGAAGAGCGCGCTGCTGTTGGCGGGCATCTGCGCAAGTGTACCGGTCCAAATGACTGAGCCGTACTCGTCCCGCGATCACACCGAACGACTGTTACTGCACATGGGGGCGACGCTGTCGTACGACGATCAGACGGTCCGCCTCCAGCCTGCGGAAAGGCTCGATCCGCTGGAGCTGACCATTCCCGGCGATGTTTCGTCGGCCGCCAATCTCATCGCCCTGGCCGTACTCGCCGACGGCGGCGAGCTGACCGTTGAGGATGTGCTGCTCAACAGCAGGCGCACTGGTTTTCTGAGCGCGCTGCTGGCCATGGGTGGATCGCTCGAGGTCGAGTGCGAAACGGTGCGGGGCGGAGAGCCCGTGGGAACCGTCGTTGCGCGGCCGTCGGCGCTCAAGGGAACCACGATCGGTGCGCGCGAGGTGCCGTCGCTCGTCGACGAGCTCCCACTGCTTGCCTGCGTCGCTGTGCGCGCCGAAGGTGTGACTGTCATCACCGGTGCGGCCGAGCTTCGTCTGAAGGAAAGTGACCGTATTGCGACTGTTGCCTCGAATCTGAGAGCACTGGGTGTGCAGGTGGAGGAACTGAAGGACGGACTGGCGATCCAGGGTAGCACATCCGGGCTGCGCGGAACCGTGCGCACGGCCGGCGATCACCGAATCGCCATGGCATTCGGCGTACTCGGCAAACTGCGCGGCAACGACATCCTGATTGATGACCGCCGGTGCGTGTCCATATCGTACCCTGCCTTCTGGTCGGACCTCGAGCGGATATCAGGAGCCTGATGCATTTTACCTTCTTGGGGGGGCGGTCGAGAGCCTCGCAGCAGGGGATCGCGTGATCGCACGCGGCATGGTGGTGGCAATCGACGGCCCTGCGGCATCGGGGAAGTCATCCACGGCGCGCTGGGTAGCGGAGCGCCTCGGCTTTCGGCATGTCGACTCCGGCGCACTGTATCGGGCGGCGACGGCGGCCATGCTGATATTGAACGAAGACAGCGAGGCTTGGACGGGCGAACAGGTAGTGCGAGCCGCGAAAGGAATCTCGCTGGCAGATCAGGGAACATCACTGGCCCCGGCCCGAGGTGGTTCGTTCACGGATGAGGACGCGCGCGGGCCGCTGGTCACCCGTCACGTTTCGCGTGCTGCGTCACTCGCCGAGGTTCGCGACTGGGTCAACGCGCAGTTGCGGGCTGCGGCTTCAGTCCACGACGTAGTGGTGGACGGCAGGGACATAGGGACGGTCGTTTTTCCGGATGCCGAAGTAAAGGTATTTCTCGTGGCAGACCCATGGGAGCGCGCTCGGCGCCGGCTGCTTCAGCGGCTCGGTCGCGCTCCGTTGGCGGAAGAGATTGCCGTGGAGACCGAGCGTCTGGTCCAGCGGGACGCCCGTGACGCGACGCAAACCGTTCAGGCCAAGGATGCGGTGCTCGTCGATACGACCTACCTGAGCCAGGAGGAACAGGTGGATCGCATCGTCGCATTGGCCCGCGTGGCGGGACGGCGATAGCTGCGGCGCCCCGCGCCGCCCCCTTTCGCCAAGTACCGCTCCCGCCTATCTTTAAAGGTTCCGGTGAACCGGACGGCGCTTCTCTCGCGAGACGCCGGTCTTCGCCGTTCTCCCTACGGCAAGCACTCGACATCTGACTCGGCGCGGCGAGCCTAAAATACCCGCGGCTCAAGGAGATTCTGTCTGGTATGTCCGACCTCGACAACGAAGCGCCCGGCGCCACCATGACGCAGCAGGAGAAGCGAGACATGCAGAAGGCGCAACTGCGTCCGCTTTCCCGTGACGTCGATCCTTACGAAGACGACGAATACTCGCCCG
>CAYXRS010000107.1:0-11824 GCA_964467195.1 uncultured Gemmatimonadaceae bacterium
TGCGCCCTCGTCGGTACCGGCGCCGGCTCGGCACTGGCGGGCGGAGTAGCCGGCTGCGGGGCCACGATGCCGGGCTGGCGGGGCCCGGCTGGAGCCGCAACGAGGTCCACCCGGTATACCGGGGGCTGCGGCGGCAGGGGCGGCGGCCGGAAGTTCACCAGAGCTGCCAGCACTGCGAGGTGCAGCAGCATCGACAATCCAAGTGGCAGCGTCAGACGGACGCCCGGAGGGCGGGTCCGCAAGGTCACCGCCGCACCTCCTCGGGCTCGGCCACGAGTCCCACGTCTCCTACTCCTGAAGCTTTCATGACGGCCAAGACGCGTACTACGGTGCCGTAATCCACGCCTTGATCGGCGCGGAGGTACACGCCGCGATCCTGCCGGCCGGCGGCGAGTGCGGGGAAGCTGGCGCGGAACTCTTCGTAGCTGAGACGCGCATTCTCCACCCAGATCTCCCCAGCGCGATTCACCGTCACGACCACGCTGCCCCGCGCATCCAGCGGACGCGCCTCCGCCCGTGGCAGCGCGACGTCCACCCCACCCTGCATCATGGGCGCGGTGATCATGAAGATGATCATCAGCAGCATCATCACGTCAATGAGGCTGACGACGTTGATCTCTGCGTTCAAGGGAAGCCCAAAAACCCGCCCGCGACGGCGCGCCACTAGATCCGCCCCTCACGTACCATGATTGCGATGATCTCCGTGCCGAAGCTCTCCAGCTCACCCTCCACCCGGTTCAGACGGTTCGCAAAGATGTTGTACCCGAATACCGCCGGAATGGCCACGGACAGCGCGCCGGCCGTGGCTGTGAGGGCCTCCGACACTCCCGGCGCAACTGCCGCAAGGTTTCCCGCCCCCGTCACGGCAATGCCGGTGAACGCGTTGATGATACCGAGTACCGTACCAAGCAGCCCGATCAGCGGACTCGCTGATCCAATGGTCGCCAGGGATGGGATGAATCCACCCAATCGGTCGCGTTCGTCCGCTGCCTGGGAGTCGAGCACCTGTCGCAACGCCTCGACCTGTGAGCTGGTCAGCTGCCCGGTGTTGGCGGCGCGCAACGCACCCGGCCTCATCTCGGCAAAGAAGTTGACGCCTCGCGTGAAGACGCGAGTGAACGGATTGGGCTTGGTGCGTCGCGCGATGCTGCTTGCCTCGTCCAGGCTCGCAGCCCGCTCCACTTCTCGCACGAAGGCGCGACCAGTACGGTCCACCTTCTGGAACTCTCGCCACTTGAGCAGCATGATCGCCCAGCTAATGAGCGAGAGCATGAGCAGGAGGAGGAGCACACCCTGAGTGAGCGGCGTGCCGTGTACCACCATCTCCCAGACATTCGTAGGAATCGCCTCACCGGGCATCTGAAAGTTGCCTGCCACGATCATCCCTGGTCTCCATTCCTTCGGGCGTGGAACCACGCGTGGGTTCTCGCCAGCCCGTCTTCGAGTGTTACTTCAGGGCGCCAGCCAAGGGTGTCGGCCGCCTTGTCCACCAGCACCGCCGAGCGCAGCTGCTCGCCCGCACGCGACGGGGCGTACTGGACCTCCACCTCGCGTCCGGCTCCACTCATCAGCACGCGCGCCAGCGTCACGACGTCGGTTTCCAACCCGGTGCCGACGTTGAAGGCACGGCTGTCGAGGCCACGCGACGCAGGCAATGTCGCGGTGGCCGCGATCACATTGGCGCGGGCGACATCGGCCACGTAAACATAGTCACGCGTCTGCGACCCATCTCCGTAGACTGTAACGGGGCGCCCCTCCAGCACACGACCACAGAAAATGGCCACGACCCCCGCCTCGCCATGTGGGTCCTGTCGTGGCCCGTAGACGTTCGCATAACGAAGCGCTACGGTGTCGAGCCCGTGCACTCTCCCGTAGTAGCCCATGTAGTACTCCACCGACAGCTTGGCGGTGCCGTACGGGGATTGCGGATCCTTCGGCGCGTCCTCCGGGCTCGGTGGAGGCGTGAGGTCGCCGTAGATCGCGCCACCGGTGGAGGAGAAGACGAATCGCGTGCGCCCTCCAGTAGCACGGATTGCCTCGAGAAGGTTCAGCGAACCGCCGATGTTCACCCGGGAATCATAGCCGGGGTCTGACACACTCTTGCGAACGTCGATCTGCGCGGCAAGGTGACAGATCACATCGAAGTTCCCCTCGCGCACGATCGCCGCCGCCTCCGAACCAGTGACATCCATCTGATGGAAGCTGGCCCCCGTCGGCACTTGCTCCCCGCGGCCGCTGGAGAGGTCGTCGAGGACGGTGACCTCGTACCCTGCCTCGATCAGCTGCTCGGCGACATGCGACCCTATGAATCCTGCCCCACCCGTGACAAGCGCCTTGTGAGTCATCGCGAACTGTCCTCCACGCGATCGTCGCCTGCGGCCTGGTCGGCTGGCTTGTCGCGCAGCGCGAACAGGTAACGGAGCGCATCAACGATAGCCAGGCCTTGTCCATTGGCGGCTGCAGCACGGAGTCGGACGCTCGGCTCGTGCAGGAACTTGTTCATTAGGGCTCGGGAGAAATGTTCAATCGCCGCTCTATCTTCCGGCGGCAGGTGGTCGAGTCGCCGTAGCGCCTGCTCTAGCTCGCGTGCTCGCAACTCCTCCACCCGACCGCGGAACGAGGTTAGCACGGGAACGGCAGCAAGCGCGGCCAGCCATTGCCAGTAAGTCTCGGCTTCGGCGGCGATCAGCTGCTCCGCCGTGGGAAGCTCCGCGCGGCGCCGTTCCAGGTTGGTAGAGACTACGGTTCGCAGGTCGTCCAGGTCGTACAGGAACACATTGCGCAGCATCCCGACCTCGGGCTCGACGTCGCGAGGAAGAGCGATGTCGAGGATGCACAACGGAAGATCGCCGCGCGCCCTTACGGCAGGCTCGACATGGGTCGTGTGCACAATCGCGTGCGGTGCGGACGTCGAACAGATGAGGACGTCAACTTCGTGCAGGCGGCTCCAGCACTCGTCGTAATGAAGCGCCCTAGCACCGTGGCGACTGGCCAGCTCGGTAGCCCGCTCGTAGGTCCTGTTGGCCACGATTGCGGCCCGCACGCCTTCACTGGTGAGGCATTCGAGTGCCAACTCGGCCATGTCACCGGCACCGAGCACCATTGCCTGGCGACCCTGAAGCGTGCCGAATATCTTCTTGGCGAGTTGCACGGCGGCGGAGCTCACGGACGCTGCCCCGCGTCCCACCGCAGTTTCGCTACGCACGCGACCAGCGACGGACAGTGCCGTCTGGAAAAGGCGATTGAGGACGGGACCGCTGGCCGACCGACTGCGCTCCCAGGCGTCGCGCACCTGTCCGTGAATCTGCGCCTCCCCTACGATCATGGAGTCCAGACCGGCCGCGACGCGATAGAGGTGCGTTACCGCTTCACGATCGCGCCGCACATAGCCGTACGGCTCAGCTGCCTGTCCAAGCCGGCCGCTCAGCACCCCCCATACGGCCGGCGTCGCCCCCGCTTCTCCCTCGACGAGGTAGACCTCCGTCCGATTGCAGGTCGACAGAAGCACCGCTTCTCGTGCCCCGCTCAACTCGCGCAGCTGCAGCGCCCCCGCAGCCAGCTGCGAAGCGGACCAGCAGAGCCGTTCCCGCACCTGGATCGGTGCGGTACCATGGTTCAGTCCGGCGACGATCACTGCCATCGCGCCACACGCTCCACAAAACCTCCGCTTTCGACCGACTGGCAGAAATCGCGATCCAGCAACTCACCCCGGGCGCGCGCCCAGCCGTCCGCCGCGCCGGCACTGAGCAGTCGCGTGCGTAGCGCGGCGAGCGCACCTACGGCATCGGCGTATGCCGCTCCGAAACGTTCGGCTATCGCATCCCGGATGCGCACCGAGGCTCCGGGCACTCCGCCAGCATACACGGACACGACGAGATCACCGGCCCTGTGCGAGGCAGCAGTAATGAAGTTCCCCTCGTCGGGCTTGTCGGCGACGTTCACCAACCGTCGCGCGCGATGCGCATCCTTTGCGACCGCTGCGTTCACCCTGGGGTCGTTCGTTGCTGCGACAACCAAGAGCGCATCGCCAATATCTCCGCTCGTGTACTCCCGAGCGCTCAATGACAGAGTACCCTCCCCGGCCAGATCTCGAATCTCCTGGACCGTCTCCGGTGACACCACACGCACGTACGCTCCCGCGTCAAGCAGTCCCCGGACCTTGCGCGCGGCAACCGTTCCGCCTCCAACTACCAGCACGGACATCGAGGCCCCGTCCAGCATGATGGGATAGAGGCTCACAGGAAGTACTCTCCGCGGGAAACTGCCACTCGAAAGGCGACATAGAGCAGAAGCACGCCGCAAAACGCGACGCAGGAGATCACCGCTGCCCGACGAGCTTTCCAACCGCGGGTAAGCCGACCGACGCCGATCACCGTGACGCCGGCCCACGCGGCAAGCCCCCAAACCAGCTTGGGCGCGTCGACCACGGGGTGCACCGCCGCGTACGTCGCGGCCAGCGCAACGCCAAGCGTCAGCGTCAGCCAGCCTGCAACGACAGCCACGTGATTGACACGGTCCAGCGTTTCGAGTGGCGGGAAGAACCGGAACACGGGCCCGAACCGACGCGACTTGAGCTCGCGATGCTCGATGAGATACATCGTTCCCGCAGCAGCCGCAGTGGCAAACGCCGCTATCCCGAAGAAGCTCAGCGCGATGTGGGACAGCAACCAGATGCCGTCGGGGCCCGCAGGAGTGGCCGCGGGGACCAGACCGGCGATGTTACCGAAGGTGGTCACGAGAGCCGCAAGCGGCGCCGCCGCCAACGTGAGACTGACCTCGCGTGCCAGCAGTTCGACAGCCAACAACATCGCCGCTACCAGGAAACCCGCAAACGAGAGAGCCGGTCCGAGTCCCGTGAGAGGCGCGGAACCGAAGCGAATGCCTAGAGACGCCAGGCCCACGGCGTGACAAAGCACACCGGCTCCGAGCAGCACCGACACGCCACGTATGGATGGCGAGACAGGCCGCGCGAAGGGCGTCACCGCGAGCGCGGTGGCGGCAAGATAGAGCGTGATTGCAAGAAAATGGGCGATCGCAGTCATGCGTCGCCCACAATCTAACTCCCGAAGGCGGTTACGGCACCGCCGAATCGCGAGTTACGGCAGACGCCTCGTGAGCCTGGCAGGCACACCCTCCTTGATCGCCGGGTGCCGCTGGTCGACGATCATGGCGGTGGCGCCACGGTCGTTCACGCGCACGATCTGCGCGAGCGCGATCTCCTCCTCTGGCAGCATGTGTCCTTCCAGCGCGCGGCGCGGACGGAAGATAGTGAACATGTCACCCAGTCGAACGCCATCGAGGCTAGTCACATCGAGCAGCACATAGTGCTGAACCGTCGGGAGCAGGACATCACTCGACACCCAAAGGATACGCCCCTCGATACCCAGGTCGATCGGTGTCGTGGGGGCGCGGACCGGCAGTACGGCACGCTCGAGCGGCATCAGCTGGTCGCCAATCCGGACGGTCTCGAACTGCTGGAGGATCCTCACGGTGGTCGCATCGCCGTTGTCAGCCACCGTCACCCGCACTATGCCGGTCGGTATCACCACCTGCCGCCCGCCCGTTACTTCAGTGCCGAGCCGGTATGTCAGATAGCGATCTCCCTCCGTGGCGACTGCGCCGTCAGGAAGCGATATGTAAGCCCGATCGTGGACATGCAGCCAGATCTGCTCTCGAGATTCGGCGATTCCGAGTATGTCTACCGGCGCGAGGAGGCGACCGCTTCCCACCGGACCACCGCGATTGTCCAGCCACGGCGCCGAGTAGTATTGGCCGGGCCGAACGGCGGTGTAGGGTTCGGGTGGCAGTGGCCGTCGCGCGGGCACTGCCGAACGGCGCACGAACGGCGAACTGGCGAAGACCGTTGCGCCGCCCGTAGCCGGTGATGGCTCGCTCGCGACGGGCGTTACAAGAGGCTCGGCCACATCAGGCTCGGTGAGCGCTGGGGGGGGCGCCTGGGCGACCTCCCTGCCTGGGATACGCAGCACCTCGCCGGGGAAGATCCAGTGCGGATCCTCCACGACATCCGTGTTGATGCGATAGATCTCAGGCCACAGGAAGGGATCGCCAAGGTAGGTGCGCGACAGATCCCACAGCGTGTCGCCGCGCTTGACCGTATGGCTTTCCGCCGAGGCGGCCGCGTCCTGCGCCTGCGCGGTGGCGGCGAACAGCACCGCCAGGCCCGCGATGAGCCAGCTAGAACGGGTCAGTACCGTTCGCATGAGTAGGCATCCCTCGCATAGGTGCACTCCGGGCGCGCCCTTGCGGCGGCCGCCAGGAGTCCACGGGTTCTCTGAAGTTGACGCTCCACTGGTGGAAGTGTCACCGCGGGATGGGGTTTGGGCGCTCCAGCCGTTGTTGGCATGTCCTGCCCCTGTCAGGCGTTGCGGCTGCGCCGCACCAGGTGGTCGCCCAGCCGGAGGGAGAAGGCCGCGATCGTGAGCGTTGGGTTGACCAGCGAAATGGTGACGAACGTGCTGCTGCCAACCACGTGAAGGTTCTCGAGATCATGCGTTCTCAGATCGCGATCGACCACACTTCTGGCAGGATCGTTTCCCATTCGACAGGTGCCCGAGTGGTGCCCGCCGTACCGAAAGTACGGCTCCTCCACGCGTTCTGCCCCCAGCGAATCGGCCATGGCGAGTATCACCTTGTCGCCACTTTCGAAAGCCGCCCTCTCATAGTCGGTCAGCGAGTACGAGAGCCTGGGTGCCGGATTGCCGAAATAGTCGATTAGTGAGTCGTCCAGCTCGACGCGATTGCTCTCCATTGGGATCGGCTCAGCGTTAGTCCCGATGGTCAGCGACCGTCCGACCGTGGATTCAATCCGGCGCACGAGCTCACGCTCGAGCGCCGCACCCCAGTTTCCGCTGCGCCTGATTAGCTGCTGTGCCAGAAACGGCGGGGCGTCCCCGGCCGCGTATCCCCGCACCAGGAAGCCGGACTCACTGTCGCGGGTCGGTGTGTCGACGAACTGCTCGGTGTAGACCGTCGCGAAGCCTTTGCGGTAGGGGTAAACGGGAACGGGGGACTGGATGCGACGATAGAGGTTTCGGTGCTCCATGAAATAACGGCCCACCAGGCCGCTCGAATTCGCGAGCCCGTCAGTAGCAGAGCCGGTTTTCGAGAGCAGGAGTAGCCGTGCAGACTCCACCGCGTGCGCGGCGAGGACGAATTGCCTGGCTTCGACGGCATGCTCGACGCGATCTCGCGTCGCATAAATGGCGCGCGTCACACGGCGGTTGCCATCGGTTTCCAGCCGCACCACGTTGGCATCGGCCAGCACCTTCACATGTCCGGTTGCCTCGGCGCGCTCGACGTGAATGTCGCCGCTGTATTTCGCTCGAACAGGGCAAGTCTTGCAGGTAGCATATGTGACGCACGCCGAGCGCCCGCGGTATGGAATCGACGCGCGCGCCTGAGGCCAGCAGTGAAAGGTGACGCCGTGCTTCGCGGCAGCGCCTGCGATCATCTGTTCTTCGTAGCCGATCGGAAAGCCCGGAAGCGGAAAAGGCTGCGACCGCCAGGAGGCAAACGGGTTGTCGGCATCCCCAGCGACACCCATCTCCGCTTCCGCCTCACAGTAGTAGGGCTCGAGCTCCGCGTACCGTACCGGCCAGTCGTCGGCAATCCCGTACCGCGAGCGCATCTCGAAATCGCTCTCGTGGTAGCGTGGCGTATAGCCCACCCAGTGAAGTGTCGAACCGCCAACGCCCTTGACGCGATAGTCGTTGAGCGGGTAGTGGATTTCGCCGACGTTCCGGAATACATCGCGCGCAGGCAGGTTGGACTGCCACGGATCGTCGCCCTCGAGATGCCGTTCCATGTATGCAGCTCGGTCCTCGGCAAGGTGCCGAGGACCGGCCTCGAGAATCACCGTGGAGATGCCGGCGCGACCGAGCGTGTATGCGACCATGGCGCCGGCGACACCACCGCCTATCACGCAGACGTCGTATGGCGTGCTACGGCTTGTCGTCATCTGTCACCGGTTTGCGCAGGCGATCTGCTGCATGCATGGCATTGCCCTACACCCCTGGGCGCGGACGTGGGAGGAGCACGGGCGCGTGAGTGTACTCACGTGGATCGCCAGGTATTCCCGGATAGTTCTGGTAGCCCATTACTCGCCAAGCTGTACGCCGGTGTATCCGGATCAGGAGATCGCGCACGACAAGTTCGCGTAGCCTGCGTTCTTCCTCCGAATGCCGTACCCGTTCAGCCCGCCGCGTGAACTTGGCCCTGTAGTCGTGCAGCGCGTCGCCGGTTTCCGCCTCGAAACGCCAGAACATGAACTCAAGAAGGTCGTTGCGCTCCTCCAGCGACGCCTGGGCAAACGTCGTGGCGCGGTGCGCACGCATGCGATCGTCCAGCAGTCTCGCGCCGGCCCGATACGTCGCCGCCAACCCTGGAACACGGCTGGCGGCCTCGGCGATGAGCAGTTCCGTTTGCGCCCTGCTCTCCCGGAACGAAGGTGAGACCAACACCTCCGCAAGAGCGAACATCGTCGCAATCTCACTGGGCTCGAGTGTGCCGACGTCGCTGTCTGACTGGAGTTCTGGGCGCCGGTCGTCGCGCTTGAGGCTCGCGGCCGATTGCCAGACGACGGCGAGCACCGCCACGCCACTCGCTCCAACTATGAACTGCCGTCGGGAGATGACAGCCGTACCATTGCTTGAGTTCTGCGGCGTAGCACCGCGTTGCGATCTGTTCGACATACTTCGACCGGGTTTGGGCAGCCTGCAGTGCGGACCAGAGCTCGTCGAATGACGAACCAGGGCATGCAGGCGTAAGCTACCGGTCAGGCGGCAATCCTCCGCCACCTTCGAACTCAATGCTACGATCCGGCTCTGGAGCGCCTTCTCGCGCTGTCGACCAATGGCGACGCCATCTTCTTCGCCGCCTGGGTGCTACTATCGAAGTGGGCGTTACGGTCGAGCTCGACGTTACGACCCTGACGTGATCGAAGAAGTCCACAGCGCGCCGGCGGCGGTTGCCGCCGGCGGACCGAGATACGGCCGAGGGTCCTCGGACCGTGGTCGCAGAGAAACCAGGACCTGGCGACGGCCAGATCAGAACGGCAGGTCGTCGTCCTCGTCTTGCGTCGTGCCGAAGTCTTCGAAGTCCTGCCCGGCACCGGCGGTGCTTCGCGCCCTCTCGGGAGCGGCCGCACGTGACCGAGAGCTGTCGGAGTCGTCTCCGCTGGCTCCGCCCCGGCCACTCAGCATGATGAGCTCGCGAACGTTGATCTCGGTAATGTAGCGCGTGTTGTTGTCCTTGTCCTGATACTGCCGATACTCGACCCGGCCCTCCACGTACACCTTGTCGCCTTTCTTGAGGAAACGTTCGACGACATCGGCGAGTTGCTGGCCACCACCTTTGCTGTTCCAGACGACGCAGCGATGCCACTCCGTCTTTTCCTGCTTGTCACCATCCGTTCCGGACCACTGCCGGCTAGTCGCGAGTGAGAACTGTGCCACACGTCCTCCTCCCGACGTCGAGCGCACCTCGGGATCGGCACCGAGGTTCCCGATCAGCGTCACCTTGTTCAAGCTGCGACTCACGTAATCCTCCTGTCATGGGGCGATTGGCATCGCCCGGCAGATTATAGGGCCGGGGTGCAACCGCGGCAACCAAACGGCCGCGGTAGAAAGCGAAAAGGCATACCAATCATCCGAGGTGCAGCCTCAGCATGCGCGCATCCTCCGCCGGATTTCGGTAGTAGAGCCGACGGCGACCGATCTCGAGGAAGCCTCGGGAAGCGTACAGCTTCTGGGCGGCGGCATTGGAATCGCGCACCTCGAGGTACAGGTCGCGAACGCCACGCAGTCTGGCCTCCTGGATTGCCGAGTCGAGCAGCAGACCGCCAACGCCCAGGCGGCGGCGCTCGGTATCGACCGCGAGTGTTGCGATCTCCCCTTCCGGCACCATGAACCACGCCGCCAGATAACCTGCGATGCCCTCGTCAGGCCGAGCGGCAACAACGAAATACACGCCGGGATGGCCGAGGAGACTGGTGAACGCGGCGCGGCTCCACGGGTCGGTGAACGACGCCCGCTCCATTGCCAGAATGGCTTCGACATCGCTGCGCCTGGCCGGCCGCAGCGCCAGGCTCGACGGGATCATGTCCCGCGATCGAAGCGCGCTCATCTGTCTGGAAGCAGGCGGCCGTGTGCCGCCTCCCAGCGCCGCTGAGCTTCGGCCTGACGACCGTAGTCGGGCTCCCACGTGTCGAGCGAAATCGGTGGCTCCGATGCCAGCTGTGGCAGCAACCGCTGCACGCCGGAGGCACGCGGTGGAGCATCCGTTTCCTCCCCAGGGCCGACGCGGCTCGCCCCGAGCGAAACAGCCAGTTCACCCACCCTGTCGACCGCTACCAGCATCGCCCGCCCCACGCCAACGATCCGGCCATCACTCATCACGTCGAAGGCCTGGACGAAGCGCTCGTCGCGCATCGCGTCGAGTGTAGCCAGCCACCGGCCACCTCGGCGCGTGCGCTCCTCGCCCGCAGCGATCAGAAGCAGAGAAGAGACCGCGTATAGCGGCGCGCCCGTGGCGAACGCCATTCCCTTGGCGACGGATGCCGCGATTCGCAGGCTGGTGAAGCTTCCCGGCCCTCCGCCGCACACAATTCGCCCCACATCCGAGGGACGACGGCCAGCCTCGTCGAGGAGCGACGCCACCTCCGGCATGAGGCGCTCCTCGGTCTCGCCGCGCATGGCAAGATGGCGCTGACCAATCAACTCCTCCCCATGGAGGAGCGCCACCGAGGCATCGTATGTAGCCGCGTCCATGGCCAGCGTCAGCATCGTCATCCTGCAAGCAGGAGACGGCGATCTGGATCGCCCGGGATGTGCTCGAGCTCGATGGGGACCACTCCGCGCGGCAGCCGTTCGCCGGCTCTGTCGGGCCACTCCACCAGGACGAGTGCATTCGCCGTCACGATTTCATCCCATCCCATGTTGGTGAGCTGTGCCGGCGCCTCCAGCCGGTACAGATCGAGATGGTAGACCTTGAATCTGGAGGCGGTGTACTCGTGCACCAACGCGAACGTCGGGCTCGTGACGTCGTCCAGGACCCCGGCGCCGCGACAGATTGCCTGCACGAGCGTCGTCTTCCCCGAGCCAAGTTCTCCGGCTATCGCCACCACGAGCGGGGCCTGCACCGCAGCGCCAAGCCGTTCACCCCACGACACGAGCTCGTCGCGGGTGAGCGCGAGGCGACCCTGCGGGGCCAGCTCAGGAACGATGTAGGGGTGCAGCGACATTCAGTGTCTCGCCTTGATCGTCGACAGGCCGTCCTGTCGGGCGTTCCGGCTTCCCCCCTTCGCCCCGTCCAGTCGCACACGTAGCTCGAAGAGCTGGTCGCGAATCTGCGCCGCAGCCTCGAAGTCGAACTCCTTCGCCGCGGCCTTCATCTGCTCCTCCAGGAACTCTATCAGAGCCGCAGCCTCCATCTCGCTGGCATAGGTGGCCGGCGCCTCCGCTACGCGTCGCTTACTATCTCGCTCGATGCGCGCGTCGGCGACGCGCGTGCTGAAGCGCACTTGCTCTGTACTCTTGATGACACTGCGCGGCGTGATGCCATGCTCGTGATTGTAGGCGAGCTGAATCTCGCGCCGTCTGCCCGTCTCCTCGATTGCGCGCTGCATGCTCCCCGTCACACGGTCCGCATAGAAGATCGCCATGCCATCCACGTTGCGCGCGGCACGTCCGACTGTCTGGATGAGCGACCGGTCACTGCGCAGAAAACCCTCCTGGTCCGCATCGAGGATGGCCACCAGCGACACCTCCGGGAGATCGAGGCCCTCGCGGAGCAGGTTGATGCCGAC
>CAYXRS010000108.1:0-11571 GCA_964467195.1 uncultured Gemmatimonadaceae bacterium
GCCGCCAGCGCGGGCAATGACGACGGGGTGGCGCGGGGCCGCCTCATCGAGGTCGCGACGGTGCGGCGCCCGCGCCTCGCTCAAGACGCCTTCCGCCCATCCCGAGCCGATGATCCAGTGACCATCCTCCAGCTCCGATGCCTTCAGGCGAATGGCATTCTTGATCTCGTCGATAGAAGTAAGGGAAGAAAGCTCCACGTGCCATGGAGGAAATCCCCGGACGTGTATATGCGTGTCGTTGAATCCGGGTAGCACGAGTCGGCCGCCGAGGTCGATCGCATGCTCGGCAGTGTAGGCACGCTGCAATTCTTCGCCGCCCACAGCTACGATCCTGTTGCCGAGAATCGCGACGGCGGTATGCGGGCCACGGATCGTGTCTTCGGCGGTGAACACGACGCCGTTGTGCAGCAGGAGGTCGACTCGCTCGCCCGTCGGTGCCGCGGCGCACGAAGCCATCACTCCCACGGCTAGAAGGCCCGCAATTCCACTGCGGCAACGCACGTCAAGCATTCGGGTTTCCATCCGTCTCGATGGCTGGAATCGGGAAGCACCGGGCGTCGAGATACGTGCCTCCCTTGTGATATTCGGTTCCCGGCACAGGCTGAAGAGGCACGTTGTACCGACGGATATCGCCGAAGCGATGCCCCTCGAGGAAGAACTCTGCTCGCCGTTCGTAGATGATCTGCTGGAGGATCTCGTCCGGATCGGAACTCGAGAACCCGGGCAGCCCCGCGGCGGTGTGCAGGGCGTTGATGATGTTCACGGCTGTCTGCGGCTCGCCAGCGGCAAGGGCGGCCTCCGCCATGATGAGTTGGGCTTCAGTGTAACGGGCGATCGGAATCGGAGCTTCACGCGATGGGTATTTCTCCTGATCCCACAGCGGGATGTTGACGGAAGCCTCCAGCCGGCCGGTGTCGATCACCTGCACTCTCGGATCCTTGACGTCGGCGTAGCGGACATCCCGGAACGCCGGACCGATTGTGATGGTGTTCCCTTGCACATCGCCCCAGACCACGTTGAAGCGTCGGGCGGTGGCCGTGGAGTAGGTCGCGTTCTTCACAAAGCCCGCGGGCACTGCCTGCGCGGCTGTCCCTGCACCGGGCATGTCTCCCTTGTTCAGGCGTGCTCGTGCCAGGCCGACCTGAGCCATGTGTCGGAACTGATCGGCCGCGGCGCCGCCGGCCTGTGCGGCCGCGATCGCGCGGGCGAAGCGTGATTCCGCTTCCGCGAAGAGCACGTCCGGTTGAAGCGGCGGGCCCGCGTCTATCGGCGCCGCACACATAACCTCGCCCAGAAGAACCAGCGCGTAGCCTGCGTACGCCGCTGCCTTCGAGATGTAGAGGTCACGGTTCGGCACCTCCGTAGGCGACCAGCCCTCGAGAAGCCTGAGGGCCTGATCAGCGTGCCAACGCGCCACAGACATAGGGCGGTAGAGTGCGGGCGTCGACTCAGACCGCGACGTGCAGGTGGACACGGCCCAGGCGGCGCCGAGGCCGCGCGTGTCCCAAGCGCGTCGATCCAGCATGTGCGGCGCCGTGAGCGCGTTGGTTACCAGCAGTTCGTCACTCGCAATGCCCGTGGCGGAGACGAACTGCGCGAGCGCACACTCGAAGTCCGCCACAGCCCCCGCGATCAGCTTGCCCGCGTTGGCCGGAGTCTCGTAGCTCTCCGCCGTGATGCGGTCAGGAGCCGTAACCTCCACCAGGTCGTCACACGCGGCGAGCAGCAGCGCGATCACGGCCGCGGCCACCAAGCGGAGGCCTGGATTGCTCCGCGATGGGCGAAGGGCAACACTATTCGCCACTCCGTTTTCGCGAGCGATCACTTCAAGACCTTCCCACATGTTCCCTCCTTAGAAGGTCAGGTTAATTGTCGCAACGAAGGTGCGCGGCAACGGCATGGTAAGCTCAGTGTGTGCAGCAAGCATCCAGTTAACCGGCGTAAATACTTCGGGGTCGAGGCCGTCGAAGGAGGTCCAGGTTCCGAGGTTGCGGCCGGCCACCGTGATCGACGCCGCTGCGGCGCCGATCCGCCCGGCCAAGGTCTCCGGCAAGCTGTAGTTGACGGACAGCTCCCGGAGCTTCGTGAAGCCGTTGTCCTGAATCCGGGTGGTGCCCACGAACCCGACGCCCATGCGGCATTCGGCGACCTTTGTGGCGTCGTAGCGCTCTGGATAGAACACGATTTCGTGGTTGAGCAGTGCAGCGCAATTCCAGAAATCGACCGACTCGAACATTTGACCCCCTCCTCGTACATCGAGGAGCGCCGAGATCTGTACGCGGTTGAACAGGGTGAGGGTAGATCCGAATGAGCCGATCAAGTCGAAGTACGGCTTGCCAAGGTAGAGCGGCGGTGCCTCAGCGCAGGGGACGGGCGAACCGCCCGGCATGACGCCCTGCTTGCCGGTGCCTCCGTCGCATAGGACGTTCAGCAGATTTCCGTCCGCGTCCAACTCTGCATTCACGATCTTGCGACCAAAGTACGAGTTGACGGGAAACCCGACCTGGTGCCGATTCGGTATCCACCCGACGGGGATGAAGTCACCTGGCACGCCCAAGCTAAGGACCTCGTTGTGGTTGTTGGATAGCGCCAGGGACAGGTCCCACGTAAGACTGTTCCCACGATACGGTGTTCCCCGGAGCGCTGCCTCGAAGCCGCGGTTAATGACCTCCCCTGCATTGATGAACTGGGTACCGACGAAGCCCGACGACGGCGGTGGTGCGCGCTGCACAATGACATCGGACGTCTTCTTGTGGTAATACGTGAATTCAACACCCAGTCGTTCCTCCAAGAGTCCGGCATCGAATCCGAACTCGATCTCACGTCCGCGCTCGGGCCCAAGATCCGGGTTGCCGGGAGACTGTGGGCTGCCTGCGGGCTGGTTTCCCTCACCAGTGATTGGCTGGTATGTGCGGATGGCCGCAAACGTCGCAGGTTGCTGCCCAGACTCGCCGTAGGCCGCCCGCAGTCGCATCGTGCTGATGCGATCCAGCGGCCAAAATCCTTCTTCGCTCAACACCCAGCTCGCGCTCACTTTGGGATAGGTGGCCTGGTTGAACTCGGCGCCAAACGCGCTGTGATTGTCCGAGCGGACGGCGCCTGTCAGGAAGAGCCGGTTCCGCCACGAGAACTGCTGCTGCGCGAATACCCCCACGGAGACTTCTTCAAGGAAGTTCTCCGAGCCCGTGATGATCGATGCCGCCGAAATGGTGCTGATTCCCGGGGCCGGAAACTCAGAGCCGCTGATGCTCTCCACTCTCCGGAAGGTGCGGAAGTACTGGCCGCCTAGCGACGTCGATGAACCGATCGCCTCGGTAATCGGTCGATCGGCACTGATCGAGTAATCGACCGTCGCGAACGACGACCCAGTACGCTCGACCGACTTGGCTCCGCGGTTGAAGACGGTACCGAAGAGAACTTCAAACTCTTGTGGCGTTACGGGGCGGTAGAGCTGCTGGCGCTGGTTCGTGAAATCGAACCCCGTAGTGAGCCGGTGTTGGAGCCAGGACATCGGCCGATGCTGAAGTGTGAAATTTGCCTGGTATCGATTCACGTCCTGGGTGTACTGGTAGATCTCACCGATCGCCCGCGCAGGAGCAATCAGGAAGCCCCGGTTGGGCGTGTCCAGCAGCCGGGGCGAGGAGTAGATGATCGATCCTAGGTAGTTGGCGTTGAACAGCGTAGTCTCTCCGAGGCTGAACCCCAGGCCGACATCCGCGTTCAGATTGGACCGCGGCACCATCGACAGGCTTAGTCGTCCGCGGAAGCTCTCCGACGAGTTCGTTGGAACCACCCCGTCGGTACGGTTAACTTCAATGCCGCTGTAGTACCGGATTTCGTCGGATCCTCCCGTAATATTCACGCCGACGCCCTGAATGCGGCCGTCGCGGAAGAGCGGCGCACCGTTCTCCTGCTGCAGCCGACTAAGATTCAGCGACTCGACCTGCCCTGTAGCAGAGTTGACTCCCCACGTGGTCGGTAGTCGGTTCGCCGCATCGTAGAACCAGTTCACACCCTGCTGCACGCGCAAATTGATCCGCGGCGTGCCGCGTGCCCCGCGCTTCGTAATAATCTGTATCACGCCAGCTGAGGCTTCCGATCCATAAAGTGTTGCCGCCGCGGGTCCCTTGATGATCTCAATCTTCTCAATGTCCGAGGGATTGATATCGTTCAAGCGGGAGATAGCGTTCGGCGCGCCGGCTCCACCGGCTCCTCCCGTAATACCTGTGCTTGGCGTGCTGTTGACACGCACCCCGTCGACATAGATCAGTGGATCTCCCGAGAACGAGAAGCTGCCGGGCCCGCGGATGAGGATGCGCGAACCGCCGCCTGCGACGCCCGCCTGCTCCACCACGGAGACGCCGGGCGCCCGCGCCTGGAGTAGCTGGCCAACACTTGCAATGGGCTGTTGGGCAACGAGCCTGCTCGCGTCGATCTCTGCCATCGCATTCCCCAAGGCGCGCCGCTGCGTCCCGCCGGCGGTCCCTGTTACGACGATCTCATCCAGCGCCAAGGCCGAAACCTCCAGCAAGATGCGCAGATCCGTCTGGCCGGCAGTCACGCGGCGGGTCTCTGTCCGGAACCCGAGCATGCTGACGCTCAGCGTGAGTTCGCCCGAAGGCAAGTTGTCAAAACGAAACCTGCCTGCTCCGTCAGTGACGGATTCTTGATTCGTCTCCTCCAGGACGACACGAACCCTCACAAGTGGCCGGAGCGAGCCGGCGTCAACGACGACGCCGGCCACCACCGGCTGTTGCTGAGCCAGCGCAGTCGCCGCAGTCGTGGCCTCGAGTGATCTGAGGGTGCTCGCTGTAATAGCCGCCGCCGATGCGGCGGGTGGCGACATCGCCAGCACACCGAGCAGCGCAGCGCCCCGCCAGATAACACGCATCACAGCCTCCTTCAGTTGATGGAATATCCTCGTTCGGTCATGCACGGAGCCGCGACAAGGCGCCGCATTCGTGCGATGAAGCCGTGCAACAACGGCAACGGCGCAGCGGAGCGGCGATGCCCGCGCTGTCGTTTATCGGGTATAGGCTGCCTCCAACAGCAGCGCCGTGATCTCCTGAGGTCGGACGCCGTTTGTATTGGCGAATACGATGGCTGCAACGCCTCGCGACATCATCATCTCGAAATGGGTGTTCACGCCGGGGTCGCTTCCACCGTGGCCCCACGTCCACTCACCGTCGGAGCGCCTTGATCCGAACCAGGTTAGGCCCTGAACCCGCCCTTCCAATGGGCGCTGTTCCGTGAGCATGGCAGCGATGGTGCCGCTCGAAAGGATTCGATTGTTCCCAAAAAGTCCGCCATTCAAGTAGGCCACAGCATACGATGCCAGCTGGCGAACGCTCGTGCGGAGGAATCCGTCCGGATAGTTGGGATGGTTGTACGGACAGTTTGCCCTATAGCCTCCATCCACAAACGAGGCTGTCGCGGTGCCCTCATCGCGGATCACGCCGAGCGGCAGTCCACCCCAGGTCGGGCCGCGTGCCACGCCGTCATCAAACCAGGTGTAGGGTACGACATGCCGGGTTGGGTCGATCTCGGAAAGGAACCAGTCCGTATCGGTCATGCCGAGCCGAAGGAAGATCTGCTGCCGACAGAAGTCGCGGAACGTCAGCCCCGACATCTGCTCCACGATGAGGCCCAGAAGCCCGTAACTTACGTTGCAGTACCGCCACTGCTCGCCCGGTCCCCAAGCCTCGAAATTCTCCGCCGCGGAGTAGTACAGGGCACCGGGCGTGAAGTAGTTCCGCATCCAGACGCCAAGCGAGACCTTTGGATCGCCACAGGCGTACAGCCGCGAGTACGCCGTACCGTCGCGGAGTGAAGAGACGTGCGTCATCAAGTGACGCACGCTTATCGGGACATCTGGATGCGCGGGGTTCCTGAGCTCGAAGGGCAGGTATTCGTTCACATCGGCGTCCAGCTCCAAGACTCCCGATTCGTGGAGCTGCATGATCGCGGTGGTGGTGAACGTCTTGGAAATGGACGCGATGTTTTGCAGGTTGTCGACGGTCATCGGTTGGCGAGCCTCCAGATCGGCCCAGCCATAGCCTTTCGCCCAGACGATACCATCCCGATCCACGATGGCCGCGGCCACGCCAGGAATATGATCCGCTTGCATCTTCCGGTGAATGAATGCGTCGACGTCAGGATCTTCCACACCGCCCGATGTCGCGCCGTCAACCCCACGCCATCCCGCAGCGGTCAACATGCCAAAGGCACTGCCCGTCGCATGAACGAACCGACGTCGATTCATTGACCGCCGCCCCTCATCGCAGGCTGGTGGATTCAGGCGGGCGGCTGTAGACGAGCTCGCCACCCAGATACGTATGCAACACCTGAGTCTCCCGGATACGATCGGGCGACACACGGCGAATGTCATCGGAGAGCACGACGAAATCGGCGTATTTGCCGGGCTCGAGCGTGCCCTTGAGCGATTCCTCAAATGTCAGGTATGCACCGTTCCTGGTATACCCGATGATGGCTTCAGGAACGCTCAATCGTTCGTCATTGCCGAAGACGGCTCCGCTCATCCCGCGTCGCGTGGTGGCCGCGAAAATTCCGAGAAGCGGACCCGTAGGAATAATATCTGCCCCGAGGGCCATGAAGATGCCGTAGCTCAGCGGCGTGCGCAGCGCGTTGTTGGTCTGCGCTCTTTCGGCAGAAAGGTGGCGGGAATAGGGACCATCCAGAGTCCACGTGAAATTCGGTTGCTGCGCGATGTGAATGTTGTGATCCGCCATCTCCTGCATTGTCTTCGGCGGCGGGAGCACGGTGAAATGGTTCAGATAATGGCGGTGATCGGTACGCGGTGACTCGTGCAGGAGCCGGACGATCTGATCGACAGAGAGCTTGATCGCCGCATCTCCGATTGCGTGAACGCCGAGTTGCCACCCCAGGTCGTGAGCTGCCTTCGCGACCACGAAGAAGTCTTCCTCGCCCAGGCGAGCATGCCCGTGGTAGTCGGGCTGATCGGGATACGGCTCAAGCGTCCATGCAGCTGGACCGGTGTACCCACCGTCTACGAATACTTTGAGCGCGCCGACCCGGAGCCGCTCGTCGCCCTGCCCAGTGCGGATACTGAGTGCCTTTAGCCGGTCGGCGGCCTCTTGGCCTTCACCGAAGCCAACGCGGACGTGGATCTGCACGGCGGCCCGCGGCAGTGGCTCATGGTGATTGCCATAGACATCCTGCCACATCGCGTATCGTGCCGGCGGCGTCATGGCCTCGATGACACTTGTAATGCCGAACGCAAACTGGCCTCTGAGGATCTCGATCAGACTCTCACGAAGCTCCGCGTCCGGTGCCGCAGGGACGAGCCGACCGATCATGGACCAATTTTCGCGGAAGATACCCGTCGGCTCGCCAGCCTCGTCACGCTCGATGATGCCCCCCACCGGATCTGGAGTATCCCGGGTTACCCCGCCAAGTTGCAGCGCCAGACTGCTCGCAACCGCGCTGTGGCCGCCGGCACGTGAAATGACCGCCGGGTTGTTCGGTATCACGACATCAAGATCGGCCCGCGTCGGCTTCCGCCGCTCCGCCATTTCATCCTCGGACCAGCCCCAACCGACGATCCATTCGCCTGGTCCGAGCTCCGTCGCCTTGCGACGAAGCCGCTCTTGAAACTCCGACAGCGAGGCAACGCCGCTCATGTCGACATAGCGCCGTGGCACGCCCCGGATGTGAGTATGCGTGTCGTTGAAACCGGGCACGACAAAGCGACCCTCCAGGTCTACGACATTGGGCGCGTCGTATCGGTCCTGCAGCTCCGGACCGCCGACCGCGATGACGCGGCCGTCTCGAACAACCATGGAGCTGTGAATCGAGAGCCGATCGTCTGCCGTGAAGATCACCCCGTCGTGCACGATGAGATCGGCACGCTCCTGGGCCTCGACACGACCTGCGAGCACCAGAACGACAACCGTCGCCAGGATCGTCGGAACTCGGGTCATGGCGACACCTGGGCCATGGGGCGCTCCGAACCCGCCGCACCTGACCCCGCCGCGTCTACCTGCGGTCGCGTGTACGAGATCGAGCGGTTCCGCCGCAGTACACGGCACGCCTTGGCAAACTCTCCGCCACGCACTGCGTCGATAATCGCCGCATGCTCGCGCACCCATCGTTGCCCCTCGTTATCGACAGAGTGCTGAACCCCCGCCGTGAAATCCCACACCTCGATGCGTCGTACATGGGCCCGGAGGTCTTCCAGCAACTCCTGTAATGGCGGGTTGTCCGAGCGGTCGCTCAGCCACTTGTGGAAGCTGTCATTCAGTTCGACGGCGCCGAGCACATCGTGCCGGCGGATCGCCTCAGCGAACGCCTGGTTGATTTCCTCCCACTCGGCCAGATCGTCCGGCTTCAGCCGAGGAATCGCGAGCTCGGCTGCAAGCACTTCGAGTGACTGGAGGATAGGATACAAGTGGAACAGATCGCCGACCGATCGCTCCGGGATGCGAAAGCCTCGGTGCGGAATCCGCTCCACCAGACCTTCGCTGACCAACCGCCCGAGCGCCTCCCTGACGGGCGTTCGGCTGATGCCCATGGCCGCAGCTAACTCGGCCTCGCGGATGAACGTGCCCGGCTTCTGTCCGCCGGTCATCAGCCGCTGCCGAATGGCGGTGTAGACTGCTTCTCCGAGCGTGCGACCCGTACCGAGCCGCGGCAAACCGTCCATGAAGAATCCCCGAATCGAAAAAGGAACGGCCGAACCGGAGTCTTCCCGATCGGCGTCAGAAATTGTATATGAACCTTGTATACTGTATACGATCTGAGTCGGCGAAAATGCAAGCTATTTCCGTAACCGCCTACGGGGCCATAGGTTAGCTTCGACCCAATGGAGGGTCCAACCCGCCGAATTGAAAGGATCTGTTGCGATGAAGAGCTACCGAGTGGCCGTTCTGCCGGGGGACGGCATCGGCAAGGAGGTCGTGCCCGAAGGGCTTCGCGTGCTCGAGGCAGCTGCACGGCGGTTCGAGTTCGACCTGCAATTCGATCTGTTCGAGTTCGCCAGCTGCGACTACTACGTCGAGCACGGCAGCATGATGCCGAATGACTGGAAGGCTCTCATCGGAGGCCACCACGCAATTTTCTTCGGCGCCGTCGGCTGGCCGGCGGCAGTACCCGACCATCTTTCCTTGTGGGGGTCTGTGCTGACCTTCCGTCGGGAGTTCGACCAGTACGTGAATCAGCGTCCGGTGCGACTGATGCCCGGTGTGCGGTCGCCGCTTTCCGGCCGCATGCCTGGCGACATCGACTTTCTCGTGGTTCGCGAGAATACGGAGGGTGAGTACAGCACGCTGGGAGGGCGGATGTTCCCCGGCACGGACCGTGAGTTCGTCGTTCAGGAGGCGATCTTCACGCGTCACGGCACTGACCGTATTTTGAAATATGCGTTCGATCTTGCCCGCAGAAGGAAGAAGCAACTCACGAGCGCAACGAAGTCGAACGGCCTCTATGTCTCTATGCCGTACTGGGACGAACGGGTCGAATCGGTCGGGGAGCTTTACCCCGACGTCGAGGTTAGGAAGTTCCACATCGACGCACTGGCTGCCGCGTTCGTTCGCAACCCACAGGACTTCGATGTCGTCGTAGCGTCCAATCTGTTCGGCGACATCCTCTCCGACCTTGGCCCGGCATGCACCGGCACGATCGGGATCGCGCCGTCTGCTAACATCAACCCTGAAAGGCACTTCCCGTCGCTATTTGAGCCAGTACATGGGAGTGCCCCTGACATCGCCGGCAGAGGGATTGCGAATCCAATAGGCCAGATTTGGTCTGGTGCCTTGATGCTTGAACATCTCGGCCAGACTGAGGCGCACGATGCGATCGTTCGGGCCATTGAGCACATCACCGCGTCCGGCCCGAGAACACCAGACTTTGGAGGTTCTGCGACGACGATCGACGTCGGACGGGCTATCGCTGACGCGGTCACGAAGGTCTGACCAGTCAGCTACTGCGCAGCACCAGGCGACCGCCGAGAAGACGAAGGTTGGTCATGCCCGGCGGTCGCCGTCGAGGCTATACGGCCGGGAATAATCTACAATCGCCGGGTGACAGCCACGCTCGGAAAATCAGTTACCGAGTCGGGCAGGCGGAAAGCCCGCCTGTAGCGTAGCGGAATAAACGGGCGAAACTCTGCGCCCGCTAGTTCGAGCTTTACCGTTCGGCCCCGGCCGACGCACTGCCGTATGTGCCGGACTTCCTCCTCCGATACGCGGACGTGGACTCTGCCGTTGTGCGTGTGGTGACGTCGATCCTGTTAGCCCGGGGCGAAGCTGGCGACCAGACGGGCTTCGCACTGTCCGGCCTGTTCAACGGCCACTCGGAAGTGGGCGAGCGGCTTGCCGAGTTCTTTGTCGACGACCCGACACTGCTCCGGCGCGCGTACGTGGCGGCGCACGCGGTGAGGGACGCGCTCGACCACGACAGCGTCGCCCTTTCTCAGATTATCGACATCGATCCCCACTTCCTGCGCGCTTACATCCACTGGATGGCGACGGAGCGCGGGCCAGTCGCGCGCCACGACGACCACCGCGACTACGACCTGCTGTGGCGGCGGGATGATTACGAGGCTCTCATGCTCGATGCCGTAGACGCGGTGTACGACGCCGAGCGAGACAGCTTCACTTGGTCGACACACCTCGCCGCGTTCTTTCGGAACAAGTCTGAAGGAGAGTCAGACGCCGAGGTCGTGCAGCGGCAGGATTCGCTGTTGGAGCTCCTAATCGGGCAGAGGCACACGGACGCGGAGTTCATGACCTGGCTCTTCCATGTGGTGGCGCAGCTGCCTGAGGAACGGCGGCGGGCACACATCTTACGCCTTCTGGAACGGAACCACGATTTCGCCCTTTTCGAGCGCCTCCCCCTGGAGCCCAACGGGTGGTCCTGGTGGGGAAGCGAAGTGCCGGTGCTCCGCCGACGGATCGAGTTCCTCGATTCGCTACTCCCGTCACTCCAGGGCTTGGCCTTCCTCGACCACAAGCTGGAGGTGCAGAGGCGCATGAAATGGCTAGAGGAGAGGGTTGAAGAGGCAAAGCGGCGGGACTTTAAAGAACTCTGATGTGACCGGTCCTCTTTCGTGGGGTTGCAGACGCCAGCCGTTCGATTGGGGCCGGGCCAGGCCGGCTGTCCGCCGTTGCAGTAGTCGCTTGATCCAGTTCGCATCGGAAACGGATCACCGTAGGTGACGGAATGCGCCCGGTGCAACATACGCTGTTCGGGCACCCTACCCAGAAAACCTTATCCAAGGATTTCGACGACCTGACGGGTTGGTCCCGGATGCAGCAAAGCCCGGTGATTCCGGGCTTTTCTGGACCTTCTTCGTATGGGCCTGGGACGAGTTGAACGTCCGACCTCACGCTTATCAGGCGTGCGCTCTAACCACCTGAGCTACAGGCCCCGGACTGTACTGACAGAGTTCAACATTAACCCGCGCTAAAACGGCTGACAACCCCCGGACCGTACCGGATCGACGCTGGAGCCGTAGCGTTCGGGCCTGCCCCGTGCATCGGGTGGACCTGCGCACGCGGATGCGCGATCATACTGTTGTCCGCACACTGCCGC
>CAYXRS010000109.1:0-11497 GCA_964467195.1 uncultured Gemmatimonadaceae bacterium
CGGCGGGTAGTAGTTGATCCGCACGACGTGGGAGAAGCCGTCGTAGAGCATGGGATACAACTCGGGCTGGAGGATCGTATGCAGAACGCTGAGCTTCGACTCCTCCTTGGTCTTGAACGACGCTGGATCGTCGAGCACTTCGCCATCGCGGTTACCGAGGATATTCGTGGAGTACCACCCTTCCAGGCCCAGCATTCGCGCCTTCAGGCCCGGCGCTATTACGGTCTTCATCCAGGTTTGACCCGTCTTGAAATCCTTGCCTGATACCGGAACTCCACGCGCATTGGCGAGCTGAACGAGCGCCGGTGTGTCAACTGACAGATTTGGGGCGCCGTTGGCGAAGGGGACTCCCTCGGTGATCGCTGCCCACGCGTAAAGCATGGATGGCGAGATCGCCTCGTCGTTGCGCTCCATCGCCTTCTCGAACTGATCAACCGTGGCATGCTGGGGCCCAGGCTTGATGTAGATCTCCGTGGACCCGCACCAGACCATCACCACGCGATCGAGCCGGTGCCGCACCCGAAAGTCCACGATGTCCTGGCGAAGCTGCTCCGCCAGGTCGCGCTTCGTCTTGCCCTTCTTCAGGTGCGTGCCATCGATCCGCGTCACGTAGTGCCGATCGAACACCGCGGGCATCGGTTCGATCCTCTCCAGAAAGTCGGCGATCGGCGCCAGGTCCTTCTCCTCGAGCACGCCGCACTTGCGTGCCGCGGTCAGCGCGTTGTCGGGGATCGGATCCCAACCTCCGAAAACAAGATCGTCGAGTCCGGCAAGGGGGACGAAATCCCTAATGAGTGGACTGCGCTGGTCCGTGCGCTTTCCAAGTCGGATAGTGGCAAGCTGCGAAAGCGAGCCTATCGGCTGGCTTAGTCCGCGCCGCACGCTTTCGACGCCGGCCATGAAGGTTGTCGCTACAGCGCCCATACCAGGGAGTAGCACGCCGAGACGGCCATCCGCCGGTCGAGGCGCCGGTCGATCGCCGGCAGTGGTCGAAGCCTGCACTTAGGAGTCTCCTGGAGTATTGGCTGGGCGCACGTCGGCCCCCACCGCGGGTGCCAGCCCAGCCTGTCGGGCGCGCGGCACTGACCCGTTCCCGCGCGTCAGCGCGCGATGAACGTACAACATCCGCTGCACGGCGGTTATCCAGGCGGTCAGCGCCAGCAGCGCAACGATGCCCATGAGAACCATGCCGTTGAGCGTCAAACCAAAGAACGCCTGCGGCGCCGAGAGCAGGACGACGCGCTCGGGACGCTGGAGAACGCCCACCCGGACGTCGAGGCCCAGTGACTCGCCGCGAGCGCGGGTGTACGACGTGACAAACGAGCCGATGATGGCCAGCACACAGACGGCCACCATCGCCATCCCTGCCGGTCCCGCCCAGCTCGCGAAGAAAACAGCAAGTCCACCGAGTACCGCGCCATCGGCAATCCGGTCCAGCGTGGAGTCGTAAAAGGCTCCGAAACGACTGGCGTGGCCACCACGCCGGGCAACGGTCCCATCGAGCACGTCGAACAGGGCGGTCAATCCCAGAAACCAGCCTCCCGTCCGGATGTGCCCGCTGGCATAGATCACTCCCGCAAGCACGGCGCACAGAGTGCCCAGCGTCGTCAGCGTATTGGGGCGAACTCCGCGCCGAACCAGCCAGTCGGCAACAGGGTCGACAAGCCGGAGATAATTGCGCTTGACCAACTCGGGGATCATGGCCAGATGGCAAGGCGGACCGGCGAGCCGAGCGCACAATCTGCGATCGCTCGGCGCCGATCCGGCGGATGGAACGGATACCGGGCTGGAGTAACGCCCCCAACCCGGTATTTTAGCCTGCACCTACTGGGGCAGCAACCCGTAGTCAATCACTGTAGTGGGCGTATGCGAAGCACCCCCCAGCGATCAGGGCACGCGCCACTCATAGGTTCCCGTCAGAAACACATCAGCACGTTCCCAACTGCGCGTACCATCGGTGCTCCGTGCCCGGAGTGTGGCGGATGATACTGACGAGATGCCTCGAACCGGTAGATCGCGGGTCGTCGTAGCTGGTACCTGACCCACCAGCATCTCGGAACCGGCCTGTACGACGTAGATGTTCACTGCCTGAACGTGATTGTTCGTCACACGAAGCGTTGCGTCAGGGCCCGTCTCCGGTCCAGGCGTCATGTCTACCTGTCGAGGCCCGCATGCCAGCACTGCCACCATCAATAGCACGGCGAAGATCGCCTTCATGTCGATCCTCCGGTTGGTTGTTCGTGGCCGCATGGTTGGCCAGAAGGGAGGCGAGTGCAAGCGAGGGGCCAGTGGAACGCAGGCGAGGGGTCCAGGGAGGACAACCGCCCACGGCTGGCTCACTGAGCCGTGGGGCGTTGCGCCCCGCGGGGGCAGGCTCCTGGCCTGCCCCTTTTCTTTTGACTACCGGTAGATCAGAAACGGCTCCACTTCCCGCTGGAACGCCTCCACGCGCGGCCGCTCCCGGGCAAGAACAGCGTCGGGGTCCTCGCCGCGGAGAAGCGCCTGCCTGACACGGGGGACACCGAACAGGTCGTCGAAACCCTGCTCCCTGATGCGCAGCGAGTCAGGGTGAGCGCGGGCGATCGCCCAGACCATCGTCGCGGCGGTCCGGACAGGCTCCACGACGTTCCGGTCCGTGACTATCACCCGCACACCCTGCAACCGCTGACCGGGATACTTCCTGTCCGTGGGTTCGACCGGCGTGAACGGTGTTGCCTCGAACTGCACACCAGGAAGCCTCCGCGCCTGCAGCAGCTCCACCACGCGCGATGCGTTCAGCCATGGCGCGCCCACCTGCTGGAATGCGATCGGTGTTCCGCGACCCACCGAAAGGTTCGTTGCCTCGAAGATCACAGTACCAGGATAGAGCGTGGCGCTGGTGAGGTCGGGCATGTTGGGAGATGGCCTCACCCACGGAAGCCCGGTCTCATCAAACCAGTGGTCGCGCCTCCACCCGGCGGTCGGAATGACGTGCAGGTCGGCACCCAGCGCGAGCGTCGAGTTGTAGTACAGCGCCAGCTCGCCCATTGTCATCCCATGCCGCATTGGAATGGGATGGATCGTAGTCGGTCGCGCCCGGCGCTGCGGCGTGTGGACACCGGCGTACGCACGGTTACTGTCGAGCACCGGTCCTTCCACCCGATGTCCCGTGATCGGGTTGGGCCGGTCCAGTACGATTGCGCGCACGCCGTTCTTTGCCGCCGCCTGGAGCGCATAGACCATGGCCGCGACGTAGGTCCACGGGCGCGCGCCGAGATCCTGGAGATCCACAACGAGTACGTCCAGGTCGCGAAGCGCCGAATCAGGGGGCGGCAGTGACGTAGCGCCATACAGTGAGTACACGAAAAGACCCGTGCGCTCATCGCGCTCACTCGCGATATTCGTTCGATCCTCGGTCCCTCGAATCCCATGTTCCGGCGAGAAAAGCGTAACGAGCCGGGTGTCGCGGGCACTCTCCGGCGGACGGTGCAGCAGATCGATGCTGCTCCGCCCGTGTTCGTCGATCCCCGATTGGTTGGTGAGCAAACCCACCCGCTTTCCCGCTATCAAATGGACGCTGTCCTGGAGAAGGACGGTGATGCCGGGCCGGACCCGCTGATCTCGCACCGTATCGCTTCCCTGTTCGGCGGGAAGGCGCGGCATGTCGGCGCGACCGTCCTGCGTAACGGCGGCGCCGGTATTGCCCACGCACGCCAGCGCCAGAAGCGTAATGCCCAACAGCGAGCTGGTGCCGAGATGGCGCATGTGCATCATCCTGCGGAAGGTGAGAAAGTGAGTCGGGATAAAGATACACCATACGAATGGCTTGGGTGCCACACTCCCGGAGCCATGATTCTGTCACGATTGACCGTGAGAATCGTAATCGAACAAAGGCCTGCTGGCCTCCGCTGCCCAGCCCCGAGGCGCTGGCATCCTTTCACCTCCAATCGGACAGAACCATGAGACTCACCCCAGTGGATTGGGGCATCGTGTTTCTCTATTTCGCGATAACCGTAGGTGTCGGTTTCTATTTCACGCGCCGCGGTGGCAGCAGCGTCAACGAGTACTTCATAGGCGGCCGCAGGGTGAAGTGGTGGCTCGCCGGCGCATCAATGGTCGCTACCACGTTTGCGGCCGACACGCCACTGGCGGTGACAGGGCTGGTGGTGGCGTATGGCGTGGCCGGCAACTGGCTGTGGTGGAACATGGCGATGAGCGGAATGCTCACAGTGTTCTTCTTTGCACGTCTGTGGCGGCGGGCGCGCGTGCTCACCGACGTCGAGTTCGCCGAGATCCGCTACAGCGGGAAACCGGCGGCCGTACTGCGTGCCTTTCGCGCCGTGTACCTCGCAGTTCCAATCAACCTGATCATCCTTGGCTGGGTGCACCTGGCGATGGTGAAGGTGCTCGGTCTGACACTCGGCATCAGTCCGATGGTCGCTCTGATGATCTGCTTCGGAGTCACGGTTACCTACGCCGTTGCCGCGGGCATCTGGGCGGTGCTATGGACCGATCTGCTTCAGTTCCTGCTCATGATGACGGCCTCAATTGCGCTGGCAATCTATGCGGTGAATGCGGTGGGAGGCATGGGCCCTCTCATGACCGGGATCGAGCAGCATTTCGGATCGAGTGAAGCGGCGCTTTCGGTGTTGCCACTGGCCGTACAGGACGGTGCCATTGGCGGGTACGCATGGCTGCCGCTGTTCGCGCTGGGCATGTTTCTCTTCGTGCAGTGGTGGTCGACCTGGTACCCCGGAGCAGAGCCAGGCGGGGGTGGCTACGTTGCGCAGCGCATCTTTGCAGCGCGTACGGAACGCGACGGAATGCTGGCCACGCTGCTGTTTCAGATCGCGCACTACGCGCTTCGCCCGTGGCCCTGGATCGTCACCGCTCTCGCCGCAGTGGTGCTCTATCCCGGACTCCGTGAGGCCGACCCCGAAGCTGGTTACGTGCGTACCTTCGTCGACCACCTCCCCACCCCATGGCGCGGGCTGATGCTGGCTGGTTTCGCGGCCGCGTACATGTCCACGATCAGTACGCATCTCAACTGGGGCGCATCCTACCTCGTGAACGACCTCTACAAACGGTTCCTCCGACCGGGACAGACAGAACGACACTACGTTGCCGCCTCACGAGTTGCCACCGTGTTGATTTTCTTTGCCTCCGTTGGTGTGTTTACGATGCTCGACACGGTGGCGGGAGCGTGGCGGCTTCTGATCTCCATAGGCGCCGGAACGGGCCTCGTTCTGATTCTGCGCTGGTATTGGTGGCGCGTGAACGCCTGGTCGGAGATCAGCGCGATGGCAGCCGCTCTGATCACCTCCATAGCGGCTCGGGCGCTCATCCTCCCGCGTTTCCCGGCCGGGCACGCCAACGCCGAGGCTGCTGTCGTGCTCACCACGCTGGTCGTTACGACCATCGTCTGGCTAACCGTCACCTTTCTCACACGACCGGAACCTGCCCACGTACTGGAGGGTTTCTACAAGAGAGTGCGTCCGGGCGGACCGGGTTGGCGACGCCAGTCCCTCGGGTTGGGTTATGGCGCTGAACGTATCCCTGGGGGTCGCTGGTCCGTCATTGGTTGGGTGGCTGGTCTGGTCACGCTCTATTCGGCGTTGTTCGGCATTGGTCGGATCATTTTTGCGGATTATCTGGCGGGCGCGGCGATGCTCGGCGTGGCAGTGGCAGGATTCGCGGTGATTGCATACGCGGTGGGCCGTTACCAGGCCATCGAGGACCCCGGCGGCGCCGGCATGCCCACAGCGAGACCGCCGTCAGCGACTTGAGCCGGGTGCGCAACCGCGCTATATTTAAAGAGATAGGGATTCGTCCCGCAGACACCTTCGAGGAGTTCGGTATGAGCACCACGCAGCAGCCCATGGTAGAAGTAACCCTCACTTCGGTCGCAGCCACCGAGGTAAGGAAATTCATGGTGCAGGAAGGCGTCAGCGAGGAACAAGGCGGGCTGCGCGTCAGCGTCCAGCCTGGCGGATGCAGCGGCTTCAAGTACGGCCTTCTGATCGAGGAGCAAGCGGCCGAAGACGATCTGGTCGTGGACCAGGAAGGCATCAGGATCCTGGTTGATCCGTTCTCCGCGCAGTACCTGAACGGCGTGAAGATCGACTACGTCTCCTCGATGCAGGGCTCCGGATTCACGTTCAGCAACCCGAATGCGACCGGCGGCTGTGGCTGCGGCAGCTCGTTCAACGCCTGATGACCCTAGCACGGTGATCGCAGCACAGCCGTTCATCTGACTGACTTCCTCAGGCCCGCGCCTTCACTCGAAGCGCGGGCCTGCGCACATCCACTCCCCACTATCCCCGCCTCGTGGGTGCAGCGTTCGGCGCACTCGACCTCGCAGTCATCGTCATCTACCTGCTCGGAACAACGGCGCTCGGCATGTGGCTCGGGCGCGCCCAACGGGATGCGCGCAGTTATTTCGTTGCCGACCGGAAGATGCCATGGTGGGCGATCCTCTTCTCCGTCGTCGCGACGGAAACGAGTGCACTGACGGTGATCAGCATCCCCGGGCTCGCCTATCTCGGAGATCTCGGTTTCCTTCAGGTGACGCTGGGGTATCTGCTCGGACGCACGGTGATCGCCTTTACACTGCTACCGCGCTACCACCAGGGTGAGATCGTTACCGCGTATGCGCTGCTCGAGCGTCGCTTTGGCCTTGCGACACGCCGACTCGCTTCCATCACATTCATGGGCACGCGCGCCTTTGGCGACTCCGTGCGGCTGTTCGCGACGGCGATACCGCTGGCGCTGATTCTGGGTCCGTTGCTCGGCGGCTGGCTCGCCCCCGAGCAATCCGGTAAAGCCGCCATCCTGATCCTCGGCGCTCTCACCGTGGTCTACACCTACTACGGTGGCATGCGAGCGGTCGTCTGGACCGACGTCGTGCAGATGAGTGTCTACGTGTTCGGTGGGCTGGCCGCGCTATATTTGATCGGTGTGCAGGTGGATGGCGGTTGGGGTGGCGTGCTCAGCGCCGCCGGCGGCGAGGGAAAGACGCGAATGTTCGACCTGTACACCGGCATCGACCGTCCCCACACTGTCTTCGCCGGCGTGCTTGGCGGTGCCTTTCTGTCGATGGCATCGCATGGCGCCGACCAGCTCATCGTGCAACGGCTGCTGGCTGCAGGTTCACTTCGCGACGCGCGGCGGGCGCTCATCGGAAGCGGGTTCGTGGTGATCCTTCAGTTCGCGCTGTTCCTGGTGATCGGACTCGGGTTGTGGGCGTTCTACGACGCGCGGGAGTTTGCAGCCCCAGACACGATTTTCCCGACGTTCATCATCGAGGAAATGCCCGCTGGGCTGACCGGACTCGTAGTCGCCGCCATCCTGGCGGCGGCAATGAGCACGATTTCCAGCTCCCTGAATTCACTCTCTGCGGCGACAGCACACGACATTTATCTTCCGCTGGCGAAGCGCAACGCTGACGATCCGGGCCTGCTGCGCCTCGGCCGCCTGTTCACGCTCCTGTGGGCAGTGGTCCTCATTGGCGCGGCGATGATCTACCCCGCCCAGGGAACGCCGGTCGTGGTGATCGCGCTGTCCATCGCATCGTTTACCTATGGCGGACTGCTTGGCGGCTTTTTTCTCGGGCTCCTTTGGCGTCGTGCGCAGCAGCGCGATGCCTTCATCGGCATGGTTGTTGGCATTACGGCCATGACGTTCGTAGTCTTTGCACGACAGCTGGGGGTCTGGTTTCCAGGGATGGCCGAGGCGCTGGGACCGCTCGCGCGAGTGGCTTGGCCCTGGTACGTACTGATCGGCACGTCCATTACCACGCTGGTCGGCATCCTCTCTTCGTTCACGCACGCTGCGCCAACAGAGACTCGGCAGGGATCATGAGTACGATCGTGATAGGCATCGATGGCGGTGGTTCCCGTACGCGAGTGATCGTAGCGGACGAGAACGGGCATCAGGTTGGTAGCGCCGATGGCTCGGGAAGCGCCGTCCGCCCTGGCGAGGCCGAGCGATCGGCGCAGGTAATGGAGCGGCTCGTCCACGACGCGCTGGCCTCGTGCGCAATGACGCACGTTACGCCTAAGGTGCTCTGCGTAGGCGCTGCCGGCGTGGGGCGCGAGGGGGAGCGGCAGGCCCTCTGGCAGGCGCTGGCAGCGCGCGAGCTGGCGGAGGAAGTAGTAGTCCACGCAGATGCTGCCGTCGCCCTGGACGACGCGTTCGGTGACGGAGCCGGTATCCTGCTCATCTCAGGCACGGGTTCGGTGGCTTTCGGCCGTGGACCGACCGGCGAGTTCGGTCGTTGCGGCGGTTGGGGCCCGGTGTGCGGCGACGAGGGGAGCGGTGCCTGGATAGGCCGACGTGCGTTGTCGATCGTGACCGCCGCGACCGACGGACGCGAACCCGACACCGCACTGGTTGGCGCAATTCTAACGGCTGCGGAGATCGATCACGCGGACGCGCTCATTGCCTGGGCCGCCACGGCAACGCCGTCCCAGCTGGCCGAGTTGGCGCCGGTGGTGGTAAGCGTGGGCGACGCCGGGGACCTGCGCGCCAATTCTCTGCTCAGCCTGGCCGCCGAAGAGCTGGCGATTCACGTTCGCACGTTGGCGCGCCGGCTCTTCGGGGAGGAGCGCGCCGCCTGCCCTGTGGCACTTGCCGGCGGTCTCCTGGGCCCCGGCACATCCCTCCGCCGCCGCGTCGAACACCGGTTGAAGTCCGCCGTTCCCGGGGCCCAGATCCGCGCCGAGGAAGTCGTACCGGTGCGCGGCGCGGTGCGGGGAGCGCTGCGTTTTCTGGGAGTGGGGGCCTAACCAACCTGGCACGGGTCAGGCGTCGTAGATCAGCGCCTCGGACCGCCCGACTCTCCACCTTGAAGCGGTAGCTCTCACACGCGCTCCACCTTCTTCCGCGGCGCAGCCTCGCTCTCCGGCCAGCCAGGACTATCGTCCAGACGACCTGCGCCTGCTTCGGTGCCGGGCGGCGGAAGCATGGACGAGTCCCAGGCTCCCTCCGTTCGCGCGATGAACGCCGTCGCTCCCAGGTCTCCGACGACGTTGACGGTGGTACGGGACATGTCCAGGATTCGGTCGACGCCCAGAATCAGCGCAATCGCTTCACCTGGCACACCGAACATCGCCAGGATCCCGATGAGGAGAGGGATGGATCCCCCCGGAACGCCAGCGGCCCCGATGGCGGTGATCACCGACAACACCACAACGATCATCTGCTGGCCCAGCGAGAGCGGCACGCCGAACAGCTCGCAGAGGAAGATGATCGTGACGGCCTCGAAGATGGACGTGCCATTCATGTTCATCGTCGCGCCAAGCGGGAGCACGAAGCCGGCGACGCGGCTGGGGATCCCGAGATTCTGCTCGGCCGTGGCAATTGCGGTGGGAAGCGTGGCAGCGCTGGAGCTGGTGGAGAACGCCGTCACGATGGCGGCCCGAACGCGCGAGTAGAAGATGAGCGGCGATATTCCGACCAGGTAACGCAGTATCAGCGAGATCGTGATGGCGACATGCAGGAGCAGCGCCACCAGTACGACAACCACGTACGACCCAAGACTCTGGAGCAGAGCGAAGCCGAACCGGGACATCACACCAAAGATCAGCGCCGCCACGCCGTAAGGCGCGAACTTCATCGCGATCTCGACGATCTTGATGACAATGTCGTTGAGCGCCTCCAGAAAACCGACCATCGGGCGCGCCCGATCCGCCGTAATGAGTGTGAGGGCCGCGCCGAACATCAGACTGAAGAAGATCACACCGAGAAGATCGAGGTCAGCTGCCGAGCGAATGGGATTGCGCGTCACGATATTGACGAGCGTGTGCACACCGAACGTCGCCTGCTCGGCCGCCGCGACACGCGCTGCCGCATCGTCGGCGTACGTTTCCATCAGTTCCGTGCGAACCTCGGGATCTACGCGCAAGCCCGGCGAGACGAGATTCACGAGCGCCAGCCCGAGGGTCGCTGAGAGCGTGGTGGTGACCAGGAAATACAAAAGCGTCTTGCCACCCACACGCCCCACATGGCGCAGATCGCCAAGCCCCGCCACGCCAAGCGATATGGAAGCGAAGATGAGCGGGATGACGATCATGATCAGCAGGCGCAGGAAGACCTGTCCTACCGGGTCGGCAATGTAGGTGTTGAGGAACTCGACCGTGCGGTGATCGCTGCCCAGCCACCAGTTGGCCAGAGCACCGAGGATAGCGCCAACCAGCAGGCCGATCAGGATTCTGGTATGTAGTGGGATGCCCTTACTCACTTGCGGGGTGCTCAATTCGCGTCCCTCGGTGTACGCTGCCTGCCTGGATCAGAATGACAGGCGCCGGTGGTGCTGACGGGCCCGCGCGCGTGACCGCGCGCTGCGTGGGTGAGCGCGCGCACAGCGGTGCGAGCATCGGGCGGCGAGCACCGCGTTATCAGAGCTCGTAGCTCACGACGGCGCGTGCGCGTACAGGACGACCATCCGGCGTAACGGCTGGCCGAAAGCGGAGCTCGCTGAGGACTTCGCGCAGCCGCCGATTATAGCTTCGATCCCGCGATTCGTTGAACTCGAACGAAAGCACGTTGCCACGTTCGTCCACATCGAACACCGCTACCATCCGGTAGGGCTTGATGCGCTCGGGTGCAGGAAGCGGCGGCAGGAAGAACTGAACAGGCATCGGCGGGTGAATCTGGTCCGTGCCGCCACCAGTCCCGGGGCCGACCCCGGAGCCGCGGCCCGTTCCTGTACCGGAGCCGACACCGCCGCCACTTCCAGGTCCATCCCCGGTACTGCCGTCGCTGCCGGTGCCTCCGCCAACGCCCGGTGTGGAGGCCACGTCCAGGGATTGCACCTCCGCTTCAGCCGTCGTTTCGGTCTCCGCCACCGGCACGACCGGCTCCGGCACGGGGACCGGCAGCTCCGGCACTGGCACCGTCTCCTCGACTACCGGAGCAACCGCCTCTGGTTGCGGCGCAACCTGCATGAACTTCAACTGCTCGCGCGTGAACTCGGCGCCGCCGCTACCGCGCCTACCGCCGCCGCCGCCGCCAGACGGTCCTTCCCCTCCGGCGCCCGACGAGAGGGGCAGATCCAGGCGAGCGCTGATCAGGGCGGGAGACAGCAGAAGGAGCAGTGCGAGCATGTGGAAAGCCACCGAAACGACGGCGCCGCCGAAGCCCAGCCGCTCCAGCGGCAGGCCTGCCGGCGGGCGGTATGGCGCCTTGGGGGGTCGAGTATCGGACACGGGCTCGGGCATCCAGAACAGATGTAGTGATCGGCCGTCTGCCCCGCAAACGGTGCAAGGTCGGAACCGGGCGTGGCGACGCCCCATAGGGCACCGTCGCATTGCAGACGGCCATTGCCTTCAAATGTAATACGGCGGACGAACCCAAAGGATTCGCCCGCCGCATCGCTTGCCTACCGCCAGCAATCAGTTGCTGGGCGGGATGCCGATGACCTTCACACCGGAGCCTCGAGCAACGTCCATGGCCCAGACTACGTTCTGGTAGGTTACGGTGCCATCACCCTTGATGAAGATGATCTTTTCCGGGCGCG
>CAYXRS010000110.1:0-11228 GCA_964467195.1 uncultured Gemmatimonadaceae bacterium
CTCGCGCGTGCGATCATTCACCCGCTGCTCGAGCGTGGCCGACATCTCGCGTTCGGCCACCACCGAGCTCTCGAGCGCCACCGTGATCTGGCGCTGCTCCCAGAGCGCGTACGCGGTGCGCACGGCCAGCAGCACGCCAAAGCCGCCCACGGTCAGCGCCAGCCCGCGGCTCGGCTGGTCGGCGAAACCCAGCCAGACAGCCGAGCCGGACGCGATGAGGATGGCGAAGACGATTGCCACGGCACGGATGGTGGCGGCGTCGCTCTCGACGCACGGGCGCTCCGCGGTGAGCCCGGGGATTCCCACCTCCTGGCGACCCAACACGTGAACGAAGCCCAGAAGTGCCACCGCCAGCAGAGCGACCGCCGGACCGATATTGGCAGCGCCACTGTCCATCTCGATGCGCATGTACCATGCGCTCCCGACCGTCATCGCCACCGTACCGATGGTCAGCCCCACCGACGTGCTCGCTCCCAGCCGCTCGCCACGCCAGGCAAGCAGCATGGCGAGGAGGAGGAGCGTGATCGCGCCCACCATCTGCCAGAGCACCACGACGTAGCGCGCGACGGGCGACAGCTGCGTGGCGTGGTCCGGGAAGTAGTCGAGAAGGAAGACGAGGATCACGGCGGCGGCGATGAGCAGCAGCGCGTCCACCATCGCGCCGAACCGCATGGGATGCACTCTCCGCAGAGCGCGCGCGAAGCCGATCGTCAGCGACAGATGACCGGCGAGCAGCAGCATGTCGCCCGGGGCCGGGAAGGAAGCTCTGTTTCCGGTGACTACCGCCATCACGGATGCCAGCCCGTGCCCAAGGGCGGCGCACCCCGCGGCGAAGGCCATCCCGGTAACTACGGCCCGGCGGGTTCCCAGCGAGTGGTATCCACCGAGCCACGCCGAGACAGCCATCGATGACAGCAGGGCGAACAGCAGCAGATCCAGCACCGAACGCAACGGCGGCTGCGTCGCCCCCGGCATGATAGCCACGAGGAGCGTCGTTAGCGCCAATGCCGCGGTCACGTTCGCGGCGCGGGATCGTGGCACGAGCAGAGCTAAGCGCTTCATTCAGGGTGTGTGCGTCGGGGCTGCGGTGCCCAGATGAAGACGCGCAAGCGGGCGGATGGTTGCTGGCGAGGAGGGGCGAGGAGGGGGTCAGGCCCTCAAGGGGGTCAGAGTCGTTGAAACCGCGGTTTCAACGACTCTGACCCCTTGCGTCCCTGAACATCGCTACCGCGGCGTCGACATCCCGCACCTCTACCACCAGCTGATCGTAAGAAGCGTCCTTCAGGTCGATCACCAGCGCGGTTCGGCCGCGGCGTACATTCCAGAATGCCTTCTTGCCGAGGCGGTAGTAGGTACCCGCCACCAGAAGCCCCGGCATGTGGGTACCCGGGAATCGGATCCCCTTCCAGAAGCCCTTGGCGGCGTTCGGATCCAGGTTCACGCGGTCGACACTCGAGAGGGGGACGCTGATCCGACTCTTCAGCGCCAGAAGCTTGCTGAAGCCCAGGACCCGCACGATCAAGCGATCGTTTTCGATGGAAAGGTCTACCATGGTCGATTCGGATGAAGCGCCCCGGGGGTTGGGGGGGTCAGAGTCGTTGAAAAGGGGGGGTCAGAGTCGTTGAAACTGTGGTTTCAACGACTCTGACCCCCTTTCAACGACTCTGACCCCCAGAGCGACGCTGCGCGAACAGCCATTCGCGAAATTGCGGAGAAGCGTACGCGGCGTCCCACACGTTGTGTCCGGCGCCGAGGACCTCCGTATAGCGGACCTTGCCGCCGACCGACCGCAATGCTTCGGCGGCGCGCCGCGATTCGATCACCGGTACCGCCTGATCGAGCTCCCCATGAATGATCCACGTCGGCACATCTCGCAGCCGGTGCGCGATTACGACGAACGCGTCGCCGCTGTCCGCTGGGACGATCGGCCGGTAAGCTGCCGAGCTGCCTATAGGTGAGATGAAAGCGCAGATCGGGGCGATGGCGGCGAAGCGTTCGGGGTGGTTGTAGGCCAGATTCCACGTTCCGTTCCCACCCATGGACAGTCCGGTGAGGTAAACGCGTTCCGCATCGGCGCGAAATTCACTGAGTGTCTCATCGAGTGCAGCCATCGCCGCCCGCGCCGGCGTGCCGAGCCACACGGAATCCGGCGGCACCTGCGGCATGATCACGATTGCCGGATAGTGTGCAGGAGCGCTCCTGATGGCCGAAGGGAGTCCGACCGCCGTCTGGAGCAGCCCGTCCGAGCCACGCTCGCCTCCGCCGTGGAGGAACAGGATCACCGGCCACTGCCTGGTCGAGCGCGAGTAGTCGGCGGGGACGTAGACCTGGTACCGGTAGAGCGCGCCATCCACGGTGGTCGTCCGATCCAGGAATCCGGTTTCGACCCGCTGTCCGGCGAGCGACGTCGGCACCAGCAGGAGCATGGCGAACAACTTCGCACGAAGCGGCATGTTGGATCCTCGCACGGACAGCGGAACGACTTGCGGCATCGAGTGGGGGCGAGCGGATGAGTCTGGCGCTGCGGGCGTCCGCGGTCAATGGATCTCGTGATCGCGAAGTGACGCCCGGTGGCCGAGTCGCACTGCCGCCCCTAGATTGGAGCCTACCCCCACTTGGCCGCAGAGCCGCGCATGTCCCAGCAGCTCAAGGACCGGTTACAGCAGACACTCGGCGACGCCTACCGCATCGAGCGCGAGCTGGGCGGCGGCGGCATGAGCCATGTGTTCGTGGCCGAGGAAGCTGCGCTGGCGCGGCAGGTCGTGATCAAGGTGCTCCCGCCCGACCTCGCTGCCGGCGTTAGCGCGGAGCGGTTCAAGCGCGAGATCCAGCTTGCCGCCCGGCTCCAGCACCCGCACATCGTGCCCCTCCACTCGGCGGGGGAGATGGACGGCGTCCCGTACTACACGATGCCGTTCGTGGAAGGGGAATCGCTACGCACGCGGCTGTCGCGCTCGGGAGAGCTGCCCGTGCCGGAGGCCGTGCGCATCCTGCGCGACGTCGCGGCGGCGCTCGCCTATGCGCATGATCACGGCGTCGTCCACCGCGACATCAAGCCGGAGAACGTGCTGCTCTCGGGTGGGTACGCGGTCGTCACGGACTTCGGCGTCGCCAAGGCTCTTCGCGCCTCCGCCACGAAGGGGGACGCGCAGTCGAGTCTGACATCGTTCGGCATGGCGTTGGGTACACCGGCGTACATGGCACCTGAACAGGCGGCCGCCGACGCCGGCACGGATCATCGCGCCGACATCTATGCGCTGGGCGTCGTGGCATACGAGCTTCTCGCCGGGCAGCATCCGTTCGCCGGCCGCCCACCTCAGGCGATGATCGCCGCACACATGACGGAGTTGCCGCATCCGATGGATCAGCGTCGGCCCTCAGTGCCTGCGGATCTGGCAGCGCTTGTGAGACGGTGCCTCGAGAAGCGCGCCGCCGACCGCCCGCAGAGCGCGAGCGAGATCGTTCAGGCACTGGATGCCGTGGCGACACCGGTGCATGGCACGATGCCACACCCGTTCCAGACTACACCGCCAGCGGCGGAGCGCCCCGGCGAACGACGCACGTGGTGGATAGCGGCGGCTGGCGCGCTCGTGCTGGTGGCGACGGTCGCGAGCGGGATGATCTGGACACGTTCTCGCCCGCCGCTCAATCCATCAGCATCTGTGATCGCGATTCTTCCGCCATCGCCCACTGTGAGCGACACGAGCCTGTTTCGCGTGGGGCGCGACCTGGCGGTGACATTGGCGGCCAGCCTGGACGGTGTTGCTGACATCCGCACCGTGGATGCGCTCACAGTGCTAGGGCTCACCGAGGACGCGCGGGGCCAATCGCTGGACGAAGCGCGGGCGCTGGCACGGCGACTTGGCGCGCGCAGCCTGCTGCACGGCACGGTGATGCGCACTGGTGGGAGCATACTCGTCGACATGGCGCTCTACCCCACCGAGAGCGTCGAAGCGGTGGCACGCACCTCGGTCACCGGAGGAGCCGACGACCTGGCGGCGATCACGGATTCGCTCACGTGGTCGCTGCTCCGGCAGGTGTGGCGCACCGGGGATGCTCCCACACCAAGCATAGGCGCAGTCACAACGCGTTCACTGCCGGCGCTGCGTGCTTTTCTCGAGGGTGAGCGCGCGGTAGCAGCCTACCGGTTTACGGAGGCGGCAACCGCATACCAGCGCGCAGTCGACGCGGACTCCACCTTCTGGCTTGCGTACTGGCGACTCGCATTCGCAACCGCCTGGGTGCTCAAGCCAGTCGACGATCGCGTACGCAGCGCATACCGGGACAACAGGCACGCGCTACCGGATCGCGATCGACTGATCATCGAGGCCGAGATGCAGGACAGCCTCACGCGAAGGATAGAAGGGTATCGTCAGGTCACACTTCGATTCCCGGACTACTGGCCGGCCTGGATGCAGTACGGCGACGAGATCCTGCATCGCGGTCCCGTCGTCGGCTACGACTGGGAGGAGGCCCGCGGCGCATTCGAGCGAGTGGTTTCGCTCAACCCGAAGTTCGTGCCCGGGTGGGAGCACCTGGGGATGACGCTGTTGGATTCCGACAGCGTCCGCTACCGGCAGGTGGCAGATACCATCGCGGTGCTTACGCGGAACGAGCCGACGGGGATGGACGCGGGAGCTGACCTTGAGATGATGCAGCGGCTCGTGTTCGCGCTGCGTTCCGATTCCGCCGCTGTATCCTCACCGCTGGGGGACTCCGTGGCGCGTGCGCTGGCGCGTAACCCGGCGGTGCCGGAGCTCATGTTCATCCCGGCCCTGCTGCTGACTTGGAGCGCGCAGCCCGCCGCTCAGGTCGAGCTGAACCGGAGGGTGCTGAATTACCGTCCGGCGCCCCCGGTGGCTCAGGCGCAGCGCAAGGGGCTCATGTCCGTCCACGCTGCCCGAGGCTCATGGGATTCCGTCGTGGTGCGGGCTCGTGATCTCGGGCGGCAGCATCCCGCACCGGAGGTGCTCCTGGCCGCCTACGAGACGCTGGCTTTCGGCGAATGGTTGGGGGCCGTAAGCACCAGCGATGCCGACGCCATGCGCAACACTCTCGAGCCCGCGCTGGGCCGGTTGGACGGAGAGAATCGTGCGACGGTCGCGTGGCTCGACGGGATCCGGGCGGCTTCGGCAGGCGACAGCGTTCGGCTCTCGGCGGCTCTCCAGGCAGTAGCCGCAACCCGCTCCCACTCGGCGCCATATCTGCGCAGCTCTCTCGACGCCTTCCGGCGGGAGATGCACGGTGACAGAGCGGGTGCCACGCAGGCGCTCTTGTCCGCCGAGCTGAGCTGGCGCGAGTTGAACCCTAGCACTCAGGTAATGACGATGTCCGTCAACCGCCTCGCCACGGGTCGCTGGCTGGCCGCCGCCGGCGACCACGAACGAGCGGCCCGCCTGCTCGCATGGCATGATGCGGCGATATCCAGCGGCAGAGCTGCGCATCCGATGATGGTAGTTTCGTCGGCCACGATGCTCGAGCGGGCCACGGTGCTGGAAGCGAGCGGCCGGCATGACGATGCGCGCTACTTCTACGAGCGGTTCCTGGCCATGCACGACGCCCCCGACCCGTCACAGCGCCACCTGAACGACCAGGCACGCCAGGGGCTTTCTCGCCTGGACGACGCCGAGCAGCGGGCCACGCTTTCAAGGGGTCAGAGTCGTTGAAACCATGGTTTCAACGACTCTGACCCCATTCACGTCCTCTGACCCCATTCACGTCAGGAACTCGTGCAGCAGCGAGTGAAAATGGTGCACCCCATTCTCACGCTTCGCCGAATAGCGGCCGCGATCATAAACGCGCGATCGAAGGTTGCGCTGCACAACCTCGCAGATCTCGATGTCCTCGGCCTGGATCTCGTCGGAGAACTCCACCAGCCTGGACCACCGCTCGTCGGACGCGGGGTCTGCGGGCGGATCGGTGGCGTACCACTCGAAGACGACGAGAGTGCGATCGTGACCCCGGGGGAGCACGAGGTTCGTCTGCATCTGCCCCAGATAGACGTTCAGCATGATGTTGGGGAAGAGCCAGTAGTACTCGGCTCGCTCCCCCTCCGAGGTGGGCACGTAGCGACGATCTGCCTGATGCGGTGACGCCTGCCGCAGGGGCGCATGTTGGATGGAGTAGTAGCGGTGCGGCTCCACCCGGTACTGGTCGTAGTCGATCTCCTTGTGAAGCCCCGGGTGCACCACCGGGAGGTGATATCCCTCCAGGTAGTTGTCCACGTAGACCTTCCAGTTGCAGGAGAGGAAATAGTCCTTCCGCATCACCCAGCGCATCCGGTCCACCTCGAAGTGGCGGGCACGCTGAGGTATGTCCTCAAGAAAGTGCTCCAGCGGGGGCGCCTTCAGGTCGAGGTTGGCGAACACCACCGGCCCCCACTGCGCCACCTGAACTGGTACGAGGTGCATGTCATCGGGGGAGAAGCGCTCCACTCCCTCCATTTCCGGCGCGCGAAGCAGCTCGCCGTTCAGGCGGTAGGTCCAGCCGTGATATCGGCACTGGAGCGTTTTCCGCTTGCCGCACCCCTCGGCCACCGGGCCGGCGCGGTGCAGACACACGTTGTGAAAGCCGCGCAGCGAGTCGCCGTCGCGCAGGATGACGAGCGGTTCACCGGCGACGTCGGCGGTGAAGTACTCGCCGCTCTCCCTCACCTGCTCCGTCCGCCCCACCACCTGCCAGGTTCGCGCGAACACGCGCTCCCTCTCGAGCTCCAGGTAGACAGGGTCCACGTACAGTCTCGACGGAATTGTCGAGGCGCCGGCGATGTTGGGATCGAACGGGAAGATCAGCGCCATCGTAGGACGGGTTTGAGGCCGGTGCTATCTGATCCGCGACAAGATTCTCCGCCAGCGGATGTCCGTGATGAACGGCACCGGACTGTCGGTGTCGTGCGGCTCGTAGGAGTAGTAGATGAACAGCGGCCGTCCGCGAACGTTGCGGCGCGGGACGAAGCCGTAGTGGCGGGCATCCTTGGAATTGTGCCGGTGGTCGCCTAGCGAGAAGAAGTGGCCGCCGGGCACGAGCAGCGGTCCCCAGTCGTCGTACGTCGGCTGATCGGGGGGCGGCCCGAAGCGCGTCTCCTCAAGGGCGACGTTGCGCTGCCAGGCGAAATCCGGATCGCCGGTGGCACCGTGCATCGGGCTTTCGGGAGCGCCGAAGCTGCGGCGCTGCGGCTCGCCGTTCAGGAAGAACTGGCCACCGCGCATGTGGATGGTATCGCCAGCCAGCGCCACTATCCGCTTCACCACCGTGGGGTGCCCGTCACGTGCGTCGGGAGAGCGATACACGGCGATGTCGTGACGTCGCGGTTCGCTGTAGCCCGGCAGGTTCATTCCCGTGAAGGGGATGTGCGGCCCGTAGGCGAGCTTGTTCACGAACAGGAAGTCGCCTATGAGCAAGGTTGGCTCCATGCTCCCCGACGGGATCCGGAACGCCTCCATGAGGAAGGTGCGGATCACGAGGAAGGCAATCAAAACCCACAGCAATGAGCGGAGGTTGGCGAAGGTGAGGACGGAGGAGCGCTCACGTGTACCGGGCGGCCGTCTGCCGGAGTGCGATTGGCGCGGCCTGGTGGCTGCCGGCGGCTTCCGTGCTCCCTCCCCTGCCTGCGGTTTTGCGCCGTGTTTCATCAAGGAATTCTCGCCGCCGCTCTGCGCTCTGCCAAGTGCGCCGGTGAAAATCACCTCTCTGGGTCCCCCCCGCACTGGGACGAAAAAGGGGCGCCCCTTAGCGCCCCTCTCTCGTACGCGGGTGGGGAGATCAGTTCTTCAGGTGCGCGTTGACGTGCTTCGTCATCTCGAACATCGAGACCTGGCGCTTGCCGCCGAACACGGGACGGAGCTTGTCGTCCGCGTTGATCATGCGGCGCTCCTTGGCGTCCTGGAGGTTGTTCTTCTTGATGTACGCCCAGAGACGCTTGGTCACCTCGGTGCGGGGCATCGGCCTGTTGCCGACCACGGCGGCGAGGGTGTCGTCGGGCTGCATGGGCTTCATGAAGGCGGGGTTCGGCGCGCGCTTGGTCTTCTTCCTGGCGGCCTTCTTGGCGGTCTTCTTCCTGGCTCCCGTCTTGCGGCCAGCAGCCTTACGCGCGGGCGCGCGCTTCGCAGCCTTCTTCGCTCCGCCCTTCTTCCTGGCCGACTTCTTGGCGGAAGACTTCCTCGCGCCAGCCTTTCTCGCGCCGGCCTTCTTTGCACCGCGCTTCTTTTTTGTGGCCATCGTGATCTCTCTCCGAGGGTGTGAAAGGATCGCGTTCGCGGAATGGAACACGGTATCGTTTCGCGCCCCAAAGTAAGTTGCTGTGTGGCAGACGCAATAGTTTCATAGAGAAAAAGCCGGTATGCGGCGTTCCCGTTTCGGTGTTCGGGGATGTCGTGCGAATGGTTTTGACACGCGTTCCGCCTGCGGTTGCATCCTCGCATCCGCGGCTCGGAGCGCCGACGGTACCCTCCCACCATTCATGTCGGATCGGAAATCCCGCGCTCAGAACCCCGACCTTTTAGCAGCGTGACCATCCTCACATCCCACGGATCGCCCGATAGGTCGTCGGGGGCAATCTCGTAGTTCTGCTGGGGAGTCTCGAGTATGAGCGGAATTCCCAGCGACCGGCGGTCCTCGAGAAGCCATACGAACGGCTCGACGCCAATCTGCCCCTCTCCCAGGAGCATGTGGCGGTCGCGGTTGGAGCCGAGCTCGCCGGCGCTGTCGTTCAAATGCAGGAAGGAGGGTGGCTCTCCGGTGGCTTCCTCGAAGGCGTCCAGGATCTCCGTCAGGCGCTGGCGCGACGCGGAGATGTCGTGGCCGGAGGCGAAGAGATGGCACGTATCCAGGCCGTAGCCCACGCGGCGGCGGAGCTGCACCGGGATGCTCGCGAGAATGGCCGCCACCTCCTCCGCTGTACGGCCTACCGTCAGTCCCGCGCCCGCCGTGTTCTCCACCAGCAGCCGCGTCGCTCCGGGAATGCTCTCCAATGCGCCGATCATCGCCAGCGCGACACGCTCGACACCAGCTGCGCGATCCCCGCCCGTGGCAGCGCCAGGGTGAAAGCATACGCCGGCGGCCTGGAGTGCCGTGGATCTCTCCAGCTCCTTGGCGATACCGGCGGCGGCGCGTATCCACTTCTCGTCCTCGCCGCTTGCCAGGTTGAGGACATACGCCGCATGCACGATCACGTGCTCACGCGCGATCCCCGCCTCGGCGAGCGCCGAGTGAAATCTCGCGACACGCTCCGGCCGGATGGACGATTTGTCGCCGTAATACTTGGGGACGGCGCTGAATATCTGTAGCGCCGTCATCCCGGAGTTGCCGGCACGAAGTGCGGCCTTGTCGATCCCGCCGTTGTCGATGGTATGGGCGCCGATCAGATGAGGCATGGAGAGCCACGGCTGTTGAACGGGCGCATCGCCTTTGATGCTGGCCTCAATGCTCGTGGGCCTCTGGTCCCTCACCCCCAGCCCCTGCTTTCCTGATCCGCCCCCGTCTCACCACCAGGTGCCGCGCGGCCGCTTCGCCGCGCCCCTGTCTCGCTGTCCACGCCACCGCCACGTCGCGGCCGAGCACGGCGACGAGGGGACGTTCGGCGTATGCGTTCCCCACCGATACCAGAGTGCGGCCGTCGATCATGTGCCCCGCAGTGTGCGACACCGCCAGCCCGATCCGCCCTTCGGCGGCATTGGGGTGCTCGTACGCCACGACCACCGTGTCGCCGTTCGCCGCCACACTCGCGTGTGCAGGATCAGCGCCGAATATGATCCCCGTGGGAGCATGCCAGAGCGCCCCACGCTCCATGCTGTGCGCGTACCAGACCCCCTGCTCTCCCGGTGGTTCCAGCCAGTACACGAGGTGCACGTAGCCGCCGGCAGAATCGGCCGCGATACCTGGCGCCGGTCGATCGCAACCGCGACCACCGCGATCGCGATCGTCGGCTGGCACCGGCTCCGACCAGCCGACGCCACCATCCTCCGAGCGCGACGTGAGCAGCACCACGCTGCCATCGCCACGCGGCGACCACCACGCCGCGTACCACTCATCGCCGCCGCTGCGAGCGGTTACCAGCGAGCCGGAGCAGCCGTTCTCGGCAGCCAGCGCCACCGCCGGCACCGCCACCAGTTCTACGCGATGCGTACCATTAGCCACTAACCGCAGCTTCTCGGCTTCCTTCACCTCACGCTCCCCGTCCCCCTCGCGTTCACGCTCCCGCTCCGTCTCGTGCGCCACCGGCACCACGTCGCCCCAGTCGACGAGATCCGGGGTGCAGGCGGTAATGAGGACGACGAGAACGAGGATGCGCATTGGGAACCAGGCCAGGCTGCAGAATCCAGACGTCAGTGGGTCAACCGTCGCATCGGCGCTCGGCCAGCCGCATCGCCAGCCAACGGGTTCCAAGGGACTCCGAATCCCGAACTCGAATCCCGGAGTCGACACCCTTCATCCTTCGAGAGCTCGAGTCCCGGCAGTCGACGACCCCTCTCGCTTCGAGAACTCGAGCCCCGGCAGTCGACACCCCTCACCCTTCGCGACTAGCTTTCCTAAAGGAAGATACCCAACAGAGGCCCCCATGTCCGCTCCAACCAAGCCCGCATCCAAGACCCAGGCCGCCAGGGCGCGAGAGCACCGCGCGGCAGTGCCGGGAGCACCTGCGCAGCCGCTCGCAACCGGCGGACTTTCCGCCGTCAGCGCCGTCCGGAACACGCCGCCTCCGGTGAACGAACCGGTGCGGACGTACGCCCCCGGTTCGCCGGAGCGCGAATCGCTGAAGCGGCGTCTGGAGAGCATGGCGTCGGAGCGCATCGAGATCCCGCTCATCATCGGCGGCGAGGAGATCCACACCGCCGAGATGCGGCACGCGGTAATGCCGCACGACCACGAGCATGTGCTCGCCGACTGGCACAAGGGCGACGCCGAGGCCGCACGACGCGCAGTGGACGCCTCGCGCGAGGCACAGCGCGAATGGGCGAACTGGCCGTGGGAGGACCGCGCCACCGTATTCCTCAAGGCCGCCGAGCTGCTCTCCACCACATGGCGCGACACACTCAACGCCGCCACCATGCTCGGTCAGTCGAAGACGGCACACCAGGCAGAGATCGATGCAGCTTGCGAGCTGATCGACTTCTTCCGCTTCAACGTGCACTTCGCCGAGCAGCTGTACCGCGAGCAGCCGATCAGCGACCGCGGAATCTGGAACCAGCTCGACTACAGGCCGCTGGAGGGCTTCGTCTACGCCATCACGC
>CAYXRS010000111.1:0-10859 GCA_964467195.1 uncultured Gemmatimonadaceae bacterium
GCCGAGCGTGATACCTCGGCCAGCTCCGGCAGATCCTCCGTGTTCGCCACCTCGGGGCCGAACATGACGCGGTAGAGCGACGGGTGCTCGCGCGCGAAGTCTACGTACGCGAGCGCGACGCCCTTGAAGCCCTCACGGCCACCACCTCCCGCCATCGCCGCACCCATGGCCTGGTGGAGCTCCCGAAATCCCGTTGCCGCCACCGCACCCATCAGCGCGCGGCGGTCGGCGAAGTGCCGATAGGGTGCCGTCTGGCTTACGCCGGCCGCCCGGGCGGCGGCGCGGAGTGTCAACGCGTCAAGCCCCTCCTCGCGGAGAATCCGGCGCGCGCTCGTCACCAACGCGGATCGAAGGTCCCCGTGATGGTATGGGCGGTCGGCGGAGACAGCGTCAGTTTCACCAGGGTCGCCTTCCGTTCCGCGGAGGTCTGATTCAGAACCGCCGTGCGCAGAACCGTCACGGTCACCTTCAGAACCGCTGCGGTCAGCTTCAGATCCGCGTAGGTCAGCTTCAGCTCTGCCGCGGCCCGCTCTGCGAGCGGCTTGCGACTTCCGGTGTCTGGTCATGGCGAGAAGAATGGCGTGCGAGTGTTGACAGCGTAAACTTTAGCGTCTATGTTGACGTTGTCAACTTCAGCGCTCTTCTTCCTCATGGTATTCACATGACCGCCCTCTACCTCCCCCCGTCCGTTGTTGGCCTTGCCGTCGCCCTTGGCATCTCGGCCACCAACGCCCGCGCTCAGAGCACCCAGCCTGCCGACACCTCCTCCGCCCACCAAACCGAGCTGCTCCAGGCGCTTGCCGCCGTCCGCAGCTGCACCGAGCTCGGAGCGGCGAACCGAGCCCCCCAAGCGAAGGCCGAAGGGGCGCGCGCGGAGGCACTCCTCGGCCGCTACCTCGGTCGGCAGCCTCGCGACCCCGACGCCCTCGTTGCCCTTGCTCGCACGGTAAGCCAGTGTTTGCTCCCCGCCGCCCAATTTGCCGAGCAGGGCGAACTCAGCGCACGCGCCATCGAGCTGCTCGAGCAGGCGGTGGAGACCGAACCGACGCACTGGACCGCGCGCTTCGTGCTCGCCAGCATCATGTTCCGCTCGCCCTCCTTTCTTGGCCGAGCGACGCGCGCTGCCAGGGAGCTGGACATCCTCCTGAGTCAGCAAGGCGAACGCACGGACAATCCGATGTTCGCACGTGTCTATGAGCTGCGCGGCCTTCTCTACGTTCGTGGTGGACAGGTCGACAGCGCAAGTGCCGTGTGGGTTCGCGGCGCCGTGCTCTTTCCCTCGGATACTGCGCTCGCGCGCCTGGCGCCCCAGATTGCCATTCCGGTTCACGATCAGCCTTCCGGTACCGTTTCGCTGGAGGCGATTCGCGTCGTTGCCAGATCGCTGCCCTCAGCCACTGCTGCCCCGACGCCATCGGTGCAGATGATCAGCAAGTCGCAAGTCCTTATGGCCGCTGGCGGGACCGCCGACGTGATGCAGGCGGTGCAGATGCAGCCGGGCGCCACGCGAGTGACGGAAGGGAGTGACATCTACACGCGCGGCGGCGATGCCAGCGAGACCGCGCTCATGATAAATGGCGGTCGCGTGCTCACACTGTCGCGGTTCGAGGGACTCAACGGCAGCATGTTTGGCGCTATCGAGCCTTTCCTGGTACGCTGGCTCCGCTACTCGAGCGGCGGTTTCTCGGTTCGTCATGGCAACGCGCTTTCCGGCGTGCTCGAGATAGAGACGGAGGGCCGGCCACGGGAGCGACAGCTGCGTGCGGGTGCCAGCCTCGTGCAAGTGAGTGGCACGGCACGCCTGCCGATCAGCGGTGCGGTGGGCGCGTGGATCAGCGCGCGTGTGTCGCACACCGGCGCGCTGCTCGCGATGCACGGTCGGTCCGCGGAGTTCGATGGCGCGCCGCACTCCCAGGAGATGATTGCGTCGCTCGTCGCCAGTCCCACCTCCATGAGCGAGGTGCGTGCGACGACCATCGTCGCCCGTGACGACTCTCGTCGCATGCTCAGCACCGCGGGTTGGAGCGGAGCGTTCCACTCGGCAGGAGAGAGCCGCACGGTGCAGCTCTCCTCTCGCTGGTCCTTCGCCAGCACGCCAATCGTGCTCCGCGCCAACGTCACCGGCAGCTCGCGCACGAGCGACTGGAAGTTCGGAGTGCTGGCACGCGAGCGTGAGGACGCGGCCCTCGTTAGTCGTGTTGATGCCGAATGGTCGCCGTCGGCTGCGATGACGGTGCGTGGCGGTGTGGAGCAGGCGTCTCTCACCCGTGCAGAGCGGGGCACGGTACCGACCACCGCGAGCGTGGCACCCGGTGCGCCAAGTCGCGAGGCGCTGGCGGAGCAGGGAAGCGCCCAGGGTTTGGGGGCCTATCTCGAGACGGAGCACGTGCGCGGCGCTGCGACCCTCACCCTTGGACTTCGTGCTGACCGACTGCCGGGCGAGGGACAGACGACGCTCGATCCGCGCGGTGCCCTAGCCATAAGGGCGGGACAGTGGACCGCGCGCCTGAGCGGCGGCGTCTTTCATCAGGGGAGGCATCGCGCCACGCCCGTCATTCCTGACGCGGGAAGACCATCGGATGTCGCACGCGTGGCGACGCATCTGGTTGCCGGCATCGAACGCGAGGGTGTAATGACGACCTTTCGCGCCGAAGCCTTCATGAAGGAGTATGGTGACTATGTCGCGCACGGAGTTGGTCCGCGCAGCACGGCCGGCACGGCTCGGGGAATCGATTTCGTGATGCGTACGACGACCGGCGGTAGCCTCACCGGCTGGATGGGCTACTCGCTCCTGGACGCGACGGTGCGACTCGTTGATGGCGAAACGGTGCGCTCGTCGCTGGACGTAACGCACTCCGCCACTGCTTCCGCAACGATGAGCCTGGGTGGCGACTGGAGCCTCGGTTCCACCGTTCGCTACGGAACCGGCGCGCCCATTACACCAGTCATCGGCGGAGAGGAGCGTGACGGCCGACTCGTCCCCAGCTACGGCGACATCATGAGTGACCGACTGCCCGCGTACGGCCGCTTCGATGCACGGCTCACGCGCTTCCTTCGTGCGTCGCGCTTCCTGCTGACCACATATGTGGAAGTGCTGAACGTCACCGACCGGCGCAACGTCGCTTCAATGTCGTATGACGCGGAGTATCGGCGGCGGGAGCCAGTAAACACTTTCTTCGCGAATCGGACCATGGTTGCGGGTGGCGAGTTTCAGTTTCGCTGATAGTCGGTGGGTCGGTGGGGTACCGGGTAAAGGCCCTACCCCAGTCGCGCGCGGTCGGACAGTGGCCAGCCGCATGGCTGGCTCGCCGGAAGGATCACGGACTGAAAGCGGCGCAGTCACCTGCGCCGCTCTCAATCCGTGATCTTTATTCTCGGGCGGTTGCGAGGCTCCCAGGCTGTGCGCGCTTCGTGGCCCCAACGTCCGCGCCTTCCGGCGACCCGAGAGACGCACGCATGAACGGGGTGCCCCGAGAGGCTACCGGCCCGGGGCAGGGAAGACAACCAGGCTCTCCTGTCCCGTCCGGCTCACGGCAGCGATCCCGAAGAAGTGGTTGTCCACGACGACGTTCTCGATGGTGAACTCCGTCAGGTTGCCCACCCAGCGGGAGCTCGTCCACGCTGCCGCGGTTGGTTCGCGCCAGTACACGCGGTAGCCCGCCAGGTTGTCGAACACAACCGGATCCCAGCGCAACGTGGTATGCGGCTGTACCGCGCCAGCGATCGTCACGTTTTGCGGACTCGCCGGCGCCCAGGCGAGAGAGGCGAGCGCTGCGGCGTTCAGCGCAGTGATCCTGGTAGCGTACGGGAAGTCCACCGCGTCGGCGACGTCGCCGTACTCGATCCCGCCATCCACGCGAAGGTCCTGATGCTGCCGCGTGTAGTCCTCGTGCGTCTCGCTGATCCGCACCGCGGGGAAGCCGCGCAGGAAGAAGGGCGTGTGATCGCTCCCACGTCCGAAGCGATCCAGCCGGTAGATGAGCTGCACGTCCAGCGTTGGGAGGTACAGGTCGGCGGTGCGCACCACGTAGCGCGCGAGCTGGCGGGATGGACCGTCCAGCTCGCCGCCGAACGCGAGCATGCGCCGCAATTCCGCCTCGGTGGCGTCTGGTCGGATACCCGGTGCGAACACGCGGGCGGTAGAGTTGTCCACCAATCCAGTTATCCCGCGCGAGTTGCCGATGATGTCGTTGTTCAGCACCGCCTCGATCCGCCACCCTTCGCTCCTCGCGTGGTCGGCGAAGATGTCGCCGCCGAGCAATCCCTGCTCCTCGCCGGCCAGCGCGGCGTAGACGATCGTGGCGTCAAAGGTGTAGCGCGTCAGCAGCCGCGCCGCCTCGAGCACCGCTGCCGTGCCCGAGGCGTTGTCGTTGGCACCCGGCGCGTCGATCTGCGCATCGAGCACATCGCTCGCCCGCGAGTCATAGTGGCCCTGAATGATCACCCGCCTGTCCGGATCGGTCGTTCCGCGCTGCACCGCAACGACATTGACGATGTTCACCTCCTGCGGGACGCGTGGATGCGCGCCCGCCTCCAGCACGTCCGACACGTAAATCACCTGGAGGCAGCCACCGCAGGCGGCGGATATCCGCTCGAGCTCGGCGAAGATCCAGCGCCGAGCGGCACCGATGCCGCGTGTGGTCGACAGAGTGTCGGAGAGAGTGTGGCGCGTGCCGAAGGCGGCGAGGCGGCGGATGTCCCGTTCGACGCGCGATGGCGACGCGGCCTGCACGATGTCGTGGATGCGGTGATCGTCGCCGGGCCGGCCAGGAGCCGTGGCGGAGGCTGCAGTGGTGACGCGCGGCGGCACCGGTTGCTGTGCAACGGCGTCTCGCGACTGTATGGTCGGGGCGCAGGCTGCTGCTGCAGCAAGTGAGACGGACAACGGATACCGGAGCCTCGGCAAGATCGGCCTCGCTTTGTTGGCACAAGTGCGGTTTGGACCCGTGAAAATGGACCGCTGCATTGCCGGGCGCCAGCGTGAGATGTTACCTGCGCCGCTCCGTCCTCGGCTATCTGGTCCCTCATCTCGTGCGAGAGCCCAGCTGGCGAGTAGGGTAATCGCCTCCCACTTCACCCCCGAACTCCCGGAGCACCGACAGGATGAAGTCCGTCTTGCCGTTCAGATAAGCGAAGCGAACGGCACCCACATCACGAGCCAGCTTTCGCTTGAGTGCAGCATACTCGGCCGCAAGCTCCGGGTTCGCGCGCAACGCATTCCTGAAGATGAGCGAGTTTCGAGAATGTCGAGAGCTCGGCTCAGAAACAGAGACGTGATGCAGCCGCAGATGGTCGACAGTGCGAGGGAAGTAGTGACGATCCGGGAGCTCGTCGGCTGGCCTGTACTCGAAACCGATCGACTCGAGCGGCTTCCTGAGCTCCATGCCTTCATCCAGCGAAGGTACGGCCACCAGAATGTCGATGATCGGTTTTGCGTCCAGACCCGGCACCGCAGTGCTGCCAACATGTTCGATCGATATCACCCAGGAAGGAAGTACCGCCAGCAATTCTGACCGGACTCGCTCGAATTCGAGCGGCCATCGTGGGTCGTACGGACGGACCATCACTGCCCCCGGCGCCATGCCAACCGCACGGTCACTCACTTCAAAGGGCCTCCTCCGGCTTGCGCTGCGATCATCATTCGACCCCGATCCAGACGCACTGATGAACGTGCACGGCCATGTAAGAAAGGAAACGGCGGGAAGGGGATCGCTGTCGAACGCCGCGTAAAGCCTCCCGCCGTCCAAGGCTGAGACATGGTATCGAGCCTCTCCTTTCAAAGGCCGGTCGGAAAGGCTACTGCTGGACCGCGTACTCCAGCGCCAGAGTACCGGTTGTTTGGTATGCCTTGCTGCTAACGAGCCGCAAGGGTGTTCGCTGTGACCGCGCCGGCAACAGAGGAATGCCGTCGCCCAACAGAACGGGGATGACACTCACCTCGATCGTGTCTACCAGCCCAAGGTCGAGCAGGCCGCGGAAGAGTGTGCCCCCGCCGAACAGCCAGATGTCCTTGCCTGAATCCGCCCGCAGTCGCGATACCGTGCCGCCCACATCCTCGGAGATTATCTTCAGCTCGGGATGATCCTCCTGCCGCAGGGTCCGCGAAACCACTACCGTGGTCACGCCCGGCATCGGTGCGCCGCCACCCATGGCTTCGGCTGCCTCGAAGGTCCGCCGCCCCATGAGGATGGTGTCGAAGCGCGCCATCATCCCGATGAAGTCCATCTCGGGGTCCATGACGATCCAGTCGGCCTCGCCGTTGGGGCCGGCCAGATAGCCGTCGAGGCTCATCGCGACGGAGTATACGATCTTTCGCATCAGCTCCCTCCTTTCACGTCTCCTGATCCGCCGTTAGCTGGGTGTCGAGGCGCATCACAGCGCGGGCTCGGCAGAGAGCCCCAGTGCGGCCGGCTGCAGCCGCCGAACGATGGCTTTCACGTGAAATTCCGTTGTATCCAGCACCGGCAGACCGTCGACGGTGCTCGAGTTCAGCAGTAGCGGAAGTTCAGTACCCGCCAGAACGACGGCATCGATACCGCCCGCCTCCGAGAGCCGGCGGATCATACTCCTCACGCCAGCTCTGGTTTCGTCCTGGAAGACACCCTTCAGGAGCTCCCCGAGATAGCGCTCATGGAGCCAGGCTCGATCGTGTTCTTCAGGCGCGATCACCTCAATTCCCATCCTCCTGAACACCTCGGGATAGAAGGCCGCTTGCATCGTGAACCCTGTGCCGAGGAGACCGACACGCGTGAGGCCGCGACTACGGGCCTCCTCGGCACAAACTTCCACGATGCTCAACAATGGAATCGGCGATCGCGCGCGGAGAGTCTCAAAGACGATGTGCGGTGTGTTGGCTGCCAAAGCTGCGAAGTCACAGCCGGCGCGAGCGAGGCGTTCCAGCGATGAAAGGAGGTACTCGGCCAGACCCGGCAGGTCATGACGAACCAGGTGGATGCCGCGCGTCACGTCGAGGCTGTCGATCATGACTGATGGGGCAGAGTTCGGATCGTCCGCCTGCCATAGCTCGAGAATCCTGCGGTAGTAGTCCACCGTGGATTCCGGACCAAGCCCGCCCACCAGGCCAACGGTTGCCATCAGATCGTCAGATCCGGTTCGCGAGCCATAGGTATCACATTGCGAATAAACTGTCCGTCCTGAACTTCTGGGCGACACACCGTCCTCGGCCGGTCTGTCGCAATGGCACGGAGACTCGGCTGATTCTAACACCTCTCCTCAGGGGGTCAATCGCGAGAAGCCGCGTCGTCCGGGTCCTCCGGAATTACGCCGCAAGAATCGGATGGCTGACGAAATCCGCACATGGCAACTTCATCCTGGCACAAGGTGCAAGACACTACCCAGCAACATTGAAGAGAAGGGTTGACCGCGGTTCCTGTGCGAGGGTTCTGGTGCCGCGAAATGTCAGCGTGCAGACGCACCGAGGACGATCTTCGCTCCAGCTGGCCAGTTGCCCCGCAGGAATGTGTGGGCGGCAGCAAAGAACCGCTCCGGAACCTCCAGGTAGGAAAAGTGTCCGCTGTTCTCGAGCACGAGTAACCGCGCGTTCGGGAGCGCCAGCGTCCACTCGCGAGCGCTCTCCAGCGGCACGGGATCCATCGCCCCATGGATCACCAGCGTCTGCGCGGTCACCTCCCCCAGCATCGACCGCCAATCCCGCTCCGCCATAGAGGCCAACGTGAATCTATCGACACTCATGACTTTGTTGCTGAGCGCCTCCGGTCCTCCTGAGCAGAAGTCGCCACGGCTGCGCTGTTGCGCGGCGGTGTCGGCGAAGGCAGCGGAGAAGAACAGATCGTAGTATGCGCGACATGCAGCAGCATTGCCCGGATTGGCAACGTACGTCGCTTCGAGCTCCTGAAGTCGAAGTTGGGTGACGCTGTCACGCCGGCTACTCAAGATCGCGAATGCTTGCGTCTCGAGTGCGTGGCTAATCGCCCCGGGATTGACCAGTAATAGACGTTCAACGTGCTGGGGATATTGCGATGCATACAGTGCCGCAAGCTCTGCGCCCCACGAATGTCCCAGCAGCGTCGGCCGATCGAGTCCGAAGTGCCTGCGGATCGCCTCAAGGTCGTCCACGAAATGCTGCTTGTCGAGCGAGGCCGAGTCGGCGACAAGGGTAGAACGACCCGAGCCGCGCTGATCATAAAACAGGAGCACGTGTTCCGTCGCGAGCGTCTCCAGATCGGCCTTGAGATAGCTCATACTGAGACCTGGGCCACCGTGCAGGACTATTACTGTGTCAGCGCGCGCGCCCACAGCCCGATAGAAGATCCGCACGCCGCCTCCTGCGTCGACGTACCCCTCCTGAGCGATGAATTCGGTTTGTCGACCAGGGGAGGGACCCACCGGTGTGCAGTATGTGCACAGGAACGCTGGCATGAGTAACAGAGCCGCGCGCACGAAGCGGGTCATACGTGCTCTCAGCATTGATCTGCTAAGGGATCATCGGCGGCCTTGCATCTGGCTGCGGGTGGAGTGTGCAGGCATTCTGATCGGGGCGCCCGCTCGATTCCGTTCGAGGGCAGTCAATGAGGTCGGAAATCAGCTCCCGGGAAGTCGCCGAATGTAATACTCGGCTGAGGGGCAAGTGTCGAGGCTGCCTCCTTTCACAATCTCCGCATATACCTCAACCAGCTCTCCCTCCACTGCATCTGAGCCCTGCTCGATTGCCTTCGTGTTTTCGCACGGCGGCCATTCACCGTAGTGATATACAACTGCCGTCTGGAATCCGCTGATTTCAACTTTCAGGACGCATGCCGCATCGCGATCACAGCCGCGCAGGTTCTGTATGACCAGACCTTTCAGGTGCACCTTGCCATCAGCATCAGCGTCAAGGGCATTCAGATCCAATGCATTACCAGGATCGCTGCCTATCCCGTCGCCCATGTTGGTCAGGACGCATGAGAGCGCGCTCGAGAGCGCAGCCAAACGGACAATGAGGAAGGTACCGTGCAAACGGGTCATGCCTACCTGAACAGAGGCGCTTCGAATCCCCTTCCGCCAATCCCAGACTTGCCACGATATCCCGGTCAGCGGCAACCTGGCATTTGGCTATGCCCACCCCAGCTGTCTTAGGCTGACCCCGTCATTCCAGATCTTCGTCATATGGCGAATCCGATCACCGTCGAACTCCATCACATAAACGTAGTCCGCCTCCACCTGGCATCCCGTTGGAGGTACCGGTCCGCCGTTGGCGGTGTGTGTGCCTCGAAACACGGCGGATGCGGTCACGTTGTTCCGAGTCTCATCCGCAGCGAACGAACGAATCTCGTAGCTCCCGTTCGGCACAGGTATCAACAGACCTTTCATCCACTCCGTGTACCCTTCCAAGGTGTCTACACCCGCGAGCGCATCCGCCTGGGCAGAGAATGTAGCGTTCTCGTGGCAATATTCAGCGCATACCTCCCATCCCTTTCCAGTCTCGCAGGCGTCGAAGAATCGCTCGGCTATGTCGCTCATCGAATTCACAGGAGTTCTCCTTTGATGAGTAATTGGATCTGCGCCCACACGCCGCTTGAGCTCAGCTCCGACGCCTCTCAAGAGTGGCAGCCGCAGGCTGCGACTGTCAATAGCGCGCCGGCAGCAGTGACGTGTTAGGCAGCGCGATTCATGGATTCTTGGCGAGCCCGGCGTCCGGATACTGCTTACCAGCCCTTGATGGCAAACAACAAACAGGGAATCAACGGTGCCGGGGACGTGCCGATTTGGTTCCACCGTCGATTGACATTAACAAGAAGTTCATCCTGACGATGCCGCCCGAACAAGGACGGTCCGTCGCCAACCCAGCGCAGCGTCGAGCTGGCCAGGCAGTATCTTGACGCGCACCTGGACCAGACCGTGACGCTGACGACGTTGGCGCGGGTTGCGCACATGAGCGCGTACCATCTCCAGCGCAGCTTCAAGCGCTACGTCGGACTCACCCCCCGGGAATACGTCAAGTCGAGGCGTACGAATCGTTTCAAGCAATCCCTGCGCAACGGAGACACCGTCACGCGCGCCACCTTCGACGCTGGCTATAGCTCCAGCAGTCGCGTCTATGAGCAGGTCGGATCGAACATGGGCATGACACCGGCCGTTTACCGGAGGAGCGGGCAAGGGGTGCGCGTTCGCTTTGTCACGGTTCCCACACCTGTCGGTCGAATGCTCGTTGCAGCAACGGAGCGGGGCGTGTGCGCGATCTCTCTGGGAGACGACGACGTGATACTGGAAGCGGAGTTGCGGCGCGAATACTCACGGGCCACGATCGAGCGCGATGCTGGCGGGCTTACGGCATGGGTGGCAGAGATCGTGTGCTACCTTGAAGGAACAGTGCGCGATCTTCGGACCCCATTGGATGTGGACTCGTCAGCCTTCCAGTGGCGCGTGTGGAAGGCCCTGCGGGAGATCCCCTTTGGAGAGACGCGCTCCTACCGCCAGGTAGCCGAGGAAGTCGGCCGGCCCGCGGCGGCGCGTGCCGTCGCCCAAGCTTGCGCGAGCAACCGCGTGGCGCTGGTGATTCCGTGTCATCGCGTCGTTCGGAACGACGGTGCGCTCGGCGGATACCGCTGGGGAACTGAGCGAAAGCGCCTCTTGCTGGATCACGAGGCTGGAGGTGAACAGCAGGGTTGACCGGGTTCCTGTCCGAGGGTTCTGGTGCCGCGAAATGTTAGTGCGCAGACATACCGAGGACGATCTCCGCTCCAGCTGGCCTGAACCGAGGCGCTTCGAATCTCCTTCCGCCAATCTCACACTTGCCACGATATCCCGCTCAGCGGCAACCTGGCGTTGGCCATGCCCACCCCAACTGTCTTAGGCTGACCCCGTCATTCCAGATCTTCGTCATATGGCGAATCCGATCA
>CAYXRS010000111.1:10959-11108 GCA_964467195.1 uncultured Gemmatimonadaceae bacterium
TGTACCCTTCCAAGGTGTCTACACCCGCGAGCGCATCCGCCTGGGCAGAGAATGTGGCGTTCTCATGGCAATATTCGGCCGTAGCTCCTCGATGCTCCGTCGGGCGCGATCACGAGCGCCGGCTCGTGACCCGCGTTCACGTAGACCAG
>CAYXRS010000112.1:0-10839 GCA_964467195.1 uncultured Gemmatimonadaceae bacterium
CCGTGAGGGAGTGCCGGCAGCCGTAGAGGTTGTCGAACTTGGACTTGGTGACCGAGTCGTTCACGTTGATCGCGGGGAAGAGCAGCGTGCCCTTCTTCGCCATCTCGTACAACCGGTGCACGCCGGTGGTCGTTTCCTCCGTCACGCCCTTGATTCCCCTGGCGACGGCGGTCCAGCGGCCGGGGTTCGCCTTCTGCTGCTCGCGGAGCAGGTCGAGGATCACACCCCACTCTTCGGGATCGCTCCCCTCATCGAAGCCCGGGATGCTCCCCGCAGTCTCGAACTCGGCACCCTTGTGCACCAGCAGCGTAGCGTCGCCGCCATCATCGAGGAGCATGTTCGGGCCGGAGCCATCGGGCCACATGAGCGCCTGCTCCGTGCACCACCAGTACTCCTCCAGGGTCTCGCCCTTCCATGCGTACACGGGCACGCCGACCGGCTTCTCGGGCGTGCCTTTCGGCCCTACCACCACCGCCGCCGCCGCATGGTCCTGGGTGGAGAAGATGTTGCACGACACCCAGCGCACATCGGCGCCGAGCTCCACCAGCGTCTCGATCAGCACCGCCGTCTGCACGGTCATGTGCAGCGAGCCCATGATCCTCGCACCGGCCAGCGGCTTCTTTCCGGCGTACTCTTGCCGCACCGCCATCAGCCCCGGCATCTCGTGCTCGGCCAGCCTGATCTCGTTACGGCCGAACTCCGCCAGGCCAAGGTCGCGCACCTTGTAGGGTGGACGATCCTGCGTGCCGCGCTCGGCGCCCGCGCGCTCCGTCCCAACTGCCGTTGCCATTCAACGCTCCTGTTCGGGTATCAGAAAAAATTTCACCTTTCAGAAATCGAGTTCCGTCATCCCGCCATTGCCTCGCACTACCAGCGGCGGTGCGGTGCGCGCCGTCGCCGCGAACAAAGCTGGCCCGCGTGCCCGCGGATCCGCCGGAAGAGGCCGATAGCGCGCGCGTTCCAGGCCGGCCTCCTCCATCCAATCCATCACTCGCTCCGGCGGAAAGCCGAGCCAGGTGTGCCCCATCTCGGCACGATACTCCTCGCGGTCGTGCGCTACCATGTCCACCACCAAAAGCCGGCCTCCCGGTCGCAGCACACGCTGTGCCTCGCGCAGAGCAAGCGGCGGCTCAGTCACATAGTGCAGCACCAGGCAAATTATGGCGGCGTCCAGTGCACCATCCTCGATCGGCAGCGATTCGAGCGAGCCACGGCGGACATCCACGTTCTGCTGCCCAGCCAGCCGCACTTGCGCCGCCTCGAGCATCGGGCCCGAATCGTCGACGGCAACCACCTCGGCCACAAACGGGGCGATGGCTCCCGCCACCCGCCCGGTACCGCATCCCAGATCGCCCACCGTCCACTCGTCATCGAGCAAGGCCAGGGCGACGGTCTGGTCGAGCCCCTCACCAAAGAGCTCGGCGCGCAGCCGATCCCAGTCAGAGGCCGACTCGGCGAAGAACTCCTGGGCGCGCGCCTTTCGTTCGGCCAGCACTCCGGCCAGCCTTTGGCGATCGTGGGCCGCAGCCGGGGTATCGGCGACCTCGGAGCGCACAACGTCCCACAGGCGTCGGGCGCCGTCATTCAAACGCTCCGAGCTCATGCGGTACCAGCGACTCGTCCCGACGGCTCTGGAGGCGACCCACCCTTCCCCGGCCATGACGCGCAAATGACGGCTGGCGGTGGATTGCGGGAGTTGAAGCACTGCACAGAGCTCCGACACGTTGAGCTCCTGACCCTGGAGCAGGAGCAGCATACGTGACCGGATCGGGTCGGTCAGAGCCGAGAGTCGGCCGAGTATCGGAGCGCTGGCGGTCATAGCATCCATATATCCGTAAATAAGGATATAGCGCAGCCCGCGGTTTGGCAAGAGCTAAACGCCACGAACAGCAACGCTTATGGCGGCGGTGGAACGACGCCGAAGCGGAAACGCGGACAGGCAACATTGCGCGCGTCCCTGCCAAGCCCGCCTCGCCTTCAAACCTACCCTCCCTCCCTCCCCCTGTGCGGCAGCGGTTGCCGAGGCGGGCGCACAAAGGACTCATCGCCAAAGGAGCCTCAGCCATGTCATTCGTCCGCAAGGTCGCAGTTGTCAGTCTTGCAGCGGCAGGGCTTGGAGTCCTGTCCGCAATCAATCCGCCCACGGCGCAAGCAGCGCCGTGCGGAAACCACGGTGGACCGGTATGCGCCTCCGGCAAGGTCTGCGTGGGGTGGGGGGTTTACTACTGCGAAACCATCGTACTCGGGCGTTACGAGCCCGCAGCCAGCTTCTGAACAGACCGCAGGCTCTCCCGCCTGTTCGCTCCTGGTCATCGAACTAGCAGGGCGGAGGACATGGGCGTGATGGGCGGTTGCGAGTCCAGACATCTCTGGTGAACGAGCACCAACACCGGGTCATGCTGGGGCAGGAATCTGATAAGCCATGCCGTGAAACGAGGGCGGACGTGCTGATTGAAATGCCCATACTGCGCGGGCCGGTCGGAGCTCACCTGACCCAGCTGTCAGTGGAGCGCTCGGCAGGCCATCCGCTGCGGTGAGCAGCACACACCCTCGTTCCAAAGGAGGTCCAGCATGCGACGAGTCAGAACTCTTTCACTGCTCGCCGTTGCCGCAACGGCGCTCGCGGCACCGGCAGCGATCGCTCCCGCCGCAGCGCAGTCCGCGCCGTGCGGCACCTACACCGGCAATATCTGCGTCGAAGTGGAAGTCTGTGTCGGCTTTGGGCTCTACGCCTGCAAGACCACGGTCATAAGCCGCTACAGGCCGGCGGCGAAGTTCTGATTCCTGCGCAGACACTGGCGCAGGGTTCCTGATCTCTCGAGGTCACACGCCCTCGCGGAGGAACGCCCACGCTACACCACCCACCAGTAATAAGGAGGTGCTCAATGAGAACCAGCGATTCTCTCCGATCTGTCCGGCGCGGTGTCGTCCGCTGCCTCGTAGCATTCGCCGTCGCAATGGGATTCACAATGGTCGCCACCCCGCGCGCCGCCTACGCCATTCCATCATGCTCGGGCTCGTTGGGTGCGCGGTGCGGCAGTGAACGGGCATGCTTCGGCGTTCCCGGCGGCGATACCTACATCTGCATCACCCGGTACTACTACTGGGATCGCGACCTCCCGTACTAGCCAGGTGAGGCGCGGGCGGCCTCGCGCCTCGGACTGGAGCATGGCCGATGAATCCGCTCTTCATCTCCTCTTCACGATTTCAGATCGCTGAGGTCAGGATGGACCAACCACGCCGGAGCATCGCACTACTTTGGCGTACCACGAGCATACTGCTGCACACTCTCACCGTCGTGATCGTCGCGACGGCCGCGTGGCGAGTGATCCCGTCGGCCTCCGCCAACGTCGATAAGCGACGGGTTCGGGCGCTTGCAGCAAATGCGGAGCAGCGGCCGACGTTGCTGATCGTCTTTCAGGAGAAGGACTGCACATCCTTCGCGCGGTTCGTCACCGACTGGCGCCGGCTCGTACAGCACGACTCGATCCGGGTGATAGGCGTCCCGATCAACGTCAAGGCACCGGACGAGCTCGAGCGCATCTCGAAGCAGTTCCCGGTCCAGTTTCCGCTACGCCCCGAGCTTGCACCGCAGGCCAACGCGCTGCTGCGCATGTTGAACAGGAATCACACACCGGCAGCCGTTCTCCTCGATCATGCTGGTCGCCCCCTGATGGTCGTGCCGGGCACCGAGGCATCCATCAACCAGCTGGAAGTCCAGTTCGCGATCCTCTCCTACCTTAGAATGTTGAGAGTAACATGAGCGGCAGCGCTGGATTCAGGCACCGCCTGCTTCAACTTGGCACCGTGATCACCATCACGTGCGCGCTGAGTTGCGCCAACTCGGCGGACCGTGTGGAACGCGATGATCGCCCCAGCCGGCTTTCGAGAACCACTCCCCAAGAGTACGAGTGGAGCGTTCGCTTCACCATCGGCGGAACCGCCGACGATTCCACGCTTCTGCTTCCCACCAAGCCCGCTGCGAACAGCGCGGGCGTCTATGTGGCGGACGTCGCGGCGAAGCGGGTCGCGCACTTCAACCATGATGGCCAGCTCGTCTGGACGTTCGGGCGCGGTGGTCAGGGCCCTGGCGAATTCGAGGGTCCCCGAGACCTTCGCCTCGACGCATCGGGGCGAGTCTGGGTGCTCGATCAGGACAATCGCCGCGCCACGGTGCTGACCGCCGCCGGTGAGCTCGAGCGCATCATAACGCTCGACCTGGGCTACTATCCAACGGAGATCGCGCCGCTGGCCGACGGCACGACCGTCGTCGCCGTAGCATCTGCCGAACGTCCCTTCGTTCGCATCGACTCGTCGGGGGCCGTCCTGTCCACCCACCCGTTCCCGTGGAAGCGGTTCTCAGCGCTCAACACCATGGCGACGCAATTCCTGACCGCGCATGACCCGGCGACCTCGGAATGGGCCGTTGCGTTCCGCCTGGGTGACGGATTCTTCGCTTTTCAGGGAACGGAATCGACGCAGCACGCGGGCTGGTTCGTCGAAAAGGTGCCTTTTCCCATACCGGTGATCACGCAATCCGACAATGTCACCAGAACCAGCTTCACCGACGTTCCGATCACGGCGGCGTCCTCAGTCACCCTTTCACCTGAACGCTTGTACGTCCTCTTCGGCGGCACCACTCAGCATCGGTTCCGTGTGGTGGATGGTTATTCTCGCGCCGATGGCAGCTACCAGGGGAGCTTTCTCCTCCCATCTCGCGCTCACGAGATAGCCTGGCACGACGGAGGCCTCTTCGTCCTGCGGGAGGATCCATACCCCGAGCTGGTCTACTTGATTCCCGCTAGCGGTCGACTGCCGTGAGCAGCCATGGACCAGTCCTTCAATCACGAGGCACGAGCAGAATCCCGAGCGGAACCATTCGCATCCCTTTCCACTCCCTGGTCGTGCCCGCGCGATCGCGCACCACCAGTTGGGCAGAGATCCCGCCATCGAGGAGCACGGCGGCACGACTGCCGAGCGCGCCCATCAGCGCTGCCATCTCCGGAACGGTGGGGCCGAACGGCAGCGACGACATGCGGCCATCAAGCGCGTCGAAGCGAGTCAGCGCGACGATCAGGCGACCGTCGCGCAGCTCGCCAACCGCCAGACGAGCGTCCCGGTGGGTGAGATCTATCAGCTCGTTGCGGGCCCGCAGTTCCGGCGGAATCACACCGTCGTCGCGCAACAGCATCGGGTATGACTGTAGCGCCTCGCTGATCCCGCCGCGCACCAGCCATCCCCATGGGTGTCCGCCGGAGAAATGCCCGCCGTTGAAGGCGACCACGGCCGACCCGGCGCCCACGCCCCGCACCTTCGTCCCTGGACGCGCCGGTGCGTCTGACGATAGACTCTCCTGAGTCCCGCGCCGGAACCCGGCTCCATCCTCTCGCGTCCGCCCAGCCATGCGCTTCCGTCAGAACACGCCGCTAATCGTCCTTCTTTGCTGCCTTCCGCTCGCCCAGATACAGGCTCAATCGCCGGCGGCGACCGGCTCGCCGGCAGCGCGCGCCGATACTGCGCCCCCGCCCCCTCAGACCTTCGATTGGCATAGGCACACTCAGGTGCCGGCAAACACGCCCTGGGGACAGGAGGTGGATGTCGCGAGCACTGAGCTGATCCTCTCCTGGACCACGATGCCGGAGTACACGACTCCGCTCGTCAATCACCTCCCCGCCCACGCCACGGTCGTTTCGCCCACCACTCATTTCGGCTATCCGATCGGCAAGCCCGGCGTTCTGCATCGGGTGGACGAGATCTATGCCTACCTCACGGCTCTCGCCAACAGCTCGCCGCGGGTTCGCTTCCAGCTCCTCGGCGAAACAGAGGAGAACAACCAGCTGGCGCTCGTGCAGGTGGGGAGTGAAGCAAACCTCGGCCGTCTGGAGCAGATCAAGCGCGCACTCAACGCTCTCGCCGACCCCAGGCGCACCGATCGCGAGGCGGCTGACCGACTCATCCGCGACCTGCCTGTGGTCTACACGTTCTACGCCGGTTTGCACTCACCCGAGACAGGTCCGCCGGAGATGGTGATGGAGCTGGCGTATCGCCTTGCGGCATCCGATGACCCGCTCATCCGGATGATCCGCGACAGCGTAGTGGTGTTCATCGTTCCCGTGGCCGAGCCGGATGGGCGCAACCGCGTGGTGGACTGGCATCGCCGGCACAATCAAGGCACGATGCGGACGGAAGACCGCGTGCCCGGCCCGCCGTACTGGGGGAAGTACATCTTTCACGACAACAACCGCGACGGTCTCCAGCTCAGCGCCCGCCTTACGCAGATCTCCGTGGCGTTGTTCGAGGAATGGAAGTATCCGATCGGGCACGACCTGCACGAGTCCGTGCCCTACCTGTATACCTCCACCGGCACCGGCCCTTACAACCCGCAGATCGATCCGATCGCGGTGAGCGAATGGCAGTGGATGGCAAACTGGGAGGTAACCGATCTCACGGCGCGCGGACTGCCCGGCGTCTGGACGCACGGATTCTATGATGGCTGGTACCCGGGTTACCTCCTCTGGGTGACCAATGTACGCAATGCCGTGGGGCGGTTCTACGAGACGTTTGGCAGCAGCGTTCCGAACACCATGAGGCGCGACCTGCCGCGCGCCGCGACGGAGGTGCAGTGGTATCGCCCCAATCCGCCGCGCTCAACTACTCTCTGGTCGATGCGCAACAACACCAACTACATGCAGAGCGGTGCGCTCTCCATCCTGTCGTTGGCGGCGCAGAATCGCACGCGCATCCTGGACCAGTACTGGACCAAGGCCAATAATGCGGTCACCCGCGGCCGTACGCAGGCGCCGTACGCCTGGGTGGTGCCCGCCGATCAGCCGCGTCGCGGCGACGTTTCCTACATGGTCTCGCTGCTCGGCCGACAAGGTATCGAGGTGCACCAGGCGGACGCGGCTGCGTCGTACGGCAACACTACCGTAGCCCGCGGGGACTACGTGATCCGCATGGATCAGCCGTATCGGAACTTCGTTCAGACGATCATGGAAGTGCAGCGCTTCCCCGAGAGCGCGCCCCGCCCCTACGATGACGTGGGCTGGACCTTCCCGCTGATGTTCAACGTGAACGCGTGGGCGGTGGAGGATTCCACCGTACTCCGCCTGGCGATGCAGCCCGTGGAAGGTGCGGTGGTGCTGCCCGGCACGGTCACTTCCGCACGTGGCGCCGCGTGGTGGGTGGTGGTGCCGGAAGCGAGCTCACGCTCGATTGCGGCGCGTTGGGTGTTGAAGGATGTGCCGATGTGGGCCGCGCAGGACACGGTGCGCCTGGGCCGACTCGCCATTCCGCCCGGCGCCTGGCTCGTGGAAGTGGGGCAAGCCGACGCGATCCTGCACGACGTGGCGCGCGACTATGGGCTCACGGTCCATGCGGCCAACGCGGCTGCCGTGCGCGACGTAGCGCGGCACCAGATGGAGCTGCCGCGCGTGGCACTGCTCCACTCTTGGCGCAACACGCAGGATGAGGGGTGGGCTCGCTACACGCTCGATCAGCTCGGCGTTTCCTACGCCTATGTAGGCGAGGACAAGCTGAAGGGGATGCAGTTGCGCGAGCGCTTCGACGTGATCCTCTTCCCATCGCAGGGCGCCACCGCGACGGGAAGAACGATCTTCTCCGGTGTCGACACGCGGTTCTCCCCGCTGCCATACACGCGGACGGAAGAGTTTCCGACGCATGGCTTCCCCGACTCCACGGATGACGTCACTGGGGGGATGGCTTATGAAGGGCTCGCGGCGCTCCGTGATTTCGTCGCCGAAGGAGGAACGCTCATCACGCTCGGTTCGGCGAGCGCGTTGCCCGTCGACTTCGGCATCGTACGCGATATCTCCACCACCACGCCCCGTTCACTGTTCGTGCCGGGCTCAATCGTGAAGGGCAAGACGGAACAGCGGCAGCACCCGGTAACGTACGGCTATGGCGAAACCATGCCGCTCTATCATCGGTTCGGGCCGTACTTCAACGTGCCCGCTCGGTTGAACGGCAACGTCCTCGTGCGATACGCGCCCGCCGACGAGCTGTTCATGAGCGGACTCGTACAGAATCCCGCCGAGCTCGCGGGACAGCCGGCCATCGTCAGCCTGCGCGTGGGTGAAGGACACGTCGTGCTGTTCGGCTTCAACCCACTGCACCGTTTCCAGTCGCACGGCAACTTCGCCTTCGTCTGGAATGCGATCATGCACTGGAACGATCTCGACGTGGGACTGCCGGCTCCCGGGAGTGATACGGTGGCTGACGGCAATTAGGGTCTTCCTGGTTCCCGCGCGATACGAGTCGGAATCCTTCATCCTCTGACCCGAACTCACCCCCCCAACAGCTCCTCGAAAAGCCTCATGGCCCGTTCATCGCGCGATTGCCCGAGCCAGAAGAGCGCGCGCTGGCGAATACGGGGGTGCGCCGGGCCCCGGGCGATCTCGATCAGAGCGGGAATGGCCTCGTCACGCGGACGCCGAGACAGGGCGAACACGGCATGCTCCCGCACATCCAGATCGATGGAGTCCGAAGCAACCATGTCGCGAAGCTCGCCGGTGATCCGCTCGCCAGCGGCATGCGCTACCCAGAACGTTGCCGTGCGGCGCAGGCGTGTGGGGCGGTTCTCGTCCCTGGCCAGCGCCAGAAGCTGACGCCAGACATCGGCGCTGTCCGCCAGCGTAGCCGCCGAAACCGCGCGATCGGCGGCACGTTCAGGGGCAGTCGAAGCCAGCGTTACGAGATATCGCGCCGCCTCCGGCGCGGCCACGGTGCCCAGGTCCGTGACCGCTCCCTCCGGCGGCATCCACTCGCCGCCGACGTAGGTTCGCACGTCGGTCACGCGTCCCCCCTCGAGCGACAGTGCCACGCGAACCGGCTCGCGACGGCAGCCGCTTTCCCATTCCGCTGGCTGCGCACGCCTCGTCACCCAGCCTTCACCCTGATGGTGGCCGCACACTCCCTCGCGCGCCGCGAAGGTGAAGCGCACATCACCGTCGCGAACAGCGGCGACGCGGTCGTCCAGCCGCTGCGCTGACGCCTGCGCTGGAGTTCCGATGAGTGCGGCCAGCGCCAGCACGGCGCCGGCCTTCACGCAGAATGACGTGGTCATGGCGTGATCACCTCCCGCAGCACCTCGGCGGCGCGCGGATCCTTGGACTGGCCCAGCCAGAAGATGGCACGCTTGCGCAGTTCCGGATCGCGCTCGCGGCGTACGATGTCGATCAGCTTGGTGGTGGTCTCCTCGGTGCGGCGCTGCGAGTACAAATAGATGAGCTGCTCTTTCATCTCGCGGTCGGTGACACGCTCGTAGAGCGCAATGAGCTCGGCGGACGGCAGCGTGCGCCGCTGCGACGCCCAGAACAGCGCGCGCTTGCGCAGCTCGATTGGCTCATCGGAGCGTAGCGCTATGTTCATGAGCCACCGCCCATCCTCCGCGTCGGCCGACCGGGAGAGCCCGAAGAGGATGTGCTCCTTGATCTTCTCGTCCTGCACCCGGCCGTATAGCGAACGCAGATACTCGCTGTTACCCCGACGCTCGGCCACCCAGAAGATGGCACGCTGCCGCAGCTCCGTTGAGGCACGCTCATCTTCGACGACACGACGAAGAATGGCGGGCGCTCGCTCGCTGGGGTGCCGGGAGAGCGCGAACAGCGCCCGGTCGCGAAGCTGGTCGTCTGTGCCCCTGAGCAGAATCTCTTCCAGCGCCGTCACGGCGCCTTCCGTATTCACGCTCGCCAGCCAGTGCACCGCCTGGCCGCGAACGTCGGAGTCGGGATCATTTCGCGCCACATCCAGCAGGATGCGATCTGTCTCCGGTACCCGCTTCTGCTGCACCAAGAAAACGGCGCGGCGGCGCAGCTCCACAGAACAGGGGTCGCGACGCTGCAGTACCTGCTGGAGAATGGGCATCGCACGCTCGGCGTCTACCTGAAGCAGCGCGTTCAAGGCCGCAACGCGAACCTCGTGATCTTCATCATCCGGGCAGTCGGCCGGCCGCCGGCTCGGGCCCGGTGCGTTTGCGCGCGGTGACGGCGGTGCCGGCGCCATTACGGGTGCGGGCGCTGGAGCAGCGCCTCGCGGCGGTGTGGGAGGCGCCGGCGGTGCCACTGCTGCCGCGGTCACGGCTTGCGCCGCGCTCACATCCCCCAGCTGTGCAAGCATGCCATCTATCCGCAGGGCAAGCGTCCGCACATCCGGGTTGAGCGCATGCGGATAGAGTTCGGCAAGGCGATCGACTGCCATGCGCGCCTCGGCGAGCACGTCTGTCAGTGCACTCGAGGAGCCCAGGCGGTAGAGCGCGAACGCCTGCCAGTAGAGCGCAGCTGGCGCCACCTGCGAGTCCGGATACCGGCGCTGAAGCTCACTAAAGGACGCCGCGGCGCGCCTGTACTCCCCATTGTTCAGCATCGCTCGCGCCACTCGATCCATGGAATCGGCGGCCACGGCGGCGCGAGCCTCGGCAGCCGGACGAGCATTCTGTGCGAACAGCTCCGTCCCCATCGCGGGCGCCACCAGCAGCGCCGCAGCCATCAACACCAGTAGGGTGTGCATCATTCCATCCTCTCTATGCGCCGGCGCTCGACGCGCCAGTCGGTGTGACCGTCCGAAGACGGGGGAGTACATCACGTTGTCTGATCGTGTCGTCGATCAATTCGCGCTCGGCATCGCGGCCTTCACCCAGCGCGGCAATCTGTGCGAGCACGAGCTCGAGATCCTGTAGAAGGCCGGCAAGCTGCGGGTCTTCGGCCGCTGGCGAATCGAGCAACAGCCGCGTGCTGGTGAGAACGTTGCGCGCCCATGCCGATACGCGCGCTCTCTCCTCGGGACGCTCCTCGATGCGGAACACGGTGAGCAGCGCCTCCG
>CAYXRS010000113.1:0-10758 GCA_964467195.1 uncultured Gemmatimonadaceae bacterium
CGCCCCCCGCCATTCCGCTTCCGGATCCGCGTGGTACGAGCGGCAACCCCGACGCCCGCGCCCAGCGCACCAGTGCGCTCACAGCGTCCGCATTCCCGGGGACGGCGACCGCCGCTGGAATCACACGGCCGATCCCGGCCCCCTCGGCGTACAGCGCGCGGGCGATGTCATCGGTTCGGAAGATCCCGCGAAAATCAGGAGGTGGCTTCACGGATGCAGGATGCGTTAGCCGAGTCCGTCGCTCAAGGCTGTCCCCGGCAGGGGAAGGGGGTATCTTTCGCGCGAACATGCACAGAGTCTCCTCCGAGAAATGAGCGAGATCGCACTCGATTCTCACCGCCTCCGACATGCGGAGCGCTTCTGTCAGGAGATTCTCCCGGCGGTTTCGCGCACCTTTGCGCTGGGCATCCGTGTCTTGCCGGGCTCGCTTGGCCGCGCAGTACTGGCCGGCTATCTGCTCTGCCGGATTGCAGACACCATCGAGGATGAGCCCGTCGGCTCGCCCGAGATGAAAGCGGCACTGCTGGACCGTCTTGCCGAGGCGCTCGACGATCCGTTGCTGGCCGAGCGGCTGCCTCGACAGCTTCAGGAAATTCAGGGGGAGCCGGCGCACGTCCGGCTGGTGCGACACGCCGATCTCGTGTTCGCCCTCTACTCCACTCTGCCGCCGCCATCGCGCTCCGCACTCGCCCGCTGGGTTCGCGAGATGATCACCGGCATGAAGCGATTCGTCCTCCAGCACCGCGCCGGTATCCGCATCCGAAGCTTTGAGGAGTACCGCGAGTACTGCTACTACGTAGCGGGCACGGTCGGCTACCTACTCACCGACCTGTGGGAAGTTCACGCTACGCGCCTCAGCGAGAGTGATGTTGCCTATCTGCGCGCGCGCTCTCAGGGATTTGCCGAGGCTTTGCAGACGGTGAACATCCTGAAGGACATCCCGCGGGACGTCGGCTTCGAGAACTCGATCTACATACCGGCCGACCTGCTGGCCGCCGAGGGGAGCCGACACGAACTGCTCCTTGCTCCGGAGCACCGCCCGCGGAACAGACGTGCGCTCGAACCGCTGATCAAGCTCGCCAGAAACGGTCTCGAGGACGCAACGGAGTACCTGCTGCGCCTCCCTCGGCGGTATGTCTCGATCCGGCTCTTCTGTCTGCTCCCGCTCGTCTACTGCTACGCGACGCTTCGTGAGCTCGAGCGAAGCGACGCCATGCTGCGTCCAGGGGGCTCGGTGAAGATCAGCCGTCGTGAGGTGAGAGCTCTGCTTGCCGCTTCGACATGTGTGGCCGGAAGCAATGCGGGGGTGCGGTGGCTCATTGGGCGAATCAAGGGACCTTCGCAGGCGACAGAGGCCAGCGCCCTGCCTCAAAGTCCCAGGTCCACCACTCGCGGCGGATCCACCGAGTAGTCGTAAAACCCCTTGCCCGACTTCCTGCCGTACATCCCGGCCAGGACCATCCGCTTCAGCAAGGGCGGCGGTGCGTAGCGTCGCTCGCGATACTCGTCGAACATTATCTCCGCTATGCGACAGGTCGTGTCCAGGCCGACGAAATCGAGCAGCGTAAACGGTCCCATGGGATGGCCAGTCCCCAGCGTCATTCCCTTGTCGATGTCGTGCACCGACGCCACGCCCCGTTCCAGTGCCGTGATCGCATCGAGCAGGTAGGGGATCAGCAGGAGGTTGACCACGAAGCCCGAATTGTCCTTGGCGGCAATCGGTTCCTTACCAATTCGGCGTGCGAACTCGAAGGCGCGGGAGAACGTCTCCGCGCTGGTGGTAACGGTTTTCACGACTTCCACCAGCTTCATGACCGGCACGGGATTGAAGAAGTGCAAGCCCACCATGCGGTCGCCGCGTGCCGTGGCTGCCGCCATCGCGGCGATGGTGAGGCTGGACGTGTTCGAGGCGAATATCGTATGCGCCGGGCAGATCCCATCCAGCTCCTTCCAGAGCGCGTTCTTGACCTCCAGCTCTTCCACGATCGCCTCGATGATGAGATCGCACCCCTCGAGCCTTCGGGTATCGGTAGTGAACTGCAACCGTTCCAGCGCCGAATCCTTCGCCGCGGCGTCGAGCTTGCCCTTGTCCACCGAGCGCTGCATTGCTTTCTCGATGGATTTGCGCCCTCGTTGGCACAGCGCGTCCGAGACTTCGCGTACGCGGGTCTGAAAGCCGGCTAGCGCGGTAACGTGCGCGATCCCGCTCCCCATCAGGCCGGCGCCAAGTACTCCCACCGTTCTTATCTCGGTCATGTTGCGCTTCACCTCCAGCATTCAGAGATCGCGAATTCCACCGACGTTCTTCTTCAGGTCGCTCAACAGCCCCCGGCGCGGCGGTTCTCCGCGCTCGAGCCGGTCGAGTACCTGCTCCAGCGCCAGGTGCACGCGCTCGGCCAACGGTCCATGCGCTCGGGCTACCAGGTAGCCTGAGCCGACACCCACCAGTGTGGCACCAGCGGCCACGGGCGCGAAGACGCCAAGGAGCAGGAGAATGGCGGTGGCGGCCGCTCCGCTTCCTGTGAGCGCGCCCCCGGCGAGCAATCGGTGCGACCGGGCCGGCCGGATGTCGCTGGTCAGGTGTACGAGGACCCGCCCCTGGTCCACGGGCACGACCGAGGCCGCAACCTCGTGCGCCCGGCACAGGTGATAACCGCGGCCGCCAAAATCGAGCGTGCGCTGCATCTCGCTCAGAAATCCCTTCCGTGGCTCCCACAGGATCCGGTCCTGGAAACGTCGTTTCACCTGCAGACTTTCCTCACGCTGCATCAAGCCATCGAGCGACGCCAGGAGAGCGGCCGGTTCGCCGTGCATCGTTCGCCTTGCCTGAACGACCGATGGGCCGAAGAGCCTCGACACAGCATCCTGCGCCTCTGGCATCGCGACGCGCGCGCGCTCCTCGGCAAGCGCCTGGCGTACGTGCTGCGGTGACAGACCCACCTCGCGGCCGATCTCGATGAGCTGAGTCTCGGACAGCAGCTCATGGCTGTCGGTGAGCGAAGCCTGCAGCTCCGCTGCCCTGGCGAGTACACGCTCGAGTCCGGCGCGGTCCAGCTGCAGCTGTCGCGATACGGGCGGTCCCGGGGGAGGGGATGGCGTAGGCGCAACGGGATGCTCGCTCACGGCTCAGATCCCCTGCATCACGACGTCCAGCTGCGAGTTGATGGCGCTGAGCATCTGGTCTGGAAGGGGAAACGCGCCGGCAAACGCGGCGCGAGCCTCCCCCCCTTCGGTAGGGGAGGCGAGACCGGCTGCCGTCAGATAGAAGCGCACGTAGCCGTCAACCAGCTCGGGTGCCACGCGCTCCAGCAGCAGTGCCCCGCCTCGAACCGTCCCATTGGCGATGAACTGCGTCGCGACGCCCTCACGCCGTTGCGCTGGCGTCACGTGGTCCTCTACCGATGTCTGCACGACCGGAATGATTGCCTCGTGCGCGAACACGTAGAGTACCTCGATCGCATTTTCCGGCCGCTCGGGTAAGGGAGTCACGATCATCACGCCCGGCGGACGGTTGAGAACAGTCCTCCCTTCGGCGCCGATGGTAAGCGAAGGGATCAGGGTGCCTTGCGGCAGCTGCGAGTTGTTGAGGAAGCGTTGGAAGGCCGGCAGGTAGCGCTGTGCCCAGATGGAGTCGAGCCGCGCCATCACTGAGGCGCGGTCGCTCTGCTGCGCTGTCCAGTACGGTCCATAGAAGCGCTCGTGCTCCTCGCTGAGCGAGGTCACGAACAACCGGAGCCATTCGCGATCGGCGCGTGCCGGAAAAACGTTGGCGAACGTGGCGATGATCGTCTGGATCTGCGCGTCCCCCGATCGTCGCGGGTCACCTTCGGCCTGGATGAAGATTTCGCTGGCACGCTGAATGTCCCGCCAGGAGCCGAAGTACAACGCCAGGAATTGCGCGTTGATCAAACCGGGACGGGTGGCCATGTGGGCGCGCAGCGTCTCCCGATTGGCATCCAGAGCAGTGCTCACATTTGCACGCGACTTCACGGCCACCATCCGTTGGCGGTAGTCGCGCTGGAAGAACGGAATCCGCGCGGTATCATCCTGTACCATCGCGAATCCATGCAGCCAGAGATCCACGTGCTCACGGGTGACGACAGGCCACGGCGGCTGGTCCACGCGCTGCAACGGCGCGGCCTCCCGCGCTGACGGCACGCATGAGGGCAGCAGGAATGACAGCAGGAGGAGACGGAGCCACCTCCGCGAAGTGCGGCTCCCGGTCAGTTGGCCCCGGGCCCTCCCCCCTGGCACGCGCCCGAAGCCCCGCTTCGCCTCACCCATGAGCCTCCACGATCACCGCCATTCCCTGGCCGCCGCCGATACAGGCGCTTCCCAGGGCATAGCGCTTTCCGATTCGCCGCAGCGCATGCAGCAGATGTGCCGTGATGCGCGCACCGGACGCGGCGAGCGGGTGGCTGAGCGCGATCGCCCCGCCGTGAACGTTGAGCTTCTCGCGCGGAATGCCGAGCTCCCGCTCGACCGCCACAGCTTGCGGTGCGAACGCCTCGTTCACCTCGATGAGATCCATCTCATCGAGCGTCATCCCCGCGCGGGCGAGTGCCTCACGCGCTGCCGGCACCGGTCCGATTCCCATGATCGACGGGTCGACACCGGCGATCCCCCAGGAGACGAGTCGGCCGAGCAGCGGCGCGCCGCGCTGCCGCGCGAACTCCGCGCTAGATATCACCAGCGCGGCAGCGCCATCGCCTATGCCCGAAGCGTTGCCCGCCGTCACCAACCCATCGGCCTTGAAGTACGGCTTCAGCTTCGCGAGTCCTTCCATGGTGCTCTGCGGCCGCATGTGCTCATCCTGACGGAACTCCACGGAGGCCCCCGTTCTGGGATCTCGAACCGGAATTCCAGCGACCTCATCGTCGTAGATACCAGCCTTCCAGGCATCGCGTGCCAGCTCCTGAGAGCGGAGCGCGAACTCGTCCACCGTTCGCCGGTCGAGCCGGTACTGCTCCGCCAGCTTCTCTGCCGTCTCCGCCATTGAGAGCCCGCACATCGAATCGCGCAATGCGTCCCAGAGCAGATCCTCCAGAGGCGGGCGCTTGCCGAGCGGGACTCCCCATCGAAGTCCGCGAATCACGTGCGGCGCCTGCGACATCGATTCACCGCCGCCCACCAGCGCTACATCGGCGTCCCCCAGCAGAACGTCCTGGGCGCCGCTCACCACCGCCTGAAACCCCGAGGCGCACAGTCTGTTCACCGTAAGCGCGCGCGTCTCGATCGGGCAACCCGCCTTCAGAGCTACGTGCCGAGCGAAGTAGATGGCATCGCTGCTCGTCTGGAGAGCGTTGCCGAACACGGCATCACGCACCTCGTCGCCAGCAAGCCCCGCACGCTCGAGGGCGCAACGCGCCGCGTGCGCGGTGATCTCGGTGGCCGACAGATCCTTCAGCGATCCGCCAAAGCTGCCGAATGGCGTCCGGACGGCCGATAGAAAAACGACATCCCTGGCGGTTCCCTGCGTGCCCACGATTCCACTCTGCCTGTTCTGGTGTTCAACCGATGCGCAAACGGCCGCGCACGTGCATAATGCGCGGCCGTACTCGGTGGTTCAAGCGAGGGTGCTGAGTCAGCTGGCGGGGCGCGTCGTGACAATGATGACGCCGCCTTCATGTCCCCTTCCCAGCCGTTCCGTTGCCTCGCGGGGGGATAGATACCGGATCTCCCGCACGCGGAACGCGGGAATGTCCCTTAGCGCTTCCACGCCACCGACGACGTGCGTGTTCATGTAGACCACCCGCGTCTGCCCACCCGTCGACCGCAGATAGCTGGGCCTGAGTCGTGCGACAGCGTCGTAGGCCGTGGCCACACTCACCGAGGCTATTTCCTCACCGGTGAGCACCGCGGGCTCGTTCTGAACCTCGCGAGCCGACGTGGCGCAAGCGGCCGCCACCGCGAGCGCGCAAGCCGCCAAGCCGCGTTCCAAGCTACGGATCCTCATCCAATCCCTCCTCGAGCACAGTCCCACCGCGGCCAAGCGTGTAAACGTACGCAGCCACCTGGCGCAACTCCTCTGAAGATAACTGGCGCGAGAACCCCGGCATGGCAATGGGGGCGATCTGCGGACTTGCAACGCCCATCGCGATCGTCCGCTGGATGCCTGCAATCGAGCCGTCGCTGTGCAGCCAGACGCTTCGGCGCAGACTGGGGCCAAGCCGGTCCATCCCCTCGCCAGCCGCCCCATGGCAGGTGAAGCACTGCCCACGCCGGTGAAAGACGTGATCGCCTGCGGCGCTGTCCGCGGCGAGCACGATCTCGTCTGGTGATGTGGTGAGTTCATCCGGCTCATCAGGCATGCCGCCAAGCGGCGCTGGCGCGGTGTCCAGCGCCGCGACGCTGTCGGCTATCATTGCCGCGGTGTCCTCGCGCCCCCAGTCGCGAGCGTGCTCACCGCCGCACGCCAATGCGAATACGACCCATGCCACGAGCGCGTGGCTCCGCGTCACGATCGCCCGATTCCCCTGCCGCAAGTGATGCAGAACTTCCATGAGCTGTCCAGCTCCGTACCGCATGCCGGGCAGCGTTGAACGGTGAGATCCTGCCCACAGTGCGGACAGAAGATCGAGCGCCGCTCGATTGGAAGGGCACCATCGCAATACCGGCATGTTCCACCGGCGATTCCGCCGCCGCTCGGCCGCCCACCACGCGAGGGCTCCTTCTGCTCGGTCGCAGCTTCCCGCGGCGGTTCCGGCGCGCGTGACGGCTCGGGTTCTTCGCTGGCGGCTTCGGCCAGCGGCACTGCTACATTCCCATCCGCCACGGCCAGCTGCTCGTACCGCCTCAGAGCGGTGGTAGAGAGCGTGACTCGAGTTGCGGCGAACTCTCGATAGATGGAGGTGTTCGGGTTAGTGCCGCCCAGCTCTCGTCGGATCGTCTCCTGCATGATCTCCTCGCCCTCCACATAGTTCCTGGCGCCGGCAAGGAGCTGGCACAGCGCGAGCTCGTAATCCTGGTTCGTCTCGATTGCGAGCTCGCGTCGGTTGTGGCGATAGGGGATGATGCTCTGGTAGATCTCCGCGACTTCAAAGGGGCGCGTCAGGTATTCCGGGAAACCGTTGCGGATGTTCTGCACCAACCGCCGGAACATACGGTCGAGGTCGTCCATTCTTTTCGGTCGGCGTGGAAATCAGGTCGCGCCAGGTGTGGCGGCCAGCTGTCGCCCTATTAGGTGCGCGAGCGTCAGCGCCCGCGCAAGTGGTGGCGTGGGGCGAACCAGCTGGCCGGGTCGCAATCAGTGGAGCTGCGGCGCGCAAGGGCCATCGTGGCGGTCGCGGTCGCCAACGAAAGGATCAGCGCTCCAGCCGCTCCATTCGCGAGTCTACATCGCTCGTCCTGAAGTTCTCCCGGTTGGAGCCGCCAACCCGGTGGACGATGCGCGTGACGACGTCCTCGTTGTGCGCTCGCGCATCCTTGAAGCCGAACCAGTAACCGATGCCAATGCCGATGGCGATGATCAGAATACCCTTTCGCATGGTCGGGAGGGAAGAGGTAAGTCCGCATGAATAGGACGTTTCCCCTCTTGAGTCGGTAACGGACGGCGTTCACTCAGGTCGGCAGCGAGCGTCCCGGCCGAAACGAGGCGGGATCCGGCACCGGGTCTGGTGCCAGCGTCACGCGTCCCCTCTCGCGCTCCGATTCGAGCCAGTCCTCGAAGGCCGAGGGAACCGCCCCGTCCGACTGCGTCTGCCTGGCGGCGGCACGGGTGGCCAGCATGTTGGCGTATTCGTTCTGGGGGTGGCCGGCGTGTCCTCGCACCCACCTCCAAACCACCTCGTGCCGGCGTGCGGCATCCACAAGTTCGCGCCAGAGCTCCAGGTTCTCGATCGCGCCGCCCTTCCGACGCCACCCGCGTGCTGCCCAGCCATGAACCCAGTCGGTCATGCCACGCACCAGGTACTGCGAGTCGCTCGTGAACACCACGCGCAATCGTTGCCCCTTCGCGCCAAGAATCCGCAGCGCCTCGATGGCTGAACGCAGCGCCATGCGGTTGTTGGTCGTAGCTGGTTCCGAAATCCAGTAGTCTCGCCGCGCGATGCCGCCGGCGCCCTTACGAAGGAGTTCGATCAATCCGCCCGCTCCTCCCGGGTTCGCACCTTCGCGGCCGTTCCCGAGACAGGATTCATCCGCGTACACGGCAACCAGCGGCGTGTCTGATCCTTTCGCGGTCAATGGATCACCTGGAAGTCGTTCATCTCATCCACGAAGAAGGTCATTGTCTCCCCCGTGGTCGGATGAACCGCATCGATCGCTTCGCGGCCCTCCGCAAAGCGCAGCGCCCGCGGAATAACCACGTACTCCGTTCCACGCCGGAACACCGCTATTCGCTTGCGGTCCAGAATCGCGCGCTCCAGCTCTTCGTAACGTTCATGAGTAAACTGTGTCAAAATCAGCTCCGTGGGTTGCTCCATGCACTCGCCAGAGCGGCCAGCGACTCCGTGCACCGCTCGATGTCGGGGATCGGAACCCATTCCACATCGGAATGAGCGAGCGCGATGTCTCCTGGCCCATAACAAATTGCCGGAATGCCAGCTTCGTTCAGGATGGCGGCGTCGGTCCAGGCACTGAGTCCTTCGATGCGCACCTCATCGCCGATCGCGGCCACCGCGCACGCCATCTCCCGCACGATCGGCGCCTCGGGAGCGACATCGCTCGGATTCTGGGCGAAGGCCACCGTGACATTCGCCTGAAATGCGGGGCGCCGGGAGCGAACGCGTTCGCACGCGGCGGCGATCTCCGCCTCCACCGCGGTTGCCGACTCGCCGGGCACCGTACGGCGCTCCACCTGGAGCAGACATCGATCGGGATACGTCGACCACCCAGATCCTCCCTCGATGCGCGACGCATGCAGCGATGCGTGCCCCAACAGTGGGTGCGTTCGCTCGGCCAGCTCTCGTTCTTCCAGACTGTCCAGCTCTGCCAGGAGCAGCGCCGCGTGCCGGATGGCATCGATGCCGAGGTCATATCGGCTTCCATGAGCGGCACGACCCTGAACAGCGATCTGGAGCCACACGAAGCCGCGGTGCGACGGCGCTATGGCGAGTCGTGTGGGCTCCGTTACAATCGCGGCGTCCGCGCGGATCCCCCAATCCACCAGCGCCCTGGTGCCGATGCTGCGATCCTCTTCATCGCAAACGGCGGCAATCACGATCTCTCCTCCAAGCTGCCCGGCCGCCCGTGCGGTTGCCGCGCACATGGCAGCCACGCCTGCCTTCATGTCCGCGGAGCCTCGGCCATAAAGGCGATCATCCTGCTCGATGGCGGCGAACGGCTCGTGTCGCATTCCTATCACGTCCACCACGTCCAGATGTCCGTTGAACATCAAGCTTCGGCCCGACCCACTCCCCATACGCGCGATCACGCACGGACGGCCCGGCGCTGCCTCCCGCACCTCCACTCGCATGCCCCAGCCCTCGAGCACCGCGGCAAGGGAGCTCGCCACCGCGGCTTCGCCAGGGCCGCCTGGCACCAGCCCCGGGTTGCGCGAGTCGATTCGAATCAGCTCGCGGGTCAAAGCGATCGCGTCACCCCGAGGGATGTTCATCCGTTGATATGGTCTCCTGAGCATTGCTGCAGATGAGCAACGTCTGATCGAGCCGGTCGACGCCCTGTCGTAACATGATCGTCATCCCGAAGGGCGAACCCTCACGCCTTCCCGATCGATAGCGAACGGAATAATGGAGGCGATGCGTGAGGCCGCCCGCCGAACTTCTTCAGCTCTGTCGTCGTCGGCGATGAGCAGCACGCACCCGCCGCCCGAAGCGCCAAGTGCCTTGCCTCCGAGGGCGCCAGCTCGCGAACCGGCGTGCATCACCTGCTCGATCCCGGCAGTCGTGATTCGCGGATGCAGACTGCGCTGGTGCAGCCAGTGCTCGCCCACCAGCTGGCCGATCTCGTCGATGTCGGCGCGCTGCAGCGCCTCAGCCATCATCATTGCCAGCGCCTTCATCCTCGCCAGTGCCGCAATCACGGTGGGTTGGCGCGCGCGGAAGGCGTCGATCACGGCGGATATCGTCTCTCCGGAGATCCGCGATTCTCCGGTGTAGGCGACCACGAACCGCCGTTGGAGTGCCTGGATGGTCCGGTCCGAGAGCGGAATACTCCGTACGCCAACCGATGCGGCGAAGGTTAGCGCCTGGGCGCCTCCAAAAGCGGCGGCATAGTGATCCTGACGTCCCCCCGCTACGCCGAGTTCCTCCACCTCCACCTCGCGACTGCGCTCGGCAAGTTCCATTCGGGAGAGCCCCTCGCCGCGCAGCGAGGCAAGCGCGGCTGCCAGCGCCACTCCAGCGGCGGAGGATCCACCAAGCCCGGCTCCGGCAGGGAAGTCGCTTTCCATCACCAACTCAACGCCGCGAATTCGCGCGCGGCGGAGGGCGGCTTTGGCCAGCGACGGACCGCCAGGCGCGAGAAGATCCTCGCCCGACCAGCGCGCGCCTCGATCCACGATCACCGTGTTGACGCCGGTGTTTGCTCGCAGCAGAACCGTGGCATGACGGGCGATCGCCACGTTGCAGACGAAGCCACCTTCCGTCTCCGGGTAGGGTGGCACGTCTGTCCAGCCTCCACCCAGATCTATCCGCGTTGGAGCGCGCGATTCGATGCGGGCTTCACGCGCGCTTGCGTTGCCAGGCGCGTGCGGTCGGCTGCGAGGAGATTCGCTGTGCGTGTGGAACGAGTTCGTCGGAGCCCCCTTCCGAAGATTCGCCCGGGAAGGTAGTAAAGACGGAGCGGTCCGCCAGAGCA